>NZ_LIPP01000041.1 GCF_001418335.1 Streptomyces aurantiacus | reverse complement strand
CGCTCAACGACCGCCCCCCACCCACACCCTGCTGACCGCCCTCGCCCGGCTCCACACCACGGGCAGCACGGTCGACTGGACCGCTCTACGCGGGGACGGGGCCCACCCTCGGACCATCGACCTGCCCACCTACCCCTTCCAGGGCACCCGCTACTGGCTGCACGACCACACCACTCACACAGGAGCGTCCATGACCGACACACCCGGCACCCCGGACCAGGCCATCACCGATCTGGAGCAGCGGCTCGCCACGGCCACCCCCGAGCAACGCGAGCGGCTCCTCACGGAGACCATCCGCGTCCAGGCCGGCACCCTCCTCGACGCCACCCTCACCGACGACAGCAACTTCCTGGAGAACGGCCTCAACTCCCTCACCGCCCTCGAACTCACCAAGACCCTCATGACGCTGACCGGCCTGGAGATCGCCATGGTCTCCATCGTCGAGAACCCCAGCCCCGAACAGCTCGCCCACCACCTCGGCCAGGAACTGGCACACACCACCACGTGAGCCGACCGCCACGTGCACACGGCAGGCTACTGGCCCGACGGGGCCTTGCGACCGCGGTCCTTGACCGACTGCTCGATCGCGTAGGCGGTCGTGGTGAACGCCTCGATCTGCTCCGCCGTCAGGCCCTGTACGGAGATCTCCTCCAAGGTCCGCCACATGTCCGCGATGGGTTCGCGCAGGGCGCGGCCGGTGTCAGTGAGGCGGACCACCATGGCGCGCCGGTCGTGTGCGGCGGGTTCGCGGGTGAGGAGTCCGGCGTCCTGCATGCGGCGCAGCGCCTTGGAGACGGTGGAGTGATCGAGTCCGACGCTGTCCAGCAGTTCGGACTGGGTCTGGCCGTCGCGGTCGAAGAGCTGCATGAGCAGCAGTTCCTGGCCCGGGTGCAGGTTCATCGTGCGGAGCATGGCGGCGGCGTGGCCGCGGTGGGCGCGGGCGAGCTGGAAGATGGCGTAGCTGAGGCGTCCCTCGCGCGCCGTGCTGGGGTGCCTGGAGGCGGGGTCGGTCATCGCGCTTCTCCTCAGGCGTCGTGGCGGGTGGGGTAGTCGGTGTACCCGGTCTCGCCACCGCTGTAGAACGTGGCCGGGTCGGGGGTGTTCAGCGGCGCTCCGGAGCGTACCCGCTCGACCAGATCGGGGTTGGCCAGCGCCGGCGCGCCGACGGAGACGATGTCGGCCCGGCCGTCGGCGACGTCCTTGGCGCGCGCGGCCAGGTCGGCGCCCGCGCGGTTGAGCACGAGCGCGCCGGGCCACAGCGACCGCAGGGTGTCCAGCAGCTTCTCGTCGCCGGCGTGAATCAGATGCAGGTAGGCCAGGTCCAGCGGTGCGAGGGCGCGCACCAGCGCCGCGTACAGCTCGTGCGTGTCGTCCTCGCGGATGTCGTTGTACGGGTTGCCGGGTGACAGGCGGATGCCGGTGCGGCCGGCGCCGATCTCGTCGGCGACGGCCGTGGCGACCTCGACGGCGAAGCGGATGCGATTCTCGACCGAGCCGCCGTAGCGGTCGGTGCGCTCGTTGGCGTTGGAGGAGAGGAACTGGTGGGCGAGGTAGCCGTTGGCTCCGTGGATCTCCACGCCGTCCGCGCCGGCCGCGATCGCGCCCGCGGCGGCGAGGCGGTGGTCCCGGACCGTCGAGGCGATCTCCTGGGTGGACAGCGCCCGGGGCTGCGGCATCTCCTGCGGTCCTGACGGGGTGTACATCATGCCCGTCGGGCGCACCGGGGAGGGCGCCACCGGCTGCCGTCCGTGCGGGGTGTTGGCGGGGTGGGCGATGCGCCCGACGTGCATCAGCTGTACGACGACGCGCCCGTCGGCGGCGTGCACGGCGTCGGTGACCTTGCGCCACCCGGCCACCTGCTCCGCGGTGTGGACGCCGGGGGTGAGCAGGTAGCCCTGCCCGTCTGCGGACGGCTGGGTGCCCTCGGTGATGATGAGCGCGTTCGAGGCGCGCTGGGCGTAGTACTCGGCGTTCACCTCGGTCGGCACACCTTCAGGGGTGCTGCGGCTGCGCGTCATCGGGGCCATGGCCAGCCGGTGCGGCAGTCGGATGTCCCCGGCGCGGGCGGGCTGCCACAGGGCGTTCAGGTCGGTGGTGGGCATGAGGGCTTCCTTCGGTTCGATGCGGTCCGGTGCTGGGCTGTGCTGGGCTGTCCGGGAGGGATGGGGAAGGGCGAGTCCGGACACGCGACGGGTGGGGCGTGCGGCGTGCGGACACGGGCTGAGCGGCGGTAGGGAGTGCTGGTTGCAGACGGCCGTACGGGGCTGGCTCCGCAGGCTCGGGGCCGACTGCGCGGCCTCGCAGGCGCGGGGGCCGGCCCCTGCGAGAGGAGGTCGGAGAAGGTCAGTCGACGGTGAGGACGAGCTTTCCGCGGTTGTGGCCGGCGTCGCTGGTCTGCTGGGCCTTGGCCGCGTCGGCGAGCGGGTAGGTGGCGCCGACCGTGGTCACCAGCGCGCCGTCCGCGGCCTGTTGGGCGAGTTCGGCCAGCCGGGCGGCCGAGCGCCGCGCCGGGCCCTCGGCGAAGACGACGCCGAGTTCGCGGGCCCGGAAGTCGGCTGTGGTGACGATCCGGTCGGTGCCGCCGCGCAAGGTGATGGAGTCCTCCAGCGCCCCCTTTCCGGCGGCGTCGAACACGGCATCCACGCCCTTCGGGGCGACCGCGCGGACCCGCTCGACGAGGTCTTCCCCGTAGACCAGCGCGGTGGCGCCGAGCGAGGCGACGTACTCCTGGTTGGCCGGGCCCGCGGTGCCGATGACGTGGGCGCCGCGTGCGACGGCGAGCTGGACGGCGACGGTGCCCAGTGCGCCGGACGCTCCATGGATCAGCAGGGTCTCGCCGGCCTTGACGTCGAGCAGGTCCAGCACCCGGTCGGCGCCGTCGCCCGCCACCGGCAGCGCGGCCGCGTGCGTCCAGTCCAGACCGGCCGGTTTGAGGGCGAGGACGGCCGCGGTGGCCAGTGCGTACTGGGCGTAGGCGCCGGTGTCGGACCAGCCCAGCACCTCGTCGCCCACCTTCAGCCGGTCGACGCCTTCGCCGAGGGCGTCGACGACTCCGGCGATCTCCCCGCCGGGGACGGCGGGCAGGGTGGTGGGAAAGATGGCCTCCATGATCCCGGAGCGGATCTTTCCGTCCACCGGGTTGACGCCGACCGCGCGGACGCGGACACGGACCTGGCCGGGGCCGGGCTCGGGGATGTCGGTCTCCGCCTCGTGCAGGACCTCGGTGCCGCCGAACGTGTCGAAAACGATGGCCTTCATGACTGCTGTCTCCTTCGATGGGCTGACGGAACGGACCAGTTAGGTGGCCAGCCACGTAAAACGTAACATCGATTAGGTGGCTAGCCAAGTATTTGGTTGGACGGCTGCGGTACTGCTGATCAGCAGGGTCGCCAGTGCCCGAGGGGTGGGCATGCCCTGCGGGCCCAGGGCCGTGAACCTCGCGCCTTTGGGACGGATGGCATCAGGCGGCGGGTGCGACGACGACGGCCTTGCCGTGCAGCTCGCCCGTGGCGGCCTGGGCGTGGACTGCCGACAACTCCGCCAGTGGCACTCGCTGCGCGACGTCGACACGCAGCTCACCGGAGTCGATCAGCGCCACCAGCCTCGACAGCTGGTCGGCGTCGCTGCGGACGAACAGGTCGATGCCGCGTACGCCGCGCTGTTCGTCGCCGGGCGCGGGCATCCACACCGTGGTGTTCACCAGCACTCCGCCGGAACGGATCAGGGTGGGCAGCGCGGCCAGCTGCGCGGGGTCGATCGGCGCGAGGTTGAGCACGATGTCGACGGACGTTGCCGCCGTCAGCACATCAGTGGTGGTGTGGTCGATGACCTCGTCGGCGCCCGCCGTCCTGACCTGCTCGCTGCTGCGCGGGCCGGCCGTGGCGAGCACGTACGCCCCCGCGTTCTTGGCCAGCTGCACGGCGTAGCCGCCGACCGCTCCGCCCGCGCCGTTGATCAGCACACGCTGCCCGGCCGTCAGCTTGCCGTGGTCGAAGAGCGCCTGCCACGCGGTGAGGCCGACCACCGGCAGCGCGGCTGCATCGGGAAGCGGGATGCTCGTGGGCGCCGGCGTCAGAATCCCGGCCGAGGCCACCACGTACTCCGCGGCCGCGCCGTCGCCCGCCATCGGCAGGAAGCCGACGACCTGATCGCCGATCGCGAGGTCGGTCACGCCTTCACCCAGCGCTTCGACCGTGCCGGAGACATCGAGGCCGGGGATGTGCGGCAGCGTCACCGGGATGGGGCCCTGCATGAAGCCCCCGCGGATGTTGCCGTCGACACCGTTGAACGAGGTCGCGGCGACCCGGATCAAAACCTCCCCGGCGCCGGGGACGGGCTGCTCGACGTCCTCGTACCGCAGGACGCTCGCGTCGCCGTACTCGTGAAAACGCACTGCCTTCATTTTGGAGCCTCGTCTTTCGCTTCACGTTGTTGCTTCGAACTTGAAGCAACTGCGGCATACGCTACTACTGCTTTGAATTCGAAGCAAGTGAGTGGCGGCCACCGTCGATGCACAGCCGGTGCGGGCCCGTCGCCGTGGCGGCGCACAAGCAGGTGAGGCGCTCCCGCAGCGCCTGCCCCATGTCGGGTGACTGCCGACGCAAGCCGCTGTCGACCACGAGCAGCACGGGCAGCGCGGGCAGCGCGGGCAGCACGGGCAGCACGGGCAGCACGGGCAGCGCCAACAGGGAGGGCCGAGGGCGACATTGCCCGCACGCCCACGAGGTCACTCCACCCGTTCAGCTCCAGCGCCGCCCCTGGCGGTCAGAACGATGGCCCGCCACGCTCTTCGAATTCGAAGCAGTAGACTCAGCTCATGTCTGACTCACCGCCGTCGCTCGACCCCGTGCAGCTCGGCACCTACTTCGACCTCATCGAGGTGACCAGCCTGCTCCGGCACGCGGTCGAGCAGCAGCTGCGCGAAACCGGCGATCTCAGCTACGTGCAGTTCCAGCTGCTGGCCCGGCTCGGCGATTCGCCGACGGGCAGTCACCGCATGACCGACCTGGCCGACGGCGTCGTCTACAGCCGCAGCGGCCTGACCTACCAGGCGGGTCTGCTCGAAAAGGCGGCTCTGGTCGTGCGGGCCCCCTCCTCGGACGACGAGAGGAGTGTCACGGTCACCATCACCGACGCCGGCCGCACGCTGCTCGCAAAGGTGCTGCCCGGTCACATCGAGGTCGTCAGGGGCCTGCTGTTCGAGCCGCTCTCACACGACGACGTCAAGGCCCTCGCCGGCTTGCTGGCTCCGGTGAGAGACCACATGCGCTCGGCGCCGCCCCGCTCAGCAGCACCTCGCCGCCGCAAGGGCGACGCATAAGGACTCGGCTCAGTCGACGCAGAGGCGCACAAGTGAATGGCCACCCCGCGCCGCGCCCCCGACATCGTTGTCGAGAGCGCGGCATGCACGAGTCACGGTCCTACCGGAGACCGCCACACCCCGGGACGTGCGGTCGCCTCACGGCGTATAGGCGGCGTCACTGCCGTACAACTCTCTGCTGAACGCCGAGACATCGGCACTGCGATCGGCGCCGTCGAGGTTGTACGTCAGATAGACGCCGTACCCCTCGCTGACGGTGCGGCGGGCGAGGTCGGCGGCCACGCTCTGCGAGGTCCGGCCGATCTCGACGGCCGCCGGCGACAGCTTCGCCTTGGGCAGTGCGATGCCGGGGACCTGCCAGCTGCCGTAGTACGGGTTCCAGGCGTAGTCGAACTTGGCCGAGACGTCGACGCCGCCGTAGGACAGACGCGACGCGGCCGGGCCGATGTTGTAGAGGCTGATGATCTTGCTGGGCATGTTCGCGCGCAGGGCCGTCACGAGATGCACGAACGAACTGGCGTTGGGCTGCCCGGTGCCGTTGTTGCCGTACTCGGCGTACTCGTCGTCGAAGTCGATGCCGTCGAGGCCGTACTTGGTCACGGTGTCCGACAGTTGCTTCGCGAACGCCGAAGCCGCCTGCTGCGACGGGAAGTTCGCGAAGCCCGCGCCCTGGTGGTTGCCGAGCACCGAGAGGACGACCTTGATGCCCTTCTGCTGCAACGGCCGTATCTGCGTGGCAGCGTTGTCAAGGACGCGCTGCACGTTCTCGTTGAAATACAGCTGCGCCGTCTTCGTGCCGGTGTCGTAGTTGATGTTCGCCGCGAAGATCACAGCGACGTCGAAGACGTTGCCGCCGCCGTTGCGGAGGGTGTACTTGCCGACGTTCAGCATGCTGTTGTTGTTCACCTCGACGTACGCCACCGAGGTCGGTCCCTGCTTCGCGAGGGCGCGGGCGGGGGCCGCTGCCGCGCCGGTCGGGGCGGTCGCACCGAAGGTGAGCGCCGCGACGACCGAGAGCGCGAGCGCGGCCACCGCCCGTACTCTGCTATGTGCCATAGTGAACATCGTTGATCGGTCTCCCATCCCATGGGCCGGCGCCGGACCTGTCCGAAGACGCCGAGTGAGCCTCTCCGAGTCTTCCGCGTGCGACCGAGCCCCAAGAGTCATGCGTGAACTTCTCACAACTCCCACGCACATCACGTCACAACCTGCTTCGTCAGCAAGGGAGTTGGCCCGCATCAGGGCCCTTGAAGAACGCGTCACCAGAGCCGAGCACCATTCCGCGCCTCCACCACCGCCTGACTGAGCCAGGTGCTGTGACCGCACAGGTTCGCCGGATCGGGTTGGTTTTGGCGTCCGCCCCAGCGGATCGTGGAAGTACCGGACTCCGTGGGTACGGTGACAGGTGGCCGGCCGGGTCTGCTTGTCGGGCCCAGCGGCTGCCGCCGGTGGGTTCGATTCCGAAAGGTCGAACCCGTCGAAGGCAAAGACCCGGTCCGGGTATACGTCACCGGCAACCACGAGTACTACAGCGAGGCCCAGGGCTTGGTCGACCTGATGGGCGAACTGGGCTGGGAACCGCTGCGCAACCGCCATCTACTGCTCGAACGCGAAGGCGACACCCTCGTGGTCGCCGGCGTGGACGACGTCACCGCCGAGTCCTCCGGCCTGGCAGGCCACCGCGCCCACCTCCGCACCTGCCCACCTCCCCCTAGCACTGGACGGACCAACACATCCATTCTGCCGGGTGACGGCAAAGGACCGAGTAAGGCGTGACGAGCGCCGAGATCCCCCGGCAGCGACAAGGCCGAGATGCGAGATGCACGTCGCGAACAACACGGTAAAGGCCGTCACGGCCGACCGAGACGCCGCCATCCGTCTCGGTTTCGACCGGGTCGAAAAGACGATGCGTCTGTGGGCCGGGGACGGCTCCGGCGCCATGGCCGGCCACCAGCAGCAAGCCCACTTCCAGCACGTCGTCAGCCATACCACCTGCTCCAAGTTGCTGGCCGAGCACCGCGCCGACAAACGCTGGAACTACACCCATTGGGGCATTGCCGCGTGTCAGGGCAACAGCGCGACACCTCAGATCTTCACGTCAGGCGATTGTTTGCCCGCACAGAGCCGACCTTGCAATGACCCTGATCTACGACCACAGACCACGAACGCCGCACTCAGAACCGAAGCGCGCGGCCGACAGAGGCTTTCCCACTGTGCCGGGATGCTCAGAAAATCCGGTCGGCCACTTCATTCCCGCGCGCGTCGAAGCGACCGCCGGCCCGCAGCGCCTCCGCTACGGCCTCCACGTCGTGATCGGTCCAAGCGTCCGACAGGTCCTCGGGCGCAGCCCAGATCTCGGGGCCGTGTTCGGTCCTGTGAATCTGCTCCATGGGGGGACTGTTCACGACACATCCTTCCGAACACTCTGGACAATACTGTTCACGGTGGCGTCAACGGCATCGCGCCTCTCACGCCAGTCAGCTTCGTTCTCCGTACTTGCCCTGACGAACTCACGCAGCTTGTCTCGCAGGGTTGCGACCTGCAACACCGTACGTGAGCTGCCGACGATATCCAGTCTGGCCATTGCCGCGTTGACTTCCACGAAATCAAAACTGCTGTTCGGAGAACTTTGGTCGAGCGTCCGCGACGGAGAGGGGCGCCCCGCCGCAGGACGGGAGTACGTCACCCGCACGCGGGAGACGGCCATCTTCAGGTCGATCGCCGAGCGCACCCGCTCTTCCCGTAACCATTTGGTGTGTTCGCCCTGGACGTGCATTTTTGCGACGATGAACACCGCCAGCAGAGAAAGTACCGCGCCGATACCCGACACCACGGGAGAAATCCACTCCATCAGAGGATCCCCATGTTGTCGTCGCCTGAATCCTCGGGGTCTGCCTGCTGCCGGTCCGGCCGAGCCGGCGCGGCGTTCCCCCTCTCTGCCTGGTCAGGCTCCTCACCCCTGGATTCTTTCCCGGCTTCCTGTCGGCGCTCCTCCAACCGATGATCCGCAAATGGCCACCTCCCCGAAGCGTCTACGCCCGTGCCCGTGCCGCCGTCCCCGCCTCTCCCGTCGTTCTTTTCGTCCGAGCCGTTCCCCTCTGCGCCGTTGGGGCGATCGACCTTCGGCACGATGACGCCCTTGCCCGCGCGTTCGAGCGCGTCGTTGGCTTGACTCAGTGCCACTGCTGCGGCAACCACGCCGGGACGTTCGTTCGAGTCGCTCATCCGGACGGTGAAAGGATCGAGACGCTCGCCGTTGACCGTCAGGGTCACCAGACCGCTGTACTTGGCGATCCGCGACAGGTCGGCGGAGTCCAGCCCCACCTCCGGAGCCAACCGCTTGGCGTCGTTGTGTCCTACGCCCTGGATGATCATGTTGCCGACGTTGCCGAGGACGGTCTGGCTGAGACTCTCGCTGCGTATGCCTTCACGGACGGAGAAGGCGGACAACTGACTGAGAGTCTGGTTGGCCACCGTGATCCCGAGGTTGAACTTCCGTGCTTCCGGGATCAAGGTGACGAATGATGTGCTGACGAAGTTCTGGAATTCGTCAACGATCAGCATGGCGGGGACGTCACTCCCCAGGAAGGCGCCGCTCATTGTATAGCGGAGAACACGTTCAACGATGAACGAGCCGAGGAAATTACTCGCCCCGACCCCCAGAGCCACCTGTGGGACCTTGACCAGCAGGGCGGCTCCGTCGCGTAGGGAAGCCTCCAAATTGATGCTTGGCTTTCCGCTGGTGGCTGATGCGAGCACGCCGGGGCGTCGAAATTCGCCAAATTTCGACACGAACCATTGTTCGAGCTCGGCCTGCTCGGGTTCCTTCATTCTCTCGTGCGTGTTCCAGCGCTTCACCAGGTCCTGACGCCCGACATGCCCCAGCCGTCTGACCACCCTTCTCCGGTACTGCTTGTCCTCGACGAGTTTCGTTACATCGCCGAGTCGCGCCCATTCACCGTTCTTCTCGTCCGCGGCCGCGACCAGGGAGTGCAGGCAGAGTCGCAGCATGTCGGAGAATCGAGGCCCGGCCCACTCGTAATACTGAGCGTTGACCACGATCTCGATCAGTTCTTCAATATTTGCGAGGATCCCTTCCTCGTCCTGCGCGTCCAAATAGATGGGATTAAGGCTCGGTGTCCGCTCTCCTGTGAAATCCAGGGCTACCAGCGGATCCCGTGAGGTGGCATGCCGCACGGAGTAGTCGTACAGATCGCCGTGCGGGTCCACAATGATCACTGGGCCAGGCCGTCCGAGATCGTGCAGGGCGAGGTTCTTGAGCGTGTTGGTCTTTCCGACGCCGGTGCGGCCGATGACGTACGTGTGCACCAGCCGGCTCAGGTCCGGAATGCGAATCTCCTGTTCGTCATCCACGAACGGTCGGGCCGCGCTCGCCGTGCCGATGACGGCGCCCTCCCCGAGCACGGCGAAGTCGTTCACCGGGATGAAGAGGTGATGCCGCCGGCCAAGTCCGCGTCCTTCGATGTGCCCATGCGGCGGGTGAAGGATCCGGTGGGCGACCTCCACCGAGTAGTCGACCCGGCCGGCGCCGTCCAGTCCCGCGCCGTCAGCGCCGGACGCCTCCATGATGGTGAAGTCCCCGTCGAAGAGCGCTGTACCCACCAGAGTGGCGAGTGGATCGTTGCGCTCCGGAGTGGTCAGCGTGACTCGGGTGCCCAGGTTCATACGTCCTGACGGTTGGGACAAGAACCACCGTGCACCCTTTCCGTTAGCCGGATCCATCAAAGTGAGAGGTGTTTGAGTGGTTTCGTTCTGGGCGTCGTCCTGCGCCTCGCTTCCGCGCAGACCGCTCATCTCCAGGACGCAGCCGCCGCCGGTCGCACGCAGTACGTCGACAAGGAATCCGTGGTCCTCCCGGACCTTGGGAGAAGCGTTCTGGCCGGGAACGATATGGACTTGGTGTCCAGTGATGACCTGGTTCTGCGAGGTGTAGGTCATCCAACCACGCCGGAATACCGACCGGCTGATGCGCTGCAGGCCGGTGAAGTACTGCACGCTCTCGTCGTCCGAGGGGCCGAAGAAGTTCACCGAGTATCGAGCCGCGATGTTTCCGGAGGCCGGATCTTCGTCCGTCTCCAACCGGTGGACGATCCGGGAGCCGGCCGGTGCTGAGCGCGCGAAGGTGAGGAGGAGGTCCTGCTGGTCGGAGAGCGTCGCGACCGCTTCGTCCGAGTCGAATCGACCGAGTCCGACAGAGAAGTGCCAGCGGATCTCGGGCTCGGCGGCGTCACCGCCCTCCGGCGCGCGCCCACCCCCGTCGTCACCACGTGCGGGGGCGTATTTGGATGCCGCGTTCAGCAGTAATTGATCCGTTGCCAGGTCGTCCACGTAGTCGTGTTGCAACGACCGCCTGATCTGCTTGGAGACGGTGTTGTGGGCTTGGCGGCGGTGTTCGGCGACAGACTGCGTCTCCGGTGTGACGAGGTGCCGTGAGAGGCGCGTGACGAGATCCGGGGTCACCAGGTCGTCGTTGTTCGCACGGCGGTAGAGCAGGACCGCGTCCGCGACCAGGGCGAGCCGAGGCTTGCCCTTGAGATAGTCCAGCCAGCGTTGCTCCTCCTGCGTATCGTCGGAGGTCGGCGCCTGGCCGTGACCGTGCGCGAGTGCCTGGAAGGCGCGGACGATACTGGCCGCTGCGTCGCCGTCCGAGCGCGACACCATCGCGCTCCTGACCGACACCCGGTTGCGCCCCTTCAGGAGCGAGGTCGGCTTCTCCGGTGCCCCGTGCCACTCCACGGCAAGAATGCCCTCCGCCTCCGCGGGAATCGGCCGGGGGATTCCTTGTTCGACGAAGTGGTCCTGGCAACCAGCCGCAAAGACGGTGGATCCACCGAACCGTGAGTGGTTGGCGAGAACCCGTGGGAAGTCACGCGGTGCTTCCGGATGGAACGCTTCGGTGTTGTTCGTGTAGGCAGGAATGGCCAGCACATCGGGTGCTGAGTCGAAGCCACCGAGGTTCGGACCCGAGACGAGGTAGTCCTTGCAGATCGCCACGCCCAGCCGGATGGAGGTACCGCCCAGTGAAACCTCAACGATCCGGGGACCGTCTCCCGGCTCGATCTCCTCCCCCTCGGCCATGTGCTTCTTCGCGACGAGATAGCAGTCGCTGTCGCTGAACACGGCGGCGACGTTGGCCCCTGGAGCCACGACGTCGTCCGTGTACACCTTGAGCGCCTCGGTGCCCTTGGTCCTGGGCACTCCGAGCCCCGCGACGATAGTGATACGCGGGGCGAAGCCCGCAAATATCTGCAACGTGGACGCATGTGCGATGAATGCGTATTCCGGGAAGACGCACAGGTCGACCGCGGCCTTCTCCAGGAAGGAGAGGATCTGTGCTAGTCGCCGATTCTGGAAGTCGATCAGATCCGACTGGATCTTCGTTCGCGTCGACGCGAATCCGGGAATTCGATCAGCAAGGTTCGAAAGGGACACCTCATCGTCAATGCCCTTCGAGTCCCAGGCGAGCGGCTCAGCCGGAGTCCATAACTTCTGTGCGGGAGTGACGGCGCTCGGGACAAAATCGAGCTGAACAGTAGCCATATTGAGCAAAAGTTCCCCCTGGCCTGCGCTGGACCAGACGACAGTAGCGCAGAGACCGGGAGGGCGGGAAGCTCCTTGTCAATTCGGGACCCTCACCTAATAGAAGAGGACTCATGGATCACATCAAGCTCAGGAGCACGTCGATTGTTTGTGCGACCTCCTGAGGGCCGGTAAAGAATCAACACGGCATGCTGGACCTGGTCACGCTCCAACTCGACGCGGCCATCGACGCCGCCGTCACCTCCCTGCGCGAACACCGACCTGCCCCCGCCTGTCGCCCAGCTCTTCGAGGCATTCCAAGGCCCCAACGCCTGACGACCGCCCTGCGCCACGCGCATGCCGGTGGACCGGGCCGAGTGACACTGCCGGGAGTGGACCATCTGCTGCACGACGCCGACCAGGACGTCCTCCGACTTCCAGTGCTCTGACCGCACAGAAAGGTGTCGACCAGCGGCACACTCAGCCTCGAAGATCGGAAACGGCCACACGAAAAGGGCCCCCGCAGGCTCTCGCCTGCGAAGACCCTTCGCTCTGTCGGGACGACAGGATTTGAACCTGCGACCCCTTGACCCCCAGTTATGTGGGGCCTGAGCGGCATGCGAAGGGTCGTTCTTCGAGGTCAGTGTCCAGCGTACTCGGCCGAGTAAAGGAGTCTGTGCATCCAGGCTTCCGCCGGGCAACTGCGCCGACTTCCCACAACGAGCGCCTCCGCTGAGAAAGCGAGTTCGTCCACTACGGGTTCTGGCTCCTACGTCGACGCGCCTCCGCCGAGAGACGGGCGAGTCGGAGCATGTACGCAATCTTTGCACTCTGTGCCATCTGCTCGCGGACCTCCTGTGGCAGCTTCCCTTCGGGATCCACCTGACGTTCAAATCGGTCGAGGAACGCCTTCGTGCCGGGTGCCGTGCGCGCGGCTCGGTCGGCCGTGTTCGCCCACGACGCGTGCGCGGCCGCCCTTGCCCGATAGCTGCGCCTTCGCTCCGCCCGTGTCGAGGGGGACGTGCCGCATGATGGGTCAGACATTTTCACCTATGCCCATCCTGACGTGTGTTTCTTGAGCACGCTCGGCGGCCGCGCTGGCCCCGTAGTGGCGCGGCATGTCATCGGATGTCCAACCGAGTAACAGCATGAGATCGCCGCTGTCGCCACCAGCTCGTTTCCACTCGTGGGCGAAGGTGTGGCGCCAGCGGTGGGCGTGAACGTGGGCAACACCCGCGGCGCAGCCGCGCCGCTTCAACATGAGCTTGATGCCGTTCGGGGCGAGCCTGCGGACGCCACGGTCCGCCAACCACAGTTCCGGCAACTCGGCGCCTTTGTGCTTGTCCCGGACCCGCAGGTATCGGCTCAGCGCTCGACCGGTCCGCGGGCCGAATCGCATCCGCCGGTCCTTGCTGCCCTTGCCGTGGTAGTGCACCGAGTCCGTGTTCATGTCGATGTCATCGAGCGTCAGGTTGCCGACTTCGGCCAGCCGAGCACCCGTGTTGCAGTAGAGCCGGATGATTGCCTCGTCACGCAGTTGGGCAAACTCCTTCCCCTTGCAGGTACTCAGGATGCGAGCGGTGTCCTCGTCCTGGATGACCGGCACCAACTTCTGGACCGTCTTGGGCTGCTTGACCCGGTCCATCGGCGATCGGTCGATCTCTTCTTCATCGTCTCGCAGCCACTTGAAGAACTGCTGCAGGGCTTTGTGTTTGTTCAGCGCCGTCGAGGAGGAACGGGTCTGCACCATCCATGCCTGGAAGGCCTCGACATGAGATCGGGTCACCTCAGTCGGATCCGGCGCCTCACCCCGTGCACCGATCTCCGCAAGATGCTCGCCCAGGTATCGGGCCAGCTGAGAGGCCGCAAGAAGGTAGTTGTACCGGGTGGTCTCTGGGTAGTTTCCGGACCGAAGCGAACGGTCCCAGTCCCGGAGAAGAATCGCCCAGGCCTTTGGCAAATCGCCGGTGAGCCGCGCAAGATACCCGGCCGTCATGCTGCGCTCCGCTGTATGGCGACCTGGTGCCCATGATCCATTCCCAGGTCTTCCAGTAGGTGATGCCGGATCAGCTGTCTGGAGGCAGAGCCTGCCAACGGAATGGGGACAGAGCGTGCGGTCACTTGGGCGGTCTCCACCGGAGCGCGGAAGACGACGGCGTCATGGTGGACAGTGAGGGCGGTCGGATGGCCAGTCGTGCGCTGGTGCCGGCCCGCGGAGCGCCGCTGTGTTGGCGAGTTGCGCGTGATCAAACGGTCTCCGCGAAGCTCGGCCAGCAGAGCGATGCATCGGTCTACGGGTATGAGGCCAGCTGCCTCTCCTGCCTCCAATACCGGGCCTGTCAGATCGAGCAGGTAACCACGACGACGACGGGGTTGGACGGTGACGATGACGTGGCCGCCCGGGCAGAGCAGGAGCCGGCATTCGGTCAGCGTCCGGCACAGGCGGGTGGCGGGAGCGTGCGGTGCACCTTCGCCATCGCCCGGCCGATCGGGCTGGTGGGCGGATGCTGTGGGGCGCAGAGCGGTCAGGATGAGGGTGATGTCTCCGGACAGTCCGGCCAGCCGGGTAGCGGCCAGGGCGGGTGGGTGGTCGAGCACCATGCCGTCGGGGGTGGCGCCGTCGTACTTGGCGGCCGTGATGTTGGCACGTGCGACGGGCCACCACCGAGGCTGGCTGGTCAGTCCGATGGCGTGCCGGCCGGAGCGCAGGGCTTCGGCCGGCACGGTGCCCGCGCCGCAGTTCGGGTCCAGGACGGTGTCCCCGGGGCGGGTGTAGGTGGCGATGGCGTGGGCGGCGACGGCCGGGGGCATCCGGCCCACATCCTGGGCGGTCTCCGGGACGTAGTGGCCGTCGGCGAGTTGAGCGGGGCTGTCGAGCTGCCCGGTGGGCCAGACCGAGATGAGCGGGCGGGGCCGTGCGAAGGGCTGCGGGACGCGGGCGGTCATCGACGCTCCTCCCCCATGGGGTCAGCAGCGTGCTGAGGGCGGGCGAACAGCAGGAGATCGGCCTGCACCCGCATGTGCCAGGGGGCCGGAGCGCAAGGCGCGTCGTCCGTGGGAAGGACAGCCGGCAGGCCCAGCTCGGGGACGAGGGCGCCATCGCGGACGGGGACCTGAAGGAGCGCCACGTGATCGAGCTGCGCCAGTCCAGCAGTGCGGGCGGCACGTGTCACGAGGCCGCCCGGGTCGATCAACCTGCCTCGCTGACGGTCACTATGGGTAATGACGGCGAGGATTCCTGAGAGGGCCAGCAGGCTGCCCCACAAGACGTCTGGGACCCATTCCGGGTGGTGTGGATCGACGAGTGCGACGACCGCGTCGTAGCGGTCCGGGCCGACTGCGGTCGGCCCGCGGCGTCGCCGGACCGGTCGGTGGCCGGTCGGTGCGGGACGGACCGACTCGGGTGGCAGTCGGTGTACCGACTGCCACCCCGGCGACGCGGCGTCCGCAGCGGCGCGGGCGTCGAAGTCGGGAGCAGCCGTGACCGCTTCGAGGGTGCGGCCGAGTCGGCTTGCGGTCCCGGCCGCCTCGATCAATGCGGGAAGCGGTCCGCCCCCGGTCCGGGTGCCCGGTGTGGTCCGGCCGGGAGTGGGCGCGTCGGGGCCGGCGGGCGGGGCGAGGAGCAGCACGCGGTGGCTGGGCCGGGTGTAGGTGGCAACGACCCGGACGATGGTTTCCATCAGCCATGGTTCGATCGCGTGGGTGTCGTGGCGGGTAGGGTGCTGGGCGACCAGCCAGACGGATCCCGGGCGCCGGGGACGCCGGGGCCGGTCGGTGCGTGCACTGCGGCACGCAGGCGTGGGGCATGGCCGGTGCCGGTCTGGCGGGGTGGAGGCGCCGTGCGAGGGCTTCGGGCGGGGCGGTGTCATGCCCACTCTCCTGGGTGCTGTGATGACCGGGTGGTGCGCTGTCACCATAGAAGGCCGGGATGCGTAACTGTTTTGGACACCGCACCGCAAGATTCGTCGTCGCCGCCCCATGCTCGGCGGCACCGCGCTCCACCGTCGCACACACACCTAAAGCAAGTCATGTGACTTTTCGAAACGATGCCGCCACACCCCCGTAGGGCGGGGGCGGGATGAGGCCGAGGACCATTTATCGGCCTGCCAGTTACAGCTTTTCACCGACCGTCAATCGGCTGCGACAAGACGTCACCCCGTAGGCATGACGCGTCCACTGCGACACTTAGAAACCTACTACGACAGCACTAAAGTTGTAGGTCACAGGCTACTAAGCCTCCACTGAGGGCCTGCTGATACTCAAGCCGTCAGCCGGTTCCTTCCGTCGCTGAATCCTCCCAGACCATAAGCCTATTTAAGCAATCTTTAGCGTCACGGAGATTCCCGGAGGGAACCTCCTTGTTCTTTTCTTGTCTTTTTCTTGTCGGCTGTCTGGATTCCTTGAGGCGTCGTCTCTTCCGCCTTGTGAAGGAGTCGCCTGACATGGCTGACAGGCATAGCGCCCACCACGCCCGCGCCACCGGGCAACCGTCGCCGCTGGATACCGCACGGGAGTGCTTCACGCTGCTGGTGACCGGCCCCCAGCCGCTGTCCCTGGACGGCCGGAGCTACCCGGGTCTGCCCAACCGGCGCATCCCGCTGGATGAGTTGCGGGACCGAATGCTCCGTCGCCGCTGCCCCCGGAGCACCCGGGACGAGGTCTGGGCGCACCTGGTGCGCCAGTCCCGAGAGCAGGGAGCCACGTGGACGCTGGCCTGCGCGGGCATGGCGCTGCCGGCGCTGTCCGGGGTGTCCCGCTGGCTGGCGGCCCGGTTTCCCGGTGACCTGTTCGACCTGCATGCCGAAGTGCTCTCCGGGTTCCTCGGTGCGCTCACGACGATCGATGTGGACCGGCCGCGGATTCTGGTGCGGCTGCGCTGGGCGGCCTACCGCGCCGGGTTCGCGGCGCTGTCCGAGGCGCTGGACGCCCCCATGCCGGTGGCCAGCGCGTTCCGGTCGGCGGCTCCGAAGCCGCCGTGGGGTCATCCCGACTTGGTGCTGGCGCGGGCGGTCCGGCAGTCGGTCCTGACCCGGACCGAGGCCGACCTGATCGGTGCCACCCGACTGGACGAGACGCTCATCACCGACTGGGCCGACCGCCACCGGATGTCCCATGAGGCGGCCTACAAGGCGCGCCAGCGCGCCGAGCGGCGCTTGGTCGCCTTTCTGCGGGAGCAGGGCGCGGCCACCGACCCGGACGACCCGGTCGCCTCCTGCCTCGTCAACGGACTGGCCCCGCAGAGCCCACCTTCCCGCCCGACTCGACAGTCACTCTGCGTCAGCACAGTGGGGCAGGGCGGCCCGGCCGGGGCCGGTGAGGAATCCGCGGTGACGGTGTCCAAATCCGGCGCTGATTCCGGCCTTCTTGGATGCGGGGAATCCACACCCGCCCTCGCGTCCCGCGTGTCTCCGGAGGTCCCCCGATGCGCCTGATCCCTCTGCCCTGCCGCCGTGCCCACATCCCCGCGGACGCCGCAGCCCACCATCGCCCCGGGCAGGAGCCGCGCAGCGGATGGCTGTGCCGGGTGTTGCTGCTGATCGGTTTGACCGTGCTGGTGCTCGCCGTCGTCGTCACCTCGGCACATGCCGCCGAGCCGGCTCCCGTCCTGGCCCTGGCGAAATCGGTCAACGAGGTGCTGAACAACATCCGCAACTGGATCATGGGCATCCTGGCCGGTCTCGCCACGGTGTTCTTGTCCATCGGCGGCGTGCGCTACGTCATGGCCGGTGGCGATCCCGGCGAGGTGGAGAAGGCCAAGACCGCTTTCAAAAGCGCCGGTTGGGGCTATGGGCTGGCCGCGCTGGCCCCGATGGTGGTCCAGATCCTCAAAGGGATCGTGGGTGCCTGATGACCGCCGTCCATGCCGCCACTGCCCTGGCACACCGGCTCCCGGGTCCGTCTGTCTCCTCCAGCCGGACCGGTGCCGGGCGCCCGGCGCAGCCGGGCCCGTCGAGCCGTCGCGGCCGGTGGCGCCGCTGGCGCCGTGCCCTGGTGCTCGGCACCGTTGTCCTGGCGGTGCTCGCCTCGGTGTTCTCCGCCTACGCCGACCCGAGCCCGAGCCCAGGTCCGGAGCCGGCCCCGACCGCCTCCGCCGAGCCCGTACCGACGCCGTCAAGGACCGAGTCCTCGTGCTCGGCGTCGGACTGCATCCCGCAGCCCGATCCATCGGCCTCCTCCGTCCCCACGGCAGGACCCATGCCTCCGGCCAAGGTTCCCGGCGCTGACGGCACCGGCGGGATCTCCGGATGGATCGCCAAGGGCATCAGCAGCGCGATCACGGGCTTCTTCAAGTCCGTGATCAAGTTCGCGCTCAATCCACTGCTGGAACTACTCAGCGGCACACTGCTGACCACGCCGAGTCCCGCGTCCATGCCGCGCGTGGGCGAGCTGTGGACGAACTCCTGGCAGATCGCTCTCGCCTGCTACGCCCTGCTGATCGCCATCGCCGGAATCGTGGTGATGAGCCACGAGACGGTACAGACGCGCTACTCGGTCAAAGAAATCGCGCCACGGATTCCCCTGGGGTTCCTCGCTGCCGCACTGTCGTTGTTCTTCGCGGGCAAGGCCGTCGACCTGGCCAATGCCCTCTCCCGCGCCGCTATGGACGGCGGCGCCAACTCCGATACCGCCGGACCTGCCCTGCGCGACTTCGTCCTCAGCTCCTTCAGTGCCGGCAGCGACAGCATCTTCCTGATCCTGATGTGGCTCGTGGTCATCGGGGTTCTGGTCGCCCTGCTTCTGACCTTCGTCGTCCGCGTGGCCCTGACGATCATCCTGATCGTTGCCGCGCCCCTAGCGCTGATCTGCCATGCCCTGCCGCAGACCGACGGCATCGCCCGCTGGTGGTGGAAGGCCTTCGGGGGCGTCCTGGCCATCCAGGTCGCCCAGTCCCTGGCCCTGATCACCGGGGTGCGGGTGTTTTTGACCCCCGGCGGGTTCGGCCCCACCGGGCTGTTCGGGCTCAACGACAACGGGCTGGTCAACGTACTCGTCGCGCTGGCGCTGATGTACGTGGTCTTCAAAATCCCGTTCTGGATCCTGAGGTCGATCCAACTCGGGCACGGCCGCTCGTTCGTCGGCAGTGTGGCCCGTGCCTACGTGATGTACAAGACGTTCGGACTGCTGCGCGGCGCGGGTGCAGGTGCCGCTTCACGAACCGGTACACGCCCCACGCCTCCGCCCCCGGGCTCCGGCGGAATATCCCGCCCTTCCCGGCCATCCGGTTCGGGACCGTCACCCGGCGGTGCAGGCAGTCGAGGGAGCAGCGGCAACCCCTCGCCGGCCGGGTCTGCCGGGCCGGCGGGCAGCTCACAGCGGCCGCCGGGGCCGCCGATGTTCCTGCAGCCCAACCCGTGGGCCTCTCACCAGAAGCAGCCGACCGGCGCGGCCGGCGGCCCGCCGCCCATGCCGACCTTCCAGGCTCCCGGCGCTCCCCCGCCCGGTTCTCCCCCGGTCCCGCCCGGCACGCCGCCGCCC
>NZ_LIPP01000409.1 GCF_001418335.1 Streptomyces aurantiacus | reverse complement strand
TCGGTGTGGCCGATGTTCGTCTTCACCGAACCCAGCGCGCAGCGGTCGCGGCCCTTGCCGTAGACCGCGGCCACCGCGGCGAACTCGATCGGATCGCCCACCGCCGTACCCGGGCCGTGCGCCTCCACCATCCCGACGTCCCCGGCCTCGACGCCCGCGCGCTCCAGCGCCAGGCGGTACAGGTCGATCTGCGCGGGCTCCGAGGGCGCGCTCAGCCGGGTGCCCCGGCCGTTCTGGTTGACGGCGGTGCCGCGCAGCACAGCGAGGACGCGGTCCCCGGCCCGTACCGCGTCCGAAAGGCGCTTGAGGACGACCACGCCGCAGCCCTCTCCGCGTACGTAGCCGTCGGCGGCGGCATCGAAGGCGTGGCAGCGGCCGGTCGGGGAGAACACGCCCCACAGCGCGGGAGCGATGACGCCCTCCGGCCCCAGGGTCAGCATGGCCGCGCCGGCCAGCGCGACGTCCGACTCGCCGGTGCGCAGGCTCTGGCAGGCGGTGTGCACGGCGACCAGGCCGGACGCGCACGCGCTCTCGATGACGACCTGGGGACCCCGCAGGTTCAGCATGAAGCCCACGCGCCCGGGGCCGATGCTGTCGAAGCCGGTGTACATCGCGTAGGCGTTGACCTCTTCCAGCGGTCGCTGCACGCGCAGCATGTAGTCCTTCTGGTAGATCCCGAAGAACATGCCCGTCGGGGTGCCCGACAGCCGCTGGGCCGGGATGCCGGCGTGCTCGATCGCCTCCCAGGCCACTTCGGACAGCAACCGGTGCTCCGGGTCCACCCAGGGCGCTTCATCGGCGTTGATGCCGAAGAACTCCGGCTCGTACGCGTAGACGTCGTCATCGAGGAAGCAGCCGTGCCGCAGCCGGTCCGCGACCTGGGCGGGGAGGCCGGCCAGCTCCGCCTGCTCCCAGCGCTCACCGGGCACCTCCCGCACCGTCTCCCGACGGGCCATCAACAGGCGCCACAGCGAGGTGAGGGAGCTGACCTCGCCGGGGAACCGGCAGGCCGCTCCGACGACCGCGATCGGCTCGTCCCGGCCCGCTCCGGGCTCCTCGATGTCAGGTTGCGCATGCATGGGTGTTCCGTCCTTCACCACGAGAAAGCCGGGAGGCGGCCGCATGTCGGGCCCGCTCTCCGCCACGCCGTCGGACCGATCTGGCGAGCAGGGTCATTTCGGCATGCGGCCGGACGTACGCCAAGGACGTGCGGGCTTGGAGTGGGAGCGCGTTGGGGAACGCCAACGCCTCAACGCGCCAGGTTCAACCGGTTGGCCGGGCGCTTGAAGGATCATCGGCGGCGGGAGCGGTGGGATTGTCACGCGCGGCGGTCGGCTCGGGCGGTCGGGCGGTCGGGTGCCGCACCCTCACCGGGACGGTCGGGCCCCGTCGAGGTCTCGGTCCCGGACATGGTCACGGACGTGGTCGCGGATGCCGGCCCGGTAGCGGCCGGGCGGCTGGGAGCGGTCGCGGCTGAACGCGCGGCTGAAGGCGTAGACCGATGTGTATCCGACGGAGTGGGCGATGCTCTCAAGCGAGTCGTCCGTGTCGCGGAGCCGGCGTGCGGCGAGATCCATCCGCCACTGCGTCAGGTACGCGCCGGGGCTCTGGCCGACGACGGCGAGGAAGCGCCGCGACAGAGTCGCCCGGGACACGGCGAGCTCGGCCGCGAGCAGTTCGGTCGTCCAGGCGCGGGCGGGCTGCTGGTGGAGCTTGGTGAGCGCTTGCGCCATGAGGGCGTCGCGGAGGGCGCCGAGCCACGAGGGCCGCGAGGGGTCGGGTGCGGTCGCGAGCCATACGCGCAGCAGTTGGACGAGCAGGATGTCGATCAGGCTGTTGAGGACGACGGCCGTGCCGATCCGGGGGTGCGCGAGTTCCCGGGACAGGAGCCGGACGGTGTCGTCCAGACAGTTGCCGCCCTTGTCCGCACGGATGTGGACGACGTCGGGCAGCAGCGTCAGGACCTGCGTCGACACCGCCGGGTCGTGCTCGTACGACGCGGCCAGGACGTGGGTCCGGACGGGGCCCGAGCCGAAGCGCAGGACACCGCCTTCGTTCCGAGCGGTCTCGGCGTCGGTCAGGTCGCAGGAGGAGACCGACGCGGCGGGCTCACCGGACAGGCTGTGCGCGGTCCCCGTCGGCAGGAGGACGACGTCGCCCGGCATGAGCTGCCTCGGGGGTTCGCCGGGAAGGCCGAGCCAGGCGGTCCCCGCGCCCACGGCGTAGAAGACCGCGTCCGCGTTCTCGGCCCAGCGCACGCCCCATGCCTCCCCGGCCTCGATCCGCGCCCCGAGGGTGCCGCGCACACCGGAGACCGCGAGCACGTCCGCGAGCAGGTCCATGCCCGTGACCCGTTCCGGGTCCGTGACCAGTTCCATGTCCGTCAGCGTACTCGGGCATCGGCCCGACCCATATCCGTACGGTGCCGGGCGACGTCCTCGATGACACAGCGGGATATCGATCTGCGCCAAGCAGGCATCGACGGTGGCATGCGGTGCTTCGTACGGTCTTTCCAAGGGCACGGCGGGCGGTGTCGAACAGTGCACCTCGCCTGCCGTTCAGCCGGCCTTTCACAGGATCAGGAGACTCTTCATGACCACTTCCATGACCACCGATGACAGCAGGCGGTTCGGTGACTTCACCGCGCTTCGGGTCGAGGTCGAGGCGGGCGTCGCCCACCTGACCATCGACAACCCGCCGGTCAACACGCTGGATGTCCTACTGATCACCGAGTTGGGCCGGTTCTTCGACGCGGTGAGCCAGGACGAGCGGGTGCGGGTGGTCGTCCTGCAGAGCGCCGACCCGGAGTTCTTCTCCGCGCACGCGGATGTCAACTTCATGTTCGATCCCGAGTCGCTCATGCGCCTGGCCGCCGCCGACGGCGATCCGTCGCTCAACCCGTTGCAGCAGATGAACGAGCGCCTGCGCACGCTGCCGCAGGTGACGATCGCCAAGCTCGCCGGGCGCCTGCGTGCCGGCGGCAGCGAGCTGGCGATGGCGGCCGACATGCGCTTCGCCGCCAAAGGGCGGACGTGGCTGTCCCAGCCGGAGACACGGATGGGGATCTTCCCCGGCGGCGGCGGGACCCAGTACCTGACGCGGCTGATGGGCCGCGCGCGGGCGGTCGAGGTCATTCTCGGTGCCGAGCTGTTCGACGCCGAACTGGCCGAGCGCTACGGCTGGATCAACCGCGCGCTGCCGCCCGAGGAGCTGGACGGATTCGTCGACGCGCTGGCCCGGCGCATCGCCGCGCTGCCGCCGGGTGTGGCCGCCGCGGCCATGGAAGCCGTCGACGCGGCGGAGGCTGGCGGGCCGGTGCCGAGGCTGAGCGAGGAGAGCACGGCACACGGCAAGGTCTACCCGTCGCCGGATGCGGTGGTGGACCGTATGCGTACGGCGATGCGGGCCGGAGTCCAGACACGGGAGGGCGAGGTCGACCTGGAGGGACTGCTCGACCGGGTCTCCTACTGACGGCATCAGGGACTGGAGGCTGCCGACGATCTCCGGATCGCTCATCCAGGTCGCTCATCCCTCGACGTTGGTGGAGCCGTGCGGAGTTCCCACAGGCTTGGATTCCGGGGAGCCGCGCTGGCGCAGGTAGACGGAGAGGACGGCCATGGAGGCGACGGCCAGGAGCTCGGACTGCCAGTTCTGCAGGCTGCGGCTCCAGAACTCCGCAGACAGGAGGTACTGCGGCCAGCCGATGGGAGCCTGGAGCTGCCTCAGCTGTTCCTCGTTGTAGGCGGCGACGCCCGCGACGGACTGGGCCAGCCAGGACAGCAGGAAGAGCCCGGCCATGACCAGGCCGAGCGAGCGCGAGAACACCGCCTGGCGCACCCCGCCGATACCGGCCCAGCGCGGCGAGTGAGGACCGGCGTGCTCTCCCATCCGCTGCTCCTCGTCCGATTCGGGGCCGGCCTTGTCCATCTCTTTCGATTCGGGCGAGCCGCGCTGGAGCAGCCAGACGGTGGCGAAGATGTACAGGAAGAACTGCAGGTACTCCGACTGCCAGTTCTCCGTCACGTCCACGGCGAAGTCGGAGGACGCGAGGTAGTCGAGAAAGCCGACCTGCGCGAGCCCGTCCGTGGCGAGCTCGTTGTTGAACTCCGCACACCCCGCGACCGCCTGCCCCGCGAGAGCGAGCAGGAACGCGATGCCGAAGCCGAGGCTTATGCCGTTGTCCCGAAGGAAGCGGCGGAACCGGTGGAAGCGGCGGGTGCCGTGTCGGCTCGCGGTGCCGCCGTCGTCCTCGGCCGGTGTGTCGCGCGCGGGCCGAGCGGCGGCGTTCATCGGTGCATCAGTCCCACCACGGTGAAGTAGGCCAGGCCACCCAGTACTACCGTCAGACAGAGAGTGAACATGGTGCGCATGGGTCAGCTTCCTTCGACCGAGCACTGATAGGGCAGGCCGGGGCGTGGCCGGCACCCGGCGGCCACGACCTTCCAGCCGTCGGGGAACCGCGACAGGAACAGCGTGTCCGAGGCGAGCACGACACGCGCCTGTCGCCCGTACACGTCCACACCGCGGACCGCGCCGCCCGCCGGAAGGTCCTGCGAGCCGATGGCGTCGACGCACGCCTTCTTCTCCGATTCCTCCACCTCACTGCGCGTCTGCGGGGCCAGAGCCGCACACAGGGCCGCCAGGTCGCCGCGGCCCAGGGCGTCTTCGAGGGCCTCGGCCGCGGCGGACGCGTCCGCGCCGCGCTCCCCGGCCGTGCCGCAGGCGGTAAGACCCAGCGGGAGCACGCACAGGGCGATGAGCACCCCTGCGATGCGCCGACGTCGTCCGCTCACAGTGGTCTCTTTTCCGGCAGGTGCACGTCCTGCCTCATGGTGGTCGCCGTGTACCCGAAACGCCGCCGGACACGCCTCCTTCCCGCGAGGTCCGTCCTGACTTCCCACGAGGTTCGCGCTGACTTCCCAAGAGGTCCGCGGTGAAAGAGGCCGTGGGGCGTCGGCGGATGCCCCGGGTGGTCGGCCGCTCATCCGTCTGGACGCTGTGCGCGCGCACAACTTCGGGGCCCCGCATCAGATGGAGTCGACGCGTTCCGGGTTCCGGACGGGCAGCACAGGCCGGCGGGTACGCGGCGCGTCGGTGGGAAAGCCGTGTGGTCGACAGGGCCGCGCCGATCGGGAAGGAGAGCGTCATGCCGCAGGGTTCCAGCGCGAAACGGGAGCGCCAGTACGAGCACATCAGGGAGGGCGCCGAGAAGCGCGGCACCTCCACGGGCCGGGCGAAGGAGATCGCGGCCCGCACGGTCAACAAGGAGCGCGCCCGCTCCGGCGAATCCGCGACGGCGAGCAGGACGTCCACCCGGGACAAGAAGTCCGCCCCGCAGCGCGGCGGCCAGCGGTCGAACGGCGGTTCGCAGGGGCGCACGAAGGACCAGCTGTACGCGGAGGCGAAGAAGCGCAACGTCGAGGGCCGTTCGTCGATGAACAAGCAGGAACTGACCAAGGCCCTCGGGCACTGACCGAGCGGACCGCAGCGGACTTGGCCGGGTGTTTCGTGCGGGCTCCGCCGGGCACCCGGCGGGCGAACCGGACCATGCGTGAGGAGCGAGCACGATGTCGAACCCTCAGCAACCCGAACAGCGGCGCAGCGACAAGGGCGGGGCAACCTCCCAGGACAGCGCCGAACTCAAAGCACGGCAGCCGGGCACGTCCCGTGGCGGTGGCCGGGCCCACGGAACGGACAAGGGCGGCAGGAAGGGCGGCGGTCGCGGCGGCGGGACCCCGCCCGCGGAGCGCCCGGATCATCCGTGAGCGCCCACGTACAGGGAGGACGAAGAACGACATGCCTGCCGGATCGAATTCCAAGCGAGAGCGTCAGTACGAGCACATCAAGGAGGGCGCCGAGGAGCGCGGCACCTCCACGGGCCGGGCCAAGGAGATCGCCGCCCGGACGGTGAACAAGCAGCGGGCCCGCTCCGGCGAATCCGCGACCGCGAGCAAGACCTCCACCCGCGACAAGAAGTCCGCGTACGAGCGGGGCGGGGAGCGCTCGCACACCGGCTCCAAGGGGCCCACGCGCGACCAGTTGTACGAAGAGGCCAAGAAGCGCAACGTCGAGGGCCGTTCCTCGATGAACAAGCAGGCTCTGCGCAAGGCACTCGGCCGCTGACGGCTGACGGCTGACAGCCGACGGCTGGCCGCGGGCTCCGGGCTGCGGCGGCGCGCTCGCGGGCTCACAGGCTCGCGCAGGCCACCTCGTACGCCTTCCGCCCGCCCTCCGTCCCGTCGCACTCCGGAGTCATGACGCGCCCCGCACCTGCCGGGGCGCGTCGCCGCTCCGTCCGCGCATCACGCCGGCCCGGCGAGCCGCGGCGGCGGTGCCGTCCGTCGACAGGCACCAGGTCCACCAGCGGTCCAGGGAGGCGTGCGACAGCTGCTCGGCACCGAGGAGAGCGGGCCAGTGCAGTGCGCCCGCCTGGGCCGAGAGCTTGGCACCACCGCGTACCGGATCGACGGCGAGGACGGGCGTGCCCGCGCGGAGCGCGAGCACCAGGCCGTGCAGGCGGGTGGTCAGCACGAGATCGAAGCCGCCGACGAGCGCCATGAACTGTTCGGCCGTGGAGCAGAGCCGCCAGTCGTCCACGGCCAGCCTGGTGTCCGTCTCCACGCGGGCGCAGTCCTTCGTGTGGATCCACCCCGTCAGGGTTTCGGCGACGTGCCCGTGGGACCGCCGGGCGCCGTACTCGCCCTGGCCGTGCGTCAGCACCACGCCGACGACCGGCGGGGCGGCTCCGAGTGGCGCGGACGCCGCGAGATCCAGCTGCGCCGCGGTGCCGTCACCGTCCCGTGCGAGGACCTGGTCGAAGCCGGTGACGGCGGGGTCGCCCGCGTCCACGACACTGACGCCCACGGCGATCCGGCGGCACCGGGCGAACCGCGTGTGAAGGTCGGTGAGCTGCCTCCCGTGCAGCGGGCCGCACGCGAAGACGACCGTGCCGTACCGCGCGGGATCGGCCGCCTCCAGGGGCCTGGCCCCCGGCCGGAAACCCGGGCTCCAGGCGGTGTCGTGCGCCAGTCCCGCCCGGTCGAGCGCCGCCGACACCTGCCGCTGGGCGAGCAGGTCCCCTGCGGTCACTTCTCCGTCGACGAAACTGAACCAGCCGGTCAGCAGAATGCGGCCCGGAACGCGGCCCGGAACGCGGCCGGGATGCTTGCCGGGATGCTCCGGCGCGAGCGTCCGTAACAGTTCGGCGGAGAGTCCGGCCAGCACCCTGGTTACTCCTTCCGGGTATGAACGGCCCACGCTCCCCATGGCCCGCTTGGGTGGGTACCCGGTTTCGCGGAAGCAAACAAGATTCGATGTGTGAAACCAACCGCCCCGGGCACTCAGCTGCCCGTACCGCCGAACCACGGCGGTCACGTGTTCGAGAAGCGCGTACGGAGGCGCTCCGACGGGCGCGAGGCCATCGGAAGCCCGCGCCCGGGATGCCCCGGGCAGCCGCCTCGACCGGTCCGCGGTGACCGGTCCGGCCCCCGGTGCGACGCCTCCTCCCAGCGGACGAAAGGCCGTCTCATGACCCCCATGACGACACGACCTCCATGGCGCCGCGCCGCTGTCACCGGCGGCGCCGGATTCCTCGGCTCCCACCTGTGCGAGCGGCTGCTGGATTCGGGAGTCGAAGTCGACTGCGCGGACAACCTGCTGTCCGGCTCCACCCGCAACATCGCGCATCTCATGGGGCGGCCCGGCTTCCGGTTCCTGCAGTGCGACCTCTCCGCGGACGACGTGCGGGGTGAGCTGAACGGCCCGTACGACCTCGTCCTGCACTTCGCCTGCCCCGCCTCGCCCGTCGACTACCTGCGTCACCCGCTGGAGACCATGGACGTCGGCAGCCTGGGCACCCGCAACGCGCTGGCGGTGGCGCACCGCGACGGCGCGCGTTTCCTCCTCGCCTCCACCTCCGAGGTGTACGGCGACCCGTTGGTCCACCCGCAGCGGGAGGACTACTGGGGCAACGTCAACCCGGTCGGGCCGCGCAGCGTCTACGACGAGTCGAAGCGGTTCGCCGAGGCCCTGGTCACCGCACACGTCGGCGCCCGGGGGATGGACGCCGGCATCGTACGGATATTCAACACCTACGGTCCGCGGATGCGGGCCCACGACGGACGCGCCGTGCCCACCTTCGTCTGCCAGGCCCTGGCCGGAGAGCCGCTGACCGTCGCGGGCGACGGCAGCCAGACCCGTTCCCTGTGCTACGTCGACGACACCGTCGAGGGCGTCCTGCTGGTCGCGGCCAGCCACGCGGTCCGCCCGGTGAACATCGGCGGCGGCGACGAGGTCACCGTCGCGGAGATCGCCCGCCGCGTGATCGCACTGACCGGCTCGCACTCCACGCTGACCTTCGTGGAACGCCCCGTGGACGACCCCGAGCGCCGTCGGCCCGACACCGCCCTGGCCAGGGAACTCCTCGGCTGGGAGCCCCGGGTGGAGTGGGAGGAAGGCATCAAGCGGACCATCGCCTACTTCTCCTCGCTGCCCGAGTCCGTTCCCCAGACCCAGCGGATCTGACGGAGGTCCCCATGCGCGTCCTCGGAATCAACGCCTTGTTCCACGACCCCGCCGCCGCCCTGGTCATCGACGGGCAGATCGTCGCGGCGGCGGAGGAGGAGCGGTTCAGCCGCCGCAAGCACGGCAAACGCCCGCTGCCGTTCTCCGCATGGGAACTGCCGGAACTCAGCGCCCGCTGGTGCCTGGAGCAGGCCGGACTGCGCCCCGCCGACCTGGACGCCGTCGCCTACTCCTACGACCCCACGCTCGCCCGCCCCGCCGAACAGATGGGGCTCGACGACCCCTTCGACCACCTGCGCCAGGACTACGCCCGCCGGGCACCGGCGTTCCTCGCCGAGGCCCTGCCCGGCCTCGACCCGGAGAAGGTCCGCTTCGTCGCCCACCACGTCGCGCACGCGGCGTCCGCCGGCCAGGCATCCCCGTACCCGGACTGCGCGGTCCTCGTGCTCGACGGCCGCGGCGAGTGCGGCTCCCACCTCGGCGGCCGGTACGTGGACCGCGAGCTGACCGTTCTCGCGGCCCAGGAACTGCCCGACTCCCTCGGCCTGTTCTACGAGGACCTGACCGAGCACCTCGGCTTCCTGCGCAGCAGCGACGAGTTCAAGGTGATGGCCCTGGCGTCGTACGGAACCCCCCGCTTCAAGGACCGGCTGCGGGAGTACGTCCACGCCGACGGTGCGGGCGGCTTCCGGGCCAGGCCCGTGCCCTGGGCGTCGCTGGTGCCCGGCAGGGAGCCCGGAGCGCCCTGGTCGCGGGAGCACGCGGACGTCGCGGCGAGCGCCCAGGCCTGCCTGGAGGACGTCATGCTCGAACTGGCCGGGTGGCTGCACCGCCGTACGGGCGAGGACGTACTGACCCTGGCCGGCGGCGTCGCACTCAACTGCGTGGCCAACACGCGGCTGCACCGCGAGAGCCCCTTCCGGCGGATCTGGGTGCAGCCGGCCGCAGGCGACGCCGGGACGGCCCTCGGCGCCGCCCTGCACGTAGCCAACGAAAAGGAACCCGTGGCGGCCATGGAGAGCGCGGCCCTCGGCCGTGGCTGGAGCGACGAGGAACTGCGCGGCTGGCTGGAGAGGGCCGCCGTCGCCTACGAGGAACCCGAGGACATCGCCGAGACCGTCGCCGAGGAGCTGAGCCGCGACGGCGTGGTCGCCTGGTTCCAGGGGCGCGCCGAGTTCGGGCCGCGGGCACTGGGCCACCGCTCGCTGCTGGCCCATCCGGGCCGCGCCGAGAACCTGGAGCGGCTCAACGCGGTCAAGGGACGTGAGGAATTCCGCCCCGTGGCGCCGATGGTGCTGGAGGAACGCGCCGCCGAACTGTTCGACGGCCCCCTGCCCAGCCCGTACATGCTGTTCGTGCACGAAGTGGCCGAGGAGTGGCGCGAACGGATCCCCGCCGTCGTCCACGTCGACGGGACCGCCCGCATCCAGACGGTGGCCTCCGCCGACGAGCCGCTGGTGGCCCGCATGCTCGGGGCGTTCGAGCGGCGTACCGGACTGCCCGTCGTCGTGAACACCAGCCTCAACACGGCGGGCCGGCCCATGGTCGACGATCCCCGCGACGCCCTGGAGTGCTTCGGCTCGGCCCCCGTCGACCTGCTGGTCCTCGGGCCGTTCGCGGTACGGCGCGCGAAGGCCCGCTCATGACCGCCCCCGAACCGCACCCGGTGGCCGAGCCGTACGCGGTGGTCGTCCCCACCATCGGCCGCCCGTGCCTGAGCGACTGCCTGCGGGCGCTGGCCGCCACCGCCGGACCACCGCCGGCGGAGGTCGTCGTGGTGGACGACCGCCCGGCGCCCGACGGCGAACTCCCCCTCGAAGCAGCCGGGGAGCTCCGCCCGCGCATACGCGTCCTGGCCACCGGAGGCCGCGGCCCGGCCGCGGCCCGCAACACCGGACTGCGCGCGGTTGCCGCGCCCTGGGTGGTCTTCCTCGACGACGACGTACAGGTGCTGCCCGACTGGGGCACCGAACTCGCCGCGGACCTCGCGGCGGCCGACGCCCGGACCGGCGGCGTACAGGGCCGGCTCACGGTGCCGCTGCCCACCGACCGCAGGCCCACGGACTGGGAGAGGGGCACGGCGGGCCTGGAGACGGCGGCCTGGGCGACGGCCGACATGGCGTACCGGGCGCTCGCGCTCAAGGAGGCGGGCGGCTTCGACGAGAGGTTCCGCCGCGCGTTCCGCGAGGACGCCGACCTCGCCCTGCGCGTCATGGCCGCCGGCTGGACACTCGTACGGGGCCGGCGCGTCACCCGGCACCCGGTCCGCCCCGCCGACCGGTGGGCCTCCCTACGCGCCCAGCGCGGCAACGCCGACGACGTCCTCATGAACCGCCTGCACGGCGCCGACTGGTGGGGCCGCGCCCGCGCGCCCCGCGGACGGCTGCCCGCCCACCTCGCCGTCACCGGCCTGGCACTCGCCGCCACCGCCCTCGCCGCCTGCGGCAGGCGCCGGGCGGCAGGACTCGCCGGCGCGCTGTGGGCCCTGGGCACCGCCGAGTTCGCCCACGCGCGGATCGCCCCAGGACCCCGCACCCGGCAGGAGGTCGTCACCATGGCGCTCACCAGCGCGGCCATCCCACCGCTCGCCGTACGGCACTGGCTCACCGGCCAGGTCACCCACCGCGCGGCCCGGCCACTCGGACGCACCCGATGACCGGCACCGCCAGGTCGCCCGCCCCTGCCTCTCATACACA
>NZ_LIPP01000408.1 GCF_001418335.1 Streptomyces aurantiacus | reverse complement strand
GCTGCTCCTGTTCCTGGCAGGGCCGATCGCGTACTGCGCCTACATCGCCTTCACCGATCTCCAGCTGACCGGCCAGGCCGAGTCGTCGTTCACGGGCTTCGAGAACTTCCGTACCGCCTTCCAGGACGACGCGTTCCTCAACGCCGTATGGCTGACGCTCGTCTTCACGGTCCTCAGTTCCCTCATCGGCCAGAACACGCTGGGTCTTGCCCTGGCCGCGCTGATGCAGCGCGCGTCGAAGCCGGTCCGTACGCTCACCGGCGGGATCGTCGTGACGGCCTGGGTGCTCCCGGAGGTCGTGGCGGGCTTCCTCCTCTACGCGTTCTTCCGCCGCGAGGGCACTTTGAACGCGATCCTCGACTGGCTCCATCTGCCGTCGCAGAACTGGCTGTTCACGCTGCCGATCCTGGCGGTGTCGTTCGCGAACGTGTGGCGGGGGACGGCCTTCTCGATGCTGGTCTACTCGGCCGCGCTCAACGAGATCCCCAAGGAGATCACCGAGGCGGCGGAGGTCGACGGCGCGAGCGGCTGGCGTCGCATGTGGCACATCACGCTGCCGATGATCCGCCGTTCCATCGGTACGAACCTGATGCTCAACACGCTCCAGACCCTCTCGGTCTTCGGCCTGATCTGGGTGATGACCAGAGGCGGCCCGGGAAACCGCAGCCAGACCCTCCCCCTCTTCATGTACGAGCAGGCCTTCCAGAAGAGCATGATCGGCTACGGAACCGCTGTCGCCCTGCTCCTGCTGGTGGTCGGCTCCCTCTTCTCGCTGGTCTATATGCGCCTGCTGCGGACGGAGGTCTGACCATGGCCACGCGTACGACACTCAACACCCGCCGGGCCAACCGCCGGCACGCCGCCGACGCGGGCCTCCTGTTCGTCGCGGCCACCTTCGTGCTGCCGCTGGCCTGGGTGGTCCTGTCTTCCCTCGACCCGCACGCGAACCTGAAGGTGAAGCTGCCCGACGGGGTCACACTCGACAACTTCGACGCGGTCCTGAAGCCGGACATCACCTTCACCCCGCTGCTCAACAGCCTGATCCTGTGCGGCGGCGCGACGCTGCTGACGGTGGTCTGCGCGGCGCTGGCCGCGTACCCGCTCTCCCGTTTTCGGTCCCGCCTGAACCGGCCCTTCCTCCTCACGATCATCTTCGCGACGAGCCTGCCGATCACGGCGATCATGGTGCCGGTGTACGCGCTGTTCGTGCAGGTGGACCTGATCGACACGATGCAGGGCACGATCTTCTTCTTCGCGGCGTCCCAACTGCCGTTCGCCATCTGGCTGATGAAGAACTTCATGGACGGTGTGCCGAAGGAGCTGGAGGAGGCCGCCTGGACGGACGGCGCGTCGTCGTTCCAGTCGCTGCTGCGTATCGTGCTGCCGCTGATGGGTCCGGGCGTCGCGGTGGTGACCGTCTTCTCGTTCGCGATGATGTGGGGCAACTTCTTCGTCCCGTTCATGCTGTTGCTCTCCCCCGACCAGATGCCGGCGTCGGTGAGCATCAACGACTTCTTCGGAAACCGCGGGACGGTGGTCTACGGCCAGCTGGCCGCGTTCTCGATCATCTACTCGACACCGGTGATTCTGCTGTACGTGCTGGTGGCCCGGCGGTTGGGCGGAGGGTTCGCGCTGGGCGGGGCGGTCAAGGGCTAGCTGTACTGCCGTGACAGACGCCAGGCACCAGACACCAGAAACCAGGCACCAGGCACCGGATGCGGCCGGCGCCACCACTTGCCCCTCACATTGACGTCAGCTTTTACCCTGCGCGTGTTCCTCCGGACCAATGCCGGACCAGTGATGGAGACATGTGATGGCAGCAGGGCTTTCCCGGCGTCGAGTTCTCGGCGCCGGCATCGGAATCGGGGCCGGTCTCACGGCCGGGGCCATGAGCGCGCCCGCGGCCCACGCCATGGCCCACGACGCCATGGCGTACACCGTGGCGCACACCGCGCGTTCGGGCTCGACGGTCGCGATCACCGGGACCACGGTGATCGACACGGCCGGCGGCAGGCCGCGGCGCGATGTCACGGTGCTGGTGCGCGGCGACCGGATCGCCGCGATCGGCACCGCGCGCGAGGTGCGGGTGCCGGCGGACGCGCAAGTGGTCGACGGGCGCGGCAAGTTCGTCGTCCCCGGTTTCATCGACTCACATGTGCACGGCAGCGGCCAGGAGGAGATCGACCCGCCGCTGTTCCTCGTCAACGGCGTCACCACGGTGCGTGACCTGAACGGCCAGGCCCTGCTGTACGACTGGCGTGACCGGGTCGCCGCCGGCACGCTCTTCGGCCCCCGCTCCGTGGTCGCCAGCAGCGTCCTGGACGGCAACCCGTCACTCCTCGCGGGTCTGGGCGCACCGTACGTCGAGGTGGCGAACGCCGAGGAGGCCAGGGCGGCGGTACGTGCGGCGGTGGCCGGCGGGGCCGACTTCATCAAGGTCTATGTCCGGCTCACACCGGACGCGTACCACGCGATCGCTGACGAGAGCCGCCGACTCGGTGTCCCGTTCGTCGGCCACACTCCGGACGCGATCTCGCTGACCGAGGCGAGTGCCGCCGGTCAGCGCAGCTTCGAGCACGTCTACACGAACTGGTTCGCCACATCGAGCGAGGAGGAGGAGATCCGCCGCCGCCTCGCGGAGATCAGCGTCGGCGGCGGCGAGTACAACAGCTGGTTCAACCAGACCCATCCCCTTGAGGTGCGGGCCGCGCGCACCTTCGACCCGGCCCGCGCCCGGAAGGTGTTCCGCCGACTCGCCGCCGACGGCTCGCACCAGGTACCCACGCTGGCCCAGCACCGTGTGTTCGACCTGCCCGAGTCCGTCGCGCTGCACGACGACCGGCTGCGGTATCTGCCCGCCGCCACCAGGGACGGCTGGCAGGCCCAGCTCGAACAGGTCTACCTGGCCGGCCGTTCGGCGCAGGACGTGGCCGAGCACCGGGAACTGTTCCGGGCCCGTCTGCGCTGGGTCGCCGCCGCGCACCGGGCCGGGGTACCGGTCCTGGCCGGCACCGACACCGGAACCGCCTACGTCTACCCCGGTTTCAGCCTGCACGACGAACTGGAGAACCTGGTCGAGGCGGGCTTCAGCCCGCTGCAGGCCCTCCAGGCGGCCACCGTCGCGCCCGCGCGGTTCCTCGGGCTGCGCGACGTGGGTACCGTACGGCGCGACGCGATCGCCGACCTGGCCGTCCTCGACGCGGACCCCCTCGCCGACATCCGCAACACCAGGCGGGTGCACGCCGTGGTGGTGCGGGGCATGCTGATCAGCGCCGACCGCAGGGAAGGCATGCTCGGCGACATCGAGGCCGCCGCGGCCACCGGGACGCTGTCCGAACGGCTGGCCGGCTGCGCGTGCACGCAGGTCCCGCAGGCCGCCTGATCCAGAAACTCGGGTGGCCGGCCCGCGGTTCGGGCCGGCCACCCTGTGCCCACGCGGCAGGCGAGGGTACGGAGCCCTCAGTTCGAGAGGGACGGCCCGTAGAACTCCCGCGGGTCATGCGCCAGGGACGCCTTGACGGTCGCGCTCCACTCGTCGACGACGACCTCCAGCTCGGCCTTCTCGACACCGTCGAGCGTCGCGCGGACGACGTCGGCCGGGTCGATCTTGGGGCCGTCGTAATCGGCCATCATGCGGGTGTCGGCGGCGCCCAGATGCACGCCGGTCACCAGGGTGTTCTGCTGGGCGAGTTCGAGACGGACGCCGTTGGTGAGGCTCCATTCGGCGGCCTTGGCGGTGCTGTAGGCACCGGCCCCGTCGACGGAGAACCAGGACAGCGCGGAGAGTACGTTGACGATCGCACCGCCGCCATTGGCTGCCAGCACGGGGGCGAATGCCCGGATCATGCCGAGTGTGCCGTAGAAGTGCGTGTCCATCTCCAGCCGGATCTTGTCCAGGTCACCGGTGACGAGGCTGGTCGAGGTCGTGATGCCGGCGTTGTTGATCAGCAGGTCGACATCGCCCGCCACCGCGGCCGCCGCCCTGATCGATGCCGGGTCGGTGATGTCCAGCCGCAGCGTCTCGACTCCGGGGATGTCGACGGACTCGGGGTCGCGCACGGCCGCGTAGACCTTGCTCGCCCCCTGCTCCAGCAGCAGCCTGGCGAACTGCCGGCCGATGCCGCGGCCGGCGCCGGTGACGAGTGCGACGGAACCGGAAATCTTCATGTTGCCTCCCTGGTAGGACCTGCCGCGACGCTAGGACCTGACATTGACGTGAGAGGCAAGCCGTGTGAGTCAGATCACCAGGGTGACTCCGTCAGGTCGCTGCGCCGGGCGGCGAGAAGGGGGCGGGCTGGGGAAATGTTGGGGTCGGGCAGGTTGTCGCGCGCGGGGCTACCGGGGTCAGACGTTCGAGGGACGGTAGTCTGTTGAAAGCTTGAACGGCCCTCCGTACGAACCCCGGTAGCGACCTCGACGGGCAAGTCGCCCGTCCGGGACGGCTGTACGCGACCTCTGAAAGTGGAGCTGATGAACGTGTCCACGGCCGGCAGGCGGCTGCGCGATCGCGCCACCATAACGACCCTGGTCCTCGCGATCTCCCTGATAGCCGGGCCGAGTTACGCGGCCCCGGGCGAACCCGACCCCCAGGACGGCAAGTCGATCGAGGACATCCGCGCCGAGCTGGACGGCCTCTACCGCACGGCGGAGGTGGCCACCGAGGCGTACAACGCCGCGAACGAGAAGGCGACCAAGCAGGAGAAGCGGCTGGCGACGCTCCGCAAGGGCCTGGCCCGCGCCGAGAGCCGGGTGGACGAGCTGCACGACCTCGGGGGCGCCGCCGCCCGGACGCAGTACCGCGGAGGCAATCTCGCCGCCACGGGCATCCAGTTGCTCCTCGGCGACCACCCCGACCAGGCCCTCACCGAGGCGGCCCAGGCCCGCCAGGTCATGCGCAACCTGGTCAACGTCTCCGAGACCCAGAAGACCGCCCGCGCCGAGCTGAGCCGGCAGACCGACACCGCCGCGACGGAGCTGCGGAAGCTGAAGAGCAGCCGCGCGGACAAGGCCGAGGCGAAGCAGAAGACCGAGGGGAAGATCGCCGAGGCCGAGCAGATCGAGGCCGGCCTCGAAAAGGAACAGGCCCGCGAGCTGGCCAAGTTGGAGCAGACGAGGGCGAAGGAGGCCGAGTCCCGGTGGACGGGCTCCGGCGGCGGCTCCGGCGGTTCCGGCTCAGGCGGGTCCGGCTCCGGCGGCGGTACCGGGACCGGCTCGGTCGGCGGCGGCACGAGGGCGACCGGATCGGCCGCGACGGCCGTCAGCTTCGCGATGGCCCAGATCGGCAAACCGTACGGGTGGGGAGCCGTGGGGCCCTCGGCGTACGACTGCTCGGGGCTCACCTCCAAGGCGTGGGCGGCGGCCGGGCACCCCATCCCCCGTACCTCGCAGGCGCAGTGGCAGGGACTGACCCGCGTCAGCCTGTCGTCCGCGCGGCCCGGAGACCTGATCATCTACTTCAACGACGCCACACATGTGGGCATGTACATAGGAGGCGGGAAGATCGTCCACGCCCCGCGGCCCGGCCGTACGATCACGACCGCGCCGGCCGCCTCCATGCCCATCCTCGGTGTCGTACGACCCGGAGCCTGAGCGGATGTCCTCCTCACTGTCCCCCCGTGACCAGCGGAACCTGCCCGTACTCAGCGCGCCGCCGCTGATCCGCCTCGACGCCTACGTGGCCGAGGACGGGTCGACGGTGGTCAACGGCCATCTGCTGCAGATGGGCGGCAAGCGACCGCCCAACGAGGCGATCCTCGACGCCGTCGCCATGTTCGCCCGCACCCTGGGGGCACCGGTGGCGGCCACCGTCATCGACCGCACCGTGATGCAGGTGGCACGCCTGCGCGTGTACCCCGACGGGTCGAGCCGGACCATCGCCGACGAGGACGACCTGCCGCCCGGGAGCGAACGCACCGCCGCGGAGGAGGAGGCGTTTCCGCCGCTCGCCCGTGTCGAGCGCATCATCCGGCACGCGCAGCACGAGGAGCTGCACGCCGCGTTCGTCCTCGCCAGCGCGCTGCGGGAGCACCTCACGCTGCGCAGGGGCGCGGAGGACGAACTCTCGCTGGAGGCGCGCGCGATCGAGGCGTACATCGCGTACCAGCGCGGCGACTACACGCTCTCCATCACCCTCGCGCTGACCGTGGCGCGCATCCGCTGCCGCACCGACCTGAACCGGGCGGCGCCCGACGTGGCGCGCGCCACCGCGGCGTGGCAGCGGCTGCTGGACGAGGGCCNNNNGTCCCACCAGGCCATGGCCCGGACCGTCCAGAGCCGGCTGCGGCACGGCGGCCGGTCCGTGGCCGCCCCGGCCGCGATGCCCGCCCTGCCGCCGGGCCAGGGGCCGCTCGCCCCCGAGGACGCGCCCCTCAAGCCCACCCGCCGCGGCGTGCGGCGCT
>NZ_LIPP01000407.1 GCF_001418335.1 Streptomyces aurantiacus | reverse complement strand
AAGGCGATGAGCAGCGGCAGGGTGCCCAGCAGCGCGCCCGCCATGATCACCGCCTGGTCGGGTACGTAGCCGGTGCCGAGCGAGTTGAGGGCGACCTGCACGGTCGGGTTCTGCTGGTTGAGCGCGATGATCGGCCACAGGAAGTCGTTCCAGGCCATCACGAACGTCAGCAGCCCGAGCACGGCCATCGCGGGCCGCGCCGCCGGGAAGACGACGTGCCACACGACGCGCAGACTGCTCGCGCCGTCGACCCGCGCCGCCTCGATCAGCTCGCTGGGCAGCGCCTGGAGCAGGTACTGCCGCATGAAGAACGTACCGAAGGCGCTGACCAGGGTGGGCAGGATGACCGTCTGCAACTGGTTGGACCAGCCCAGCTCGCTCATCCACAGGTACAGAGGTACGACCGCCAGCTGCGGCGGGATCATCATCGTGCCGATGGTCAGCATCAGCAGAACGTTGGAGAACCTGAACTTCAGCTTGGCGAAGGCGAACCCGGCGAGCGTGGAGAACAGGACCGTACCGACGGTGATGGTCGTGGCGACGATCGTGCTGTTGACCATCGCGGTGCCGAGACCGCCCTGCTCCCATGCGGCTTCCAGGTTCTTGAACAGGTTCCCGCCGATCCACAGCGGTGGCGGTGTCTGGGCGAGCCGCTCGTTGTTGCGCGAGGCCGCGACCACCGTCCACAGCAGCGGCGCCAGCGAGACGAAGGCGAAGACGGTCAGGACGACATAGGTGAGCGGACCCGCGTGCAGCTGCTTGCCCGCGCCGAGCACCCGGCGGCGCCCGGAGCCGCTCCGGCCGTCCTTCCCCGTCGCGTTCCCCGTCGCCTTGCCCTCCGCCTGAGGGGGCGTCAGTTCACTTGTAGTCATTGGGACTTCCTCAGCCGTCGGGTGATCAGCAGGTTGATCGCGCCGATGATCAGCAGGAGCAGGAACATCGTCCAGGCGATCGCGGACGCCTTGCCGAGGTTGCCGATGGTCCAGCCCTGGTCGTACATGTACAGACCGAGCGTCTGGTACTGGTGCTCGGAGCCGCCCTTGGAGCCGCCGAGCCCGCCGAACAGCAGGGGCTCGCCGAACAGTTGCGTCGCGCCGATGGTGGAGACGACCACCGTGAACAGGATCGTCGGCCGCAGCATCGGGATCGTGACGTGGCGGAACTGCTGCCAGCGGTTCGCGCCGTCCAGGGACGCCGACTCGTACAGGTCGGCCGGGATCGCCTGCATCGCGGCGAGGTAGATCAGCGCGTTGTAGCCGGTCCATCGCCAGATCACGATCGAGGAGACGGCGAACTGCGAACCCCAGTCGGACTCACGCCAGTTGACCGGGTCGATCCCGACGAAGTCCAGCAGCCAGTTGATCATGCCGCCGTCCCAGGAGTACAGGAGGACGAAGACCAGGGTCGCCGCCGCCACCGAGGTGGCGTACGGGGTGAGCATGACGACCCGCCACATGGTCGAGCCGCGCAGCTTGTAGTTGAGCAGGTGCGCGATGCCGATCGCCATGATCAGCTGCGGCACGGTCGAGATCACACCGATGGTGAAGGTGTTCTTCAGCGCGTTCCAGAAGAAGTCCGAGCTCAACAGGTTCTGGTAGTTGTCGAAGCCCACCCACGTCTGGTGGTCCAGGTCGTTCAGCTGCACGTTGTGCAGCGAGTACCAGGCCGTGTAGAGCAGCGGGATGAGCCCGAAGGCCCCGAAGAAGAGGAAGAAGGGGGTGACGAACGCGTACGGCGACGCCTTCATGTCCCAGCGGTACAGCCGGCTGCGCCAGGAGCCCGGGCCCGAGGGCGGCGGCGTACCGCGACCGTGAGCCGGGCGCGCCGCGCCCGGCTGGGAGCCGGGCGCGGCGTCGGCGCTCGTCGCGGTCTGCGCGAGAGCCTGCTTGGGGCTTGTCACTGGCCGAGCACGTCCTTGATCTCGTTCTTGGCCGCGTCCCAGCCCTGGTCGGGCGTCTTGCCCTTCTGCTCGACCTGGAGGATGCCGACGTCAGTGACCGCGGTGCCGATCGGCTGGTCCTTGATGCCGAAGACCTGCGTCGGGATGGTCTTCGCCGAGTCGGAGAAGATCTGCGTGATCGGAGCCTCCGAGAAGAACGCCGTGGTCGCGGCCAGCGGCTTCAGGGACGAGTACGCCGACGGGGTCGACGGGAAGCTCGCCTGCTTGGCGAAGACCTTCGCCTGCTGCTTGGGATCGGTCAGCCACTTCGCGAGCTTGACGGCCTCCTTCTGGTGCTTGCCCGCCGTCGGCACGCCGATGAACGAACCGCCCCAGTTGGACGCGGTCGGCGCCGCGGCCACGTCCCAGTTGCCCTTGCCGGAGTCACCCGACTTCTCCTGGATGTAGCCGATCATCCACGCGGGGCAGGCCACCGTCGCGAAACTGGCGTTGGAGAGGGCCTTGTTCCACGGGTCCTCGAACTGCTTCAGCTTCGCCGACATGTTGCTGGTCGCCACCTCCATCGAGGCGTCCCAGGCCTTCTTCACTCCCGAGGACTTGTCCCAGATGACGTTGCCGTCCTTGTCGTAGTAGCGCTCGCTCTCGCCACCGAGTGCCGCGTTGTAGACCGAGGAGGCGGAGTCCACGAACTTGGTGCCCGAGGGCGCCTTCTTCATGTAGTCCTTGCCGACCCCGACGAACTTGGACCAGTCGCCCTTCCACTGCTCGGCGAGCTTGGTGCGGTCCGTCTCCAGACCGGCCTTCTTGAACAGGTCCTTGCGGTAGCAGATCGCCATCGGGCCGATGTCGGTGCCGAGCCCGATCGTCTTGCCGTCCTTGGTGGTGGCCTGGGCGGTCTTCCAGTCCAGCCACTGGGACTTGTCGACGTCCTTGCCGAGGTCGACGAACCTGTCGGCCTGCGTCTGCACGGCCTCGGTGACGTTGCCGACCTCGATCGCCTGGATGTCGTCGACACCGGAACCGGCCTGCAGACGGGTCAGCGTCTTGGGCCAGTAGACCTCGGTCTTGGTGGTGACGTTCTCCTTGATGGTGATGTCCGGGTTCTGCTTCATGTACTCGTCGTAGAGGCCGGCCTGCTTGTAGCCGAAGACCCCGAAGGTGCCGACGGTCAGCGTGGTCTTGCCACCGCCGCTGCCGCCGTCCGAGTTCGACGAGCCGTCGTCCGAGTCCTCGGCGCAGCCGGCCAGCAACCCCGTCGTCAGCGCGGCGACGGCCGCGAGGGCCATCACTCTGTGGGACCTGCGGGTACTCGTGCGCATTGCGTCCTCCTGTTGCCCTGACGTGCCGACCCCCCGGCCAACTGCGTTGTTGGGCCCGTTTGTTCATGCTGCGGCTCGGGCGGGGAACGTGCGGGTTGTGTATGTGTCAGGTACTGTGGGAGCGCTCCCACAGGTGATGTGTTGAAGGTTCGCCGCTCGGCGCGAGGGTGTCAAGGGAGAGAACGTAGGGAGATGTCTTCAGTTATCGGGCTGTTAACTAACACCGGCGGAGACCGGGAGAGCGGGTCTCCGACGGCCCGGCGCCGGGTTCCGGAGCGGGCCACCGGGCGGTCGTCCGGCGGCCCGGCGGGACGCGCGCGCGGGTGCCGGCGAGGTGGGACCGTGGGTCCGGGCTGTTCTCCTCGGGGGTCCGGCCCCGATCACGGCTGTTAGATTCCAGGCCAGACGCGGTGGTGACCGCGTCGGACGGGAGGCGGACCATGGCAGTCCACGGAGCGCGGAGCAGAAGCGGCGGGCGGCCGACCCTCGAAGAGGTCGCCGCGCGCGCCGGTGTGGGCCGCGGCACGGTCTCCCGCGTGATCAACGGCTCCCCGCGGGTCAGCGACGCCACCCGTGCGGCCGTGCAGGCGGCGGTCGCCGAGCTGGGGTACGTGCCGAACACGGCGGCCCGTGCCCTCGCGGCCAACCGCACCGACGCGATCGCCCTGGTCGTCCCCGAGCCCGAGACCCGCTTCTTCGCCGAGCCGTACTTCTCCGACATGCTGCGGGGCGTGGGCGCGGCGCTCTCCGAGACCGAGATGCAGCTGCTGCTGATCTTCGCGGACAGCGACCGGGAGCGGCGTCGGCTGGCCGAGTACCTGGCCGCGCACCGCGTGGACGGGGTGCTGCTGGTCTCGGTCCACGCGGACGACCCGCTTCCCGATCTGCTGTTCCAGCTGGAGATCCCGGCGGTGATCAGCGGTCGCAGGTCGGCGGACGAGACACTGCCGTCCGTGGACTCGGACAACTTCGGCGGTGGCCGGTTCGCCGTCGAGCACCTCATCGCGCGGGGACGCCGCACCATAGCCCACCTCGCGGGCCGGCTCGACGTGTTCGGTGCCCAGCGCCGGGTCGACGGCTACCGCGCGGCACTGCGCGACGCGGGCCACGAGATCGACGAACGCCTCATCGTGCCGGGGGACTTCACGGAAGAGGGCGGCCGTCGCGGGATGACGGAGCTGCTCGCCGTCTGCCCGACCCTCGACGCGGTCTTCGCCGGATCGGACGTGATGGCGGCCGGCGCCCGGCAGGTGCTGCGCGAGGCGGGCCGCCGCATACCCGAGGACGTGGCCCTCGTCGGGTACGACGACTCGGCGATCGCCCGCCACATGGACCCGCCCCTGACCAGCGTGCGCCAGCCGATCGTGGACATGGGCCGCGCGATGCTCGAACTGCTGATGGACGAGATCGCGGACCGCCGCCCGGCGATCTCCCGCGGCCTGGAGCGACGGCAGCTGGTCCTTCCTACGGAGCTGGTGGCGCGGCGCTCGTCGTAGGGATCAGGTGGGCGCGGCGGGCGGGACGGTGGCAGTGCGGTTCGCCGCCGCCGGAAACATGTGAGGGCCCCATCGCTTTCGCGATGAGGCCCTCAGCACATCAGGGTGAGTGACGGGACTTGAACCCGCGACTTCCTGGACCACAACCAGGTGCTCTACCAGCTGAGCTACACCCACCATGACCGGCACTTCTTCGAGTGGTTCACCGTAAGTGGTGAACCGACCGGCCGAGAAAAAGTGTACAGGGTCCGAAGGGGTGCTCGCTCCAGCCTTTTCGCGGGCGCTACCGCGCGGGTTCGCGGGCCCTACTGCGCAGGCAGGACGTACTTCGCGGCGATGGTGCGCGCCGTGTCCGAGTCGGGGCCCGGCTGCGGTACGAAGACCGCCTCGCGGTAGTAGCGCAGTTCGGCGATCGACTCGCGGATGTCGGCCAGCGCGCGGTGGTTGCCGTTCTTCTCGGGGCTGTTGAAGTACGCCCGGGGGTACCAGCGGCGGGCCAGCTCCTTGACGGAGGAGACGTCGACGATGCGGTAGTGCAGGAACGTGTCGATGGCCGGCATGTCCCGCAGGAGGAAGCCCCGGTCCGTGCCCACCGAGTTCCCGCACAGTGGGGCCCTGCCCGGTTCCTTGACGTGCTCACGGAGATAGGTGAGAACCTCCTCCTCGGCGGCCGCCAGGGTCGTACCCGCGGCCAGCTCGTCGAGGAGCCCGGAGGCGGTGTGCATGGTGCGCACCACCTCGGGCATCGTCTCCAGCGCGGCGTCCGGCGGACGGATCACGATGTCCACCCCTTCACCGAGCACGTTCAGCTCGGAGTCGGTCACCAGCGCGGCCACCTCGATGAGCGCGTCCTCCGACAGCGAGAGACCGGTCATCTCGCAGTCGATCCACACCATGCGATCGTTCATGGGCTCACCCTACGGCCCGCTTCCTCGGCCGGGCAGGCCCGGGACCTCGGCAGTCGCCTCGACAGCCGTGACCGCGGGGCGCGAACGACGCCGGCCCCGGACCGAAGAGGTCCGGGGCCGGCACACAACGCCACGGCGCGGCTACGGCGCGCTCCGCTGACCCGGCAGACTGTGCCGCCCGGTCGCGTACAGCTCCGCGCCCGCCCGTCCGCCCGGCCGCCCCGAGTCCGATCGCCCGGAGTCCGACCGTCCGGAGTCCGTGGACAGGGACGACGTCGCCGCCGTGCCGACCGCGTGGGCCGCCGCCGTACGACGGGTCTGGAACGGGACGGACGCCTCCTGCTGGAGCACCGGCGGCGGAGCCGGGGGCGGTGAGCCGTCCGGGTCCGTCTGCTTCTCACCCTGCGGCCGGCGCGCCCGGTACGCGGCGCGGTACGCCGCGGGCGAGGAGCCGAGCTGGCGGCGGAAGTGCCCGCGCAGCGCCACCGGCGAACGGAAGCCGCAGCGCCCCGCGACCTCGTCCACCGAGTAGTCGGACGTCTCCAGGAGCCGCTGCGCCTGGAGCACCCGCTGGGTGATCAGCCACTGCAGGGGAGCGCTCCCGGTGAGCGAGCGGAACCGGCGGTCGAACGTACGACGGCTCATGTACGCGCGTGCCGCCAGCGTCTCCACGTCGAACTGCTCGTGGAGGTGCTCCAGTGCCCAGGCGACGACCTCGGCGAGCGGGTCGGCGCCGATCTCCTCCGGTAAAGAGCGGTCGAGATAGCGCTCCTGGCCGCCACTGCGCCGCGGTGGCACCACCAGTCGGCGGGCCAGCGCTCCGGCTGCCTCGTTCCCGTGGTCCGTCCGCACGATGTGCAGACAGAGGTCGATCCCGGCCGCGGTGCCCGCCGACGTCAGTACGTCGCCGTCGTCCACGAACAGCTCACGGGGGTCGACATGCACCGACGGATAGCGCTTGGCCAGCGTCGGCGCGTACATCCAGTGCGTGGTCGCGGGACGGCCGTCCAGCAGTCCGGCCGCGGCCAGCACGAAGGCGCCGGTGCACAGCCCGACTATGCGGGCGCCTTCCTCATGTGCCCGGCGCAGTGCGTCGAGCGCCTCCTCCGGTGGCGGTGAGGTGATGGACCGCCAGGCCGGCACGACAACCGTGCCCGCCCGGGAGATCGCCTCCAGCCCGTTGGGCGCGGTGAGTTCGAGGCCTCCTGTGGTCCGCAGGGGGCCTTCCTCACCGGCGCTCACCAGTAGTCGGTACCGCGGCACGCCGGCGTCCTGGCGGTCGATCCCGAACACCGACAGCGGTATGGAACTCTCGAAGATGGGGCCGCCGCTGAACAGCAGCACCGCGACGATCTCCTTGCGGCGTCGCCCGGAGAGTTTCCGGACTGCGGCTTCCGGCGCGGCAGTGGAGTCGTGGCTCATACTGCTAAGCCCCCCTCGGTGGTCGCGGCTCCTCGGTTGTGTCGCTCCTGCACGTTTCCCCTCGGTCCTGCACGAGTCCCCCGCCGTAAGACGTCAAGATCGAATCTACTGTGTCGCGTCGTGCCGAGGTGGCCAGTTCAGCACTCGGCAGATTGTCGACATGGCAACTTGGCGTGAAGCATTCGATCACGAAGCGTTGCACTCGTGAGCCGCACAGGGAAGTGCGCCTCGTGTCCGTGGCCGGTCCCAGTAGGGTGCGGGCACCCTACTGGACGCTTTCGGTGCAGGTCGAACGGGGGTTGGGGGCCTGTTCGGCCAAGGGGTGGACAGGGTATGGAAGTTGGCTGAAAAGCAACGGGCCCGTGCATACAAACCGGTCAGTCAACCGGCGTATTTCCACCGGCGTGCCGGCCCCTTCGGGAGTCGCCTGTGCCGGCCCTGCCGCGCCGCTCGTGACCGGCTCTGCCGTGCCCTTCATGATGAGGGTCATGAGAGGGCTCATGGTGGGCATCATGATGGGGCGTCCGCTCCTCGGTGCGCAGCCGTACCGCGCCGCGCTCGGACCGGCGCAGCAGCACCCGGCAGGCCCCGGTCACCGCGGCGAGGCCGAGGGCCGTGCCGGCCGCGCCCGCCAGTGAGGTCCCGTACCCCACGAGGACGACCGGAACCAGGACGCAGCTGAACGCCGCCCAGCGGACCACGTCGCTCACCGTGTCCTGTGCGGTGGGCGTCCTGGCGGGAGGGCGGGGAC
>NZ_LIPP01000406.1 GCF_001418335.1 Streptomyces aurantiacus | reverse complement strand
CGCCCTCACCGCGGCCGTGGCCGGCGCGGCCGGTATCGCAGCCGGCCGCTTCGCCAGCGACGCCGCCCTGAAGGCGTCGCCGGGCCGCCCCCTGCCCACCGAGCCCCGCCTCACCGTGCACGCCACGGCCGCGGTGAGGGCGGTGGCGAGGGCTGCGGTCGTCGGCTTCACGGTGCGCACGGGTCCAGTCTCCTGACGGAGCCCGCCGACGGCCAGTGGAAGCGCGGCAGTGATGGGCCGGGACGGACCCGGCGCCGGCCCGCGTGGTCCGGTGCTGGTCCGGGTGGTCCGGCGCTGGTTCGGTACTGGTCCGTGCGGCCCGGTGCTACGGCCGGCCGTATCCCTTCAGCCGCTCCCCGGCCTCCGCCACCTGCTCCTCGGTCAGCAGGGTGGGGGTATGGCCGGGGACGGACGACGCGGTGAGCCACACGCGGCACATCCACTCCAGCTGGGCCGTGCGGTCATAGGCCTGGTCGAGGGTGGCGCCGTGGGCGAGGGTGCCGTGGTTCTGGAGGAGGCAGGCCGTACGGTCGCGCAGGGCCGGGAGCACGTTCTCGGCCAGTTCCTCCGTGCCGTAGGTGGCGTACGGGGCGACGCGGACGGGGCCGCCGAGGGCAGCCGCCATGTAGTGGACCAGGGGCAGCTCGGTGACGAGGGTCGAGACGGCCGTGGCGTGCACGGCGTGGGTGTGGACGACGGCGCGCGCGCCGGTGGAACGGTAGACGGCGAGATGCATCGGCAGTTCGCTGGTCGGAACGAGTGAACCGAGCAGGCGACGGCCGTCGAGGGAGACCCCGCAGAGGTCCTCCGGCGTCAGCCGGTCGTACGGGACACCGGACGGCGTGACCAGGACGGTGTCGCCGACGCGCACGGACACGTTGCCCGACGTGCCGACGACCAGGCCGTCGGCCACCGTCCGGCGGGCCGTGGCCACGAGGTCGCCCCACGCCCGCCGCAGCGCCTCCCCCGCCCGGGGCTCGTCCGTGCCCCGGGGCTCGTCCGCCCGGGGCGCGCCCGTCTCCTCCGCACCGCGTCCGTCTCCTGTGTCCCGCCGCCGCTCAGCCATGCCGTGATCCTGCCAGCGGTCCGCCCCGGCTCCTGACCCTCACGAGCAGTAGCGGACCCCAGCATTCCGTCTCTGTTCGAAGTTCCGGTGAGAACTTCGAAGGCCATTCGCAGGCCGTCACCGGAACTTCGACACAAGTGGAGTAGCGACACCTCAATCGAGTCACCCCAATGCCCGACTGAGTTCATCTTCCGTTCATCCAGGTTGCTTACGTTCCCCATGCCACTGTCGTCCAACAGAAGCCTGGGTAAATGGAACACATCACGCTCCTTCTCGGAATCGTGATCGTCACCGCTCTCGTGTTCGATTTCACGAACGGTTTCCACGACACTGCCAACGCGATGGCGACGACCATCTCGACCGGCGCCCTCAAGCCCAAGACGGCGGTGGCCATGTCCGCCGCGCTGAACCTCGTCGGTGCGTTCCTCTCCGTGGAGGTCGCCAAGACGATCTCCGGCGGCATCATCAATGAAGAGGGCATCCGCACCGAAGTGATCTTCGCGGCGCTCGTCGGCGCCATCCTGTGGAATCTGCTGACCTGGCTCCTGGGTCTGCCCTCCAGCTCGTCCCACGCACTCTTCGGCGGTCTGATCGGCGCCGCGGTGATGTCGGCGGGCTGGTCGTCGGTGAACGGCTCCACCGTGGTCAGCAAGGTGCTGATCCCCGCGGTCGCCGCACCCCTGGTGGCGGGACTCGCCGCGATGCTCGCCACCCGGCTGACGTACCGGATCAGCAAGCAGGCCGGCGAGCAGGCGACCTCCAAGGGCTACCGCGCGGGCCAGATCGCCTCGGCGGGCCTGGTCTCGCTGGCCCACGGCACCAACGACGCGCAGAAGACCATGGGCATCATCACGCTGGCCCTGGTCACCGGCGGTGTGCTCGCGCCCGGGGCGAACCCTCCCGTGTGGGTCATCGTCTCGGCCGGCTGCGCCATCGCGCTCGGCACCTACCTGGGCGGCTGGCGCATCATCCGCACCATGGGCAAGGGCCTCACCGACCTGGCGCCGCCGCAGGGCTTCGCCGCCCAGACCAGCGCCGCGACGGTCATCCTGGCCTCCTCGCACCTCGGCTTCTCCCTCTCCACCACCCAGTCCTGCTCCGGCGCCGTGATGGGCTCGGGCCTGGGCCGCAAGGGCGGTGTCGTCCGCTGGTCGACCGCGACCCGCATGTTCATCGCCTGGGGGCTCACGCTCCCGGCCGCCGGTCTGGTCGGCGCGGGCGCCGAGTTCCTCACCCAGCAGGGCACCTGGGGCATCGTCCTCACCGGCGCACTGCTGGTCGCCGGCTCCGGGGTCATCTGGGTCCTGTCCCGCCGCCGGCCCGTCACCATCGACAACGTCAACGACCTCGATGACGTCAACGACGAGCCCGCCGGCGTCGTGACCACCGCGATCGCCGCCGTCACCCCGCCTCCCACGGGCTCGGCGGTCGCCGCGGCCGACGATCTCAAGACCACCATTCCGGGCCCGGACACCGAGCCCGCCCGTCCGGCCACGGTGTAAGGAACGAACCGCATGAACATCGACTGGGCAGCCCTCGGCTCCGTGTTCGGAGTCAGCCTCATCGTCACCGTCGCCCTCGTGGGCCTCTTCACCCTCGGCATCGTCGGCCTCTCCAAGCGCGAGTCGGCCGCCGCCCGGGGCGGCTCCGCGACCCTCGCGGTCACCGGCGCGTACGTCTGCTTCGCGGCCTGCGCGGCGGCCGTGGCGTACGGGATCCAGCTGATCGTCGCCTGAACCTCACCTGACACCTGACCTTCGCAGCACGCCCGTTCCGTACGTGACGGCCCCGCGGACCTCCTGGTCGGCGGGGCCGTCACATGTCCCTGCCCGGGCCCGCGTGTGGGCCTCAGCACACTCTCCCGTCGCAGGTCAACAGCAGGTTGACGGGCGTTCTCGGGCCGTGGTGGACTGCCGGAGCCATGTACGACGGCAGAAGAGGAAGCCGGTGCGAATCCGGCGCGGTCCCGCCACTGTCACCGGGGAGTTGCTCCCCGGGAGCCAGGAACTCTCGTCGTCGGTCTCGTCGAACCAGGGCGTGGACACCCTGAGTGAGGACATACCGCCATGCCCGGCCGCCTGTTGTGGACCTGTGTGCCCCGTACGAGGTTTCTGCCGTACGTGACGGCCGGCTGAACCGGTGCGTGCCGATCGCGTCTTCGCGTACGGCGCCACCGCCGGCCTCCTCGGTGACCTGCTGCTCGGCGATCCCCGCCGGGGGCATCCGGTCGCCGCGTTCGGCCGTGCGGCGGGAGCCGTCGAGCGGGTGCTGTGGCGGGACCACCGAGGACGGGGCGCGCTGCACACGGCCGTGTGCGCGGGCGGCGCCGTCGCCCTCGCCGTGGCCGCCGACCGCTACGTACGTACGTCCGGTGCCGCGGCCGTCGCGCTGACCGCCGCCGCCACCTGGTCCGTCGTCGGCGGGACCTCGCTCGGGCGTGAGGCGCGGGCCGTCGGCGGGGCGCTGGCCGCCGGGGACGTCGAGGGGGCCCGCGAGCGGCTGCCGCATCTGTGCGGGCGGGACCCGCAGTCGCTGGACGCCGACGGGATCGCGCGAGCCGTGGTCGAGTCCGTCGCCGAGAACACCTCCGATGCCGTGGTGGGTGCCCTGGTGTGGGGCGCCGTGGCGGGAGTGCCCGGTCTGGTCGGGTTCCGGGCCGTCAACACGCTGGACGCCATGGTCGGCCACAGGTCGGCCCGCTACCGGCGGTACGGGTGGGCCTCCGCCCGGCTCGACGACGTCGCGGGGTGGCCCGGAGCCCGGCTGACAGCGGTCCTCGCGACCCTCGCCGGGGGCGATCCCCGGGGCGCCGTCCGCGCCTGGCGCGCCGACGCCGCCAGGCATCCGAGTCCCAACGCCGGGCCCGTCGAGGCCTCGTTCGCGGGGGCGCTCGGGGTACGGCTCGGCGGCACGCTGTCGTACGCGGGACGGGTCGAGCACCGGCCCGTTCTCAACGGTCCGGGGCGGGCCGGTGCTCGAC
>NZ_LIPP01000405.1 GCF_001418335.1 Streptomyces aurantiacus | reverse complement strand
GGGTGGGGGTGCTGGAAGTTTTTACTGACGCGTAACTTCACACTTTTGCTACTCGCCCGTAACTTGAAAACAGAACAGCATCCTCGTGATCCGGATCACAGGGCGTATGCCTCGTCACTCCCTTGAGCCGCAAGGAGATCACTCGATGCTGCCCTGGAAACACCTGCTCAGACCCCTGTCAGCGCTGCTGCTGGCCGCCGCCGTCACGATCGTCCCCGCCGCCACCGCCACCGCTGCTCCCACCGCCACCGCCACCGCTGCCGCCGACCGGGCCGGTGCCGTGGCCGGCAGAGGCTGGAACGACTACTCCTGCAAACCGTCCGCCGCCCACCCGCGCCCCGTCGTCCTCGTCCACGGCACCTTCGCCAACTCCGTGGACAACTGGCTGGGCCTCGCGCCCTATCTGGTGAACCGCGACTACTGCGTCTACGCCCTCGACTACGGGCAACTCCCCGGCGTACCGCTTGTCCACGGCCTCGGCCCCATCGACAAGTCGGCAGAGCAGCTGAAGGCCTTCGTCGACAAGGTGCTGGCCGCGACCGGATCGGCCGAGGCGGACCTGGTCGGCCACTCGCAGGGCGGTCTGATGCCCCGCCACTACCTGAAGTTCCTCGGTGGGGCCGCCAAGGTGAACGCCCTCGTCGGTATCGCCCCGGACAACCACGGCACCACCCTGAACGGACTGACCAACCTGCTCCCGTACTTCCCCGGTGCGGGCGACCTGCTCTCCACGGCCACCCCGGCCCTCGCCGACCAAATGGCGGGCTCCGCGTTCCTCACCAGGCTCAACGCGGGCGGCGACACCGTGCCAGGTGTCCGCTACACGGTCATCGCCACCAAGTACGACGAGGTCGTCACGCCGTACCGCTCGCAGTTCCTCGAAGGACCGGCCGTGCGCAACGTCCTGCTCCAGGACCTGTGCGCGCTCGACCTCTCCGAGCACGTGGCGATCGGGCTCATCGACCGGATCGCCTTCCACGAGGTGGCGAACGCCCTGGACCCGGCCCACGCCACCCCGACGACCTGCCTGTCGGCGATCGGGTAGCGACCTGGGGCACGCGCCCCGTGTCAGGGGTACGGGGGAACTGCGCGACCAGCCGCAACGGACCCGCAGTTCCCCCAGTTCCCCCACAACAGACCCCCTTACGCACCCCCGCGGAGCGCCTAGCGGCTGCCGACCGCACGGCGCCGGACCGAGGCGAACAGCGCCGCGGCACCGATCGCCAACGTGGCCGCCCCACCGACCGCGATGTACGAGGTCGAGTCGGACCCTCCGGTCTCGGCGAGGTTCGCCGACTCACCGGCGGGTTCGGCGGCACCGGCGGAGCCGTCCGCGGCCTCGGCGGCTCCGGCCGTGTCCGACTTCGTGCCCGCGGCTGCGGCTGCGGCCGCCGTGGCTGTGGCCTGGGTCTTCGGGTCGTCGTCACCGTGGCCCCCGTGCTCCACGGACGACTTGTCGGCACCGTCCGTGATCTCCTCGTCGGACGGCGCCGACGCGGTCGGGGCCGCCGAGGCCTCCGCGCCCGCGCCCGCGCCGCCCTCGGCGAAGACGACGTCCGAGCAGGTGTAGAAGGCCTCGGGGGAATCCGAGCGCTGCCAGATCGAGTAGATGAGGTGCCGGCCCGACTTGACCGGGACGACCCCGTTGAAGACGTAGGCGCCGTTCTCCAGTCGTGGGTCGGTGACCTTGGCGAACGGCTTCGACTCCAGGTCCGACCACTTCAGCGGCTTCGTCGGGTCGTACCCGTCCCTGGTGACGTACAGCTCGAACGAGCCCTTGTGCGGAGCGGTCGCCTTGTAGTGGAAGGTGCGGTTGCCCGAGGTCAGCCGGGTGGCCGGCCAGTCGGCGCGGGCCAGGTCGAGGCCCTTGTACTTGTCGTTGCCGGCGCCGCACAGCTTCCCGTCGGGGATGATCTCCTTCGACTTTCCGGCCGCGTTGGCGATGTTGACGCCGTTCCAGTCGTAGAGGGCCTGCGTGCCACTGGCCGCGACCGCCGCCTTGCAGGCAGCGGACTTCGGGTTCTCCGGACCCTCCGCGAAGCAGGCCGCGACCCGGCTCACCGGGTCCGTCATCGAGCCGTGCGCGACGGCCGGGGCGGCGGCGAGCGCGGTCAGGGCGAGCGGGGTGACACCGAACGCGGCGACGGTGGCGATGCGGGCAGCGGCCTTGCGGCGGCGAGCGTGCATGGGGAACTCCTCGGGAAACGGACCTGGGGCGGCCTGCTGGGCCTGTGATGCCTGGGGGCGGTCAGCAAGCTAGCCCCTGCGAACCGCGAAATCGCCTGCTGGGAGTGGGTGCAGACGATTCTTATGGTGCCGTTAAGGGAGTGCTGAGACTGGGCTCAGGTAGGTACCGTTCCGGCCATGACAGACAGTTCGGCAGACAGTCCGGCGGGCAATTCGGCAGAGAGTCCGAGAGACCCGGAGATCCGCCCCGCCGTCCTCGCCGACGTGGCCGCCGTGAAAGCCGTGACCGATGCGGCGTACGGCCACTACATCGAGCGCATCGGGGTCGTGCCGCAGCCGATGCGGGCGGACCACGCGGCAGAGATCGCCGCGGGTCGGGTGTTCGTCACGGGGGAGCCCGTGGTCGGACTCGTGGTGGTCGAGGCGTGCGAGGGCCACCTGTTCCTCCACAGCATCGCCGTCCACCCGGACGCGCACGGGCAGGGCGTGGGACGGCGGCTGCTCGCCTTCGTGGACGCGCACGCGCGGGCGCTGGGGCTGCCCGAGGTCAGGCTCTACACGAACGGGAAGATGTGGGAGAACCAGCGGCTCTACCCCCGCTACGGGTACGAACTCGTGGAGCGCCGCGTGGACGGTCCCTACGACCGGCTCCACTACCGCAAGCGGCTCGTACGCTGACGGCCGAAAGACCTCCGCACCGCACTCATGGCTGCCGGGCCGGCCGTCTCATCCGGCCGTCTCATCCGGCCGTCTCATCCGTCCGGCCACCAGGTGCGATGGATGTCCTTGCGGACTTCCGGACGCTCGGCCGGGCGCTCGTCGGTCTCTTCCCGTACGCGACGGGCGTCCGACTTCTTCAGGGGCTTCTGCACGGATACGCGGCGCATAAGGGCCTCCCTTGCGTCTATCGGGTTCCGCGTTTTCACGGAGATAGACCATTCCCGGGAGGGTGACTCATCGGTGGCCGCTTGTCAGTGGCGGGTGTCACGTTTCACCTGTGAGTCCGCATGCCGGACACCTGGGCCGGGGCGTTGTCAGTGGCGGGTGTCACTCTGGGCGCATGACGAGTGACAAGCCTGGTGGAGCACGGTCCGGCGTCGACTGGGACGCGGAGTCCGTCACGTTCGACGATGAGCCCGACCACGGACTGCGGGACCCCGCCGTGCGCGAGGCGTGGGCGGCCAGACTGCGCGGCTGGCTGCCCCGGGGCCCGGCGGACGTGCTCGATCTGGGCTGCGGCACGGGGACGCTGTCACTCCTCGCGTCCGAGGCGCGGCACCGGGTCACCGGCGTCGACCTGTCGCCCCGCATGGTCGAGCTGGCCCGCGCCAAACTGGCCGGACGCGACGCCGCGTTCCTGGTCGGTGACGCGGCCGCCCCACCCGTCGGGGAGCAGCGGTTCGATGTCGTCCTCGTCCGCCATGTGCTGTGGACGCTGCCCGATCCCGGCCGCGTCCTGCGGCACTGGCGCGGGCTGCTGCGCCCCGGCGGACGGCTCGTCCTCATCGAAGGCGTCTGGGGGACGGTGAGCCCGGTGGGCATATCCGCCGACCGGCTGACCGCCCTGCTCGCGCATGTCGCGGAGGACGTGCGGGTGGAAGAGCTGTCGGACGACTCGCTGCTGTGGGGCCGCGAGGTGGCGGACGAGCGCTACGCGGTGATCGCCGTGCCGTGACCAGGCAGGTGGGACCGGGTCAGCAGTGCCTCGAAGTCGCCCTCGCGGGCCACGCGTTCGAGTTCGTCCAGGGCGGCCCGAGCGGCGGACGCGGCTGACGGGTCGGTGGTCTCCAGGCAGCTCGCCGCGAACTCGTCCTCGTCCAGCCGCAGTACGGCCTCGCCGTCGGCGGAGCGCCACAGATCCAGGTCGAGGTCCTCGCAGACCACCTCGCCCGCGGCGACCGTGGCGGGGCGGGCGATGTCGCAGTACCAGCCCTTCAGCGCGCCCTCGGCGTCCCGGACCTCCTTCACCGAGTACCAGCGGTCACGCCAGTAGTGCTCGGTGAAGACGTCGCCCGGCTCGAAGCGTACGAAGCCGAAGTCGCGGACGTCGGCGCCCGCCCAGGCCGCGCGGACGGTGACGTGCGTCCCGTCGTCGTGGAGCAGTTCGGCCGGATAGCGGATCTTCGTACGGCCCGCCTTGACCAGGACGACGTCCACGACCCCCCGGGCGGCGTCCACGGTGTCCGGGGCGGCGGGCCGGGGCGAGGGATCAGCCGAGTTCGCGGACATGCTGTACCTCCGTGGCGCAGATCTCGTAACCGAACCGTTTGTTGATCGCCAGCATCGGCTCGTTGCCCGAGTCGTTGCCGGTGAACGCCTCCGTGAAGCCGGCGGCGCGGGCGCGGTGCAGGGAGTCGTTCTTGGCCAGCATGGCGAGACCCCGTCCGCGGTGCGCGCGGGCGGTGCCGGTCATCATCGTGCCGTAGGTCGTGCCGCCGTCGGTGCGGGCGGCGCTGAACGCGGCGGGCCGGCCGTCGACGACCGCGACGGAGGTCAGCTCATGGCTGAGGAGCGGGTGGTGCCAGGTCTCCCTCAGCCATGCCTCGTAGTCGGTGAACTCGTGGGCGATGTCGCTCGGTTCGTCCGCGAGCGTCTCCGCGTCCAGCGCGAAGAGGGGGCGCGGGTCGTCCGCGAAGTCCGTGCCCGTGCGCAGTTCGACACCCGCGGGCGGTTCCCGGCGCGGCGGCAGCGAACCGTTCGCCAGGTCGAGGCGGAGGAAGTGTGCCGAGCGGCTCGCGCGGTAGCCGCGCCGCTCGGCGAAGGCACGGTTCGCGGGTTCGTCGAGGACCCAGGCGAAGAGCTTCGTCGCGGACACCTCGGCGAGGTACTCCTCGGCGGTCCGGGTGAGCAGGGAGCCGGCGCCGCGGCCCCGGTGCGCCGGGTGCACGTACACGTTCAGGTAGCCCTGGCCGGGCTCCGGGCTGTCGTACACGATGCCGGTCTGGGCCGTGCCGACGATCTCGCCGTCCTCCTCGGCGACCAGCGGCCGGACATGGGCGTCGGGGTGTGCGTGCGTGACGTCGTGGAGGACGGACTCCGGGGTGGAGAGTATGTAGGGGACCGCCAGACGCCGGATGCGCGAGAAGCCTTCGGCGTCCTCGGCATCCTCGGTGCGGAAGTCGCGGACGATCACAGTCATGGAAGCGCACGCTACGCGCGAGGTATGACAGGACGCCTCTCATTTTCCGGTGGGTTTTTCCGGTGGGTGCGGGACAATCACCGGGTGACGTTGAAGATCGACATTGCTGACGGTACGGGGGTCGCGCCCTACGAGCAGGTGCGCGCCCAGATCTCCGAGCAGGCGAGGGCCGGGGCGCTGCCGGTGGGGTACCGGCTGCCGACCGTACGGGGGCTGGCCGAGGAACTCGGTCTCGCCGCCAACACGGTCGCCAAGGCGTACCGGGCACTCGAAGCGGACGGGGTCATCGAGACGCGGGGCCGCAACGGAACGCTGGTCGCTGCCGCAGGCTCGGCGGCGGACCGGGAAGCCGCGTCGGCCGCGCAGGCCTACGCCGATCGTGTGCGGCGGCTCGGGTTGTCCGAGGGCGCCGCACTCGAAGCGGCCCGGGACGCGCTGCGCGCGGCGTACGGGGAGTCCGGCTGACGGCTGCGTCCCCACCTCAACCTCCCCCTGACCCCGCCCAGCCCCCCTTTGGGAGACACAGGCTCCTTACAAGTACAAGCCCGCGTCCGTGCCCTCTCGTTGGCCCGGGACCGAGGTCGGTGTGGTGCCCCGGCGCAGGGCGTACAGCTCGGCCAGGGTCGCGCCGTCGCGGCCCACGCCCTCCTCCGTGCCGAGCCAGGCCGTGGACTCGCGGCGGGTGAGGGGGCCGACCTCGATCCGTGCGAGACAGCGGCCGGGGCGGACCACCGCGGGGTGCAGGCGCTCCAGGTCCTCGTTGGTGGTGACGCCCACCAGTACGTTGCGGCCCTGGCCCAGCAGGCCGTCCGTGAGGTTGAGCAGCCGTGAGAGCGCCTGCCCCGCCGTGTGCTTGGCCTCGCCGCGGATCAGTTCGTCGCAGTCCTCAAGGAGGAGCAGCCGCCAGCGGCCCTTCCCCGTGCCGTCCTCCTCGCCGATGGCGATGTCCATCAGATATCCGACGTCGGAGAACAGCCGCTCCGGGTCCAGGACGCAGTCCACCTGGCACCAGTCCCGCCACGAGCGCGCCAGCGTGCGGAGCGCCGACGTCTTGCCCGTGCCCGGCGGGCCGTGCAGCAACAGCAGCCGGCCCGCGATGCCCTCCGGTGTCGTCTTCATCAGGCCGTCCATGGCGTCCGCCACCGGCGCCGTGTAGTTGGCGCGCACCTCCTCCCACGTACCCGCCGAGATCTGCCGGGTCGTGCGGTGCGGGCCGCGCCGTGGCGACACGTACCAGAAGCCCATGGTCACGTTCTCCGGCTGCGGTTCGGGTTCGTCGGCCGCGCCGTCCGTGGCCTGGCCGAGGACCTTCTCGGCGAGTTCCTCGCTGGTCGCGGTGACCGTGACGTCGGCGCCGCGGTTCCAGCGGGACACGAGCAGCGTCCAGCCCTCGCCCTCCGCGAGCGTGGCGCTGCGGTCGTCGTCGCGGGCGGACCGCAGGACGCGGGCGCCGGGCGGGAGGAGAGAGACCCCGGACCGTACGCGGTCGATGTTCGCCGCGTGCGAGTGCGGCTGCTCGCCCGTCGCGAAGCGGCCGAGGAACAGCGCGTCGACGACGTCCGACGGTGAGTCGCTGTCGTCGACGTTGAGCCGGATCGGCAGAGCGTCGTGCGGGTTGGCTGACATGCCGCCATGATCCGTCACGCGGGCGCCCCGTGCATCAGGTTTCCGTGTTGCCCCCGGGAACGCGAACCGCGGCTCCCCGCAGCCCTGGTGGGCTGTGGGGAGCGCGGGTGCCTGGGTGCGTGTCGGGTTACGGGACTATCTTCAGGAGGCGGTTGGGAGAGCCCGTGCCGGGGCTGGTCACCTTGCCTGTGGTGGCGCCGTTCACCAGGGCCGTGGAGACCTGGGCCGGGGTGGCCGAGGTGTGGCCCGCCAGGTAGACGGCGGCGGCGCCCGCGACGTGCGGCGTGGCCATCGACGTACCGGAGATCGTGTTCGTCGCGGTGTCGCTGGTGTTCCAGCCCGCCGTGATCGACGAGCCGGGGGCGAAGATGTCCAGGACCGAGCCGTAGTTCGAGTAGCTGGCCCTGGCGTCCGTGTTGGTGGTGGCGCCGACCGTGATCGCCGTCGCGACCCGGGCCGGGGAGTACGAGGAGGCGTTGGCGCTGCTGTTGCCCGCCGCGACCGCGTAGGTCACGCCGCTCGCGATGGAACTGGCCACCGCGTTGTCCAGCGTGGTGGAGGCGCCGCCGCCGAGCGACATGTTGGCGACCGAGGGACCGCTGTGGTTCGCGGTCACCCAGTTGATGCCGGCGATGACGCCCGCGGTGGTGCCGGAGCCGTTGTTGTCGAGCACGCGGACCGCCACGATCTTCGCCTTCTTGGCGATGCCGTAGGTCGAGCCCGCGATGGTCGTGGCGACGTGCGTGCCGTGACCGTTGCCGTCCGAGGCGGTGGTGTCGCCGTCCACGGCGTCGTAGCCGTAGGTGGCCCGGCCGCTGATCTGCGCGTGCGTGATGCGCACGCCGGTGTCGATGACGTACGCCGTCACACCGCTGCCCGCCGAGTCCGGGTAGGTGTACGTGCCGGACAGCGGCAACGACGCCTGGTCGGAACGGTCCAGGCCCCAGGGCGCGTTGGACTGGGTGGTGTCGCTCGCGCGCACCGTCTGGTTCTGCTCGACCGTGGCCACCGACGGGTCGGCGGCGAGTCTGCGGGCCTCCGTCGCGGAGAGGTTCGCCGAGTAGCCGTTCAGCGCGGCGCCGAACGTCTTGTCGACGGTGCCGCCGTACTCCTTGATCAGGCTCTTGCCCTCGGCCGACGACGCCTTGAAGTCCGCGTCCTTCTCCAGCGTGACGATGTAGCTGTCCTTGACGGCGGTGGGGGAGCCCGCCGCCAGCACCCGGCCCTCGGCCGGCGCCGCGGCCTGGGCGGGGAGCGCAGTGACGGCGCCGAGCAGGGCGGCGGTCGCCACGGAGGTCACGGTGGCGATCCGGATCTTCTTGCTACGCAGATGTGCCATTACGAGGGATTCCTCCTCATAGGCGGCGCACGCCAGGGTGGGGCGCGCGTCTGTGGGGGGTGCGCGCTTGATCGCACGCACAGCCAGGAGCGTCGCGTTCCGCTACCGGCCGAGACATCAGCGTGATCGATCTACGGGCGTAGCTCAAGGGAGTTGACGCTTTGTCACACATCTGTCATGAGCACGCAATCGAACGTGTGGTGAACACCCGGAGGAAGCACCGGTCGGTCCGGAAAAGTCTTGGCATGAACACTTCCTGTCAACACGCGTAGCTGGTACGAAAGTTACGGCAGAGATCCTGCTAAAGGGAGGTTCCATGAGACGTTCCCGACTTACGGCATACGTGACCTCGCTCCTCCTCGCCACCGCCTTCGCCCTCACCGGGGCGACGACGGCCCAGGCGACCCAACAAGCCGCCGCCACGGGCTATGTGGCCCTCGGCGACTCCTACTCCTCCGGTGTCGGCGCCGGCAGCTACATCAGCTCAAGCGGCGACTGCAAGCGCAGCACGAAGGCCTACCCCTACCTCTGGGCGGCCGCGAACTCACCCTCGTCGTTCAGCTTCACGGCCTGCTCGGGCGCTCGTACGGGTGATGTTCTGGCCAACCAGCTGGGCCCGCTCGACTCCGGCACCGGCCTCGTCTCCGTCTCCGTCGGCGGCAACGACGCGGGCTTCGCCGACGTCATGACCACCTGTGTCCTGCAGTCCGAGAGCAGCTGCCTGGCACGCATCAACACGGCGAAGGCATACGTCGACTCGACGCTGCCCGGCAAACTCGACTCGGTCTACTCGGCGATCAGCGCCAAGGCTCCGGCGGCCCAGGTCGTCGTCGTGGGCTACCCCCGCTTCTACAAGCTCAGCGGCAGCTGCCTCACCGGTCTCTCCGAGACGGAACGGGCCGCCATCAACGGCGCCGCCGACTACCTGGACAGCGCCATCGCCAAGCGCGCCGCCGACCACGGCTTCACGTTCGGCGACGTACGCTCCACCTTCACCAACCACGAGATCTGCTCAGGCAGCGCCTGGCTGCACAGCCTCAACTGGCTGAACATCGGCGAGTCCTACCACCCCACCGCCGCCGGCCAGTCGGGCGGCTACCTGCCCGTCTTCACCGCCGCGGCCTGACCGGCACCGTGGCCCGACCAGCACCCGCGGCCTGATCAGCGCCGCGGCTTGATCGCTCCGTTCGGGGACAGTGCCCGGGACGTCGCGGAATCGGAGGTCCCGCCCGTCGGGGCCTCCGTCTCGCACGTCACCGAGAAGGGCACCGCGTTCGACTTCGTCCGCTTCGGGCTGCGGACCTCCACGGCGATCTTGTCCTCGTACGTCCCGGACGCGTCGTACGTCGTCACGGCGACCGTGTTCTGTTTCGTCTTCCCGCCACCCGCCGGGAACGACAGGGTCTTCCAGCCCGGGTCGGACACCTGGCCGGTCTCCGTCACCCAGCGGTACTCCACGTCGGCCGGTACGACGCCCACGGTGAACGTCGCCGTGAAGGTGGGAGCCCCCGCCTCGGGCGGCGGGCAGCTGCCGGTGTAGTCGGTGTGCGAGCCCGCGACCGTCACCCGCACGGACTGGACCGGCGCGTGCGTCGTCTGTCCGCCGCCGGTGGTCGAGCCGCCGTCCGTGCCGTTCGTGCCGTTCGTGCCGTTCGTACCGGAGTTCTCCGTCGTCGAGCCGCCGTCGCTGTCGCCCGCGCCGGTCCCTCCGTCGTCCCCGCCGCTCGTCGAACCCCCGCTGCTCGACTGCCCGTCGGAGCCCTCGGCGCCGTTGCCTCCGTCGTCGCGGTCGACCAGGGCGTAGGTCAGGCCCGCGAGCGCGAGGGCGAGAGCGACCAGGCCCGCGATCACCGCGACCATGGCGCGCCGGGGATGAGCCGGCGGTGACGTCGTGGTCGTGGTCGCCACGACAGGGCTCTGCTGCGGGGTGTGGGCGGCGGGCGTGTACGCAGGGACGGGGGCCGGCTGCGTGGCGGCCGGCTGGGGGAGCCCCGCGACCGTCGGCGTGTACGGGACGGTGCCCGTGGTGCCCGTACGGGGTGTGCCGCCGGCCGACACGATCCGAAGGTCCTGGTCGGCGTCCTCGGCCGACAGCCGCTCCGCCGGGTTCTTGCGCAGCAAACCCTCGATGACCGGAGCGAGCGGGCCGGCCCGGCGCGGCGTCGGCAACTCCTCGTCGACGACCGCGCGCAGGGTGCTGAGCGGGGTGTTCTGGCGGAACGGCGAGTTGCCCTCGACGGCCGCGTAGAGGAGCACGCCGAGCGACCACAGGTCGGACTCGGGCCCCGGCGTACGGCCGAGCGCCCGCTCGGGGGCGAGGAACTCGGGCGAGCCGATCACCTCACCGGTCATGGTGAGCGCCGAACTCCCCTCGACCGTGGCGATACCGAAGTCGGTGAGCACCACGCGGCCGTCGTTCGACATCAGGACGTTGCCGGGCTTCACATCCCGGTGCAGCACACCCGCCTCGTGCGCGGCCCGCAGCGCGGCGAGCACCTCCGCGCCGATGTGGGCGGCGCGCTGCGGCGACAACGGGCCCTCGGCGTCCAGCACGTCGGAGAGGGCGATCCCGCGGATCAGCTCCATCACGATCCACGGGCGGCCGTCCTCCATCGCCACGTCGTAGACCGTCACCACATTGCGGTTCGAGACGCGGGCGGCGGCCCACGCCTCACGCTCAAGCCGGGCGTACATCCGCTCGACGTCAGGGCCCGGCAGTCCGCCCGGAGCCCGTACCTCCTTGACGGCGACCTCGCGGTGCAGGACCTCGTCGCGGGCGCGCCACACCGTCCCCATCCCGCCCTCGCCCAGCGGAGAGAGCAGCCGGTAGCGGCCCGCGATCACACGTTCACTGCCCGGTTGCTCGGACACGGGCGCCCCCATTCGTATCCGCATGACCCATTCGCACGACCCATTAGCATCCGCACGATTCTGAACAAAAGTAGCTCAACCGAGAGCTGTTGCCGCCCCCTTGAACACCAATCCCGCCCCGAGTGCCACCACGACGAAGGCGGAGCCGAGGGGCGTGCCCCGGCGGAGCAGCGCCGCGGTCCTGCTGCCCGACCACCGGGCACCGTTCTCGATCGCCTTCGCGACCCGGCTGCCGACCTTCACCACGGCGAACCCGGCCGCCGTGAGGGTGAGCGCGAGCCCGACCCCGTAGGCCAGTACGAGCAGCAGCCCGAACCAGGCCTTGCCGAGCGCCGCGGCACCGACGAGTACGACGACGGCGGAGGGGCTGGGGACGAGCCCTCCGGCGAAGCCGAGCAGAAGAGTGTCCTTGAGCTTGAGGACCGGGGCGTGGGTGTGGGTGTGCGGATGGGGGTGGGGG
>NZ_LIPP01000404.1:1871-2089 GCF_001418335.1 Streptomyces aurantiacus | reverse complement strand
TGCGCACCGCCGCGAGCATCATGAAGAGACCGCACAGCGGCCAGTGGCCCAGCGGCAGGCGGCGGTCACGGGCGTCCACGACGAACTCGTGGTCGTTGGACACGACGGTGTAGCCGGGCAGTTCGTGCAGGGGCGGCGGATTGTCGAGGAAGTCGGCCAGCCGGGGCGCCGACGCGGCGGGTTGCCGTTGCCGTAGTGGCTGCGGCTGCGGCTGCCGG
>NZ_LIPP01000404.1:0-1846 GCF_001418335.1 Streptomyces aurantiacus | reverse complement strand
GCCGGCCAGGTGCTCCTGGAGCCTGAGATGCCGGAAGCGGTACGTGCCTCCGTAACGCTGGAGCAGTCCCCCGCCGTACGCGTCCCGCAGGAACTCCATGAGGGACCAGGGCACCCGGCCGAGCACGGCGAGCCATGCCCTGGAGGCCACCCACAGGCACCAGGGGCTCACGACGACCAGGACGATCACGGCGCCCGTCATGCCCTTGGCGAAGGCGACCCAGAAGTCGACCGTGCCGTGCCCGGTCAGCAGGCTGTGCGCGCCGGTGCCCAGGCCGATCAGCGGGGCGACCACGCCGAGGGTGAGCAGGGCCGCGCGGCGCTCGCTCGCCAGCAGGGCGTCCGGGGTCGCCGCGTCGACCGTGTCGGCGGGCGCGGCGATCACCAGCATCACGAGCGAGGGAAGGATGTACCCGAGGACGGCGTGCGCCGTGAACGCGTCCGTGTGGTAGGTGCCCTGAGCCAGGAACAGNNGGGCACCACGAGGATGGCGAGCGAGGTCAGGGCGCGGCGCACCGAGACCGCGCGGGACGCGGAGCGCAGCGCCGCACCGGCCTTGAAGGGGTTGGCCCTGCGGCGCGGTTCCCAGAAGCGGTCGCCGTACCACTGGAGTGTGGCCAGCTGGATGCCGGTGGCGAGAATGGCGGCGCCGAACACGTAGTTGCGGTCGAACAGTTCGATGTCGAGCTGGAACGAGTCGCTGTAGGCGTCCTCGACGCGGGTCACCACCGCCATCATCGCCTCGGTGAGGACGATGCAGAAGACCACCAGGGTCGGGATCGCGAGCAGCCGGGCCGCCCTGGTGCGGTTCAGCCGCCACCAGGCGAACTCGCCGGTGCGGCGGCGTTGCAGTTCGCGGGCGAGGAACGCGAGCCAGCCCCTGGCCCGGGCGGGGTTCCAGTGGCCCGGTGCGTGCAGCCGCTCGGTGTCGTGGGCGCGGGGTTCGAAGGCGGCCGGGATCACCGTGTCCATGAGGTGTCTCTCGACGGCCTCCCGGGTGGGCAGCCGGGTGCGGTCGGCGAGCCGTGCCGGGTCGGTGTGGGCCGGCCGGTGGGCGCGCCGGGCGAGCCAGATCATCAGTGGTGTGGAGAGGGCGCTGCCGAGCGGTCCTTCGGGGTGGTCGGCGAGTTCGTCGAGGACGGGACCCCACTGCTCGTGCCGTCCCTCGTCCGCCGTGCGCAGCAGATGGACCGCGGCGTCGCGCGGGCCCACCGGGAGGGCCTCGATGTCCGAGGCGCCCGCGACGCGCAGGGCGAGGGTCCGGTACTCCTGCGTCCGTGAGGCCAGGACGAAGCCCAACTCCCTGGCGGTGTCGTTCAGTTCGCGGACGACGGCGGCCCGGCGGTGGCCGGGCAGCTCGTCGAGGCCGTCGAGTACGGGGAGCACGCGGCCGTCGCGCACGAGGCGGCGGGCGGGGTGCGCGCNNGAGCAGGGTCGACTTGCCGGAACCGGGGTCGCCGAGGACGAGCAGCCGTCGCGTGCCGAGGCCGAGCAGGGTGTCCGCGATGTCACCGAGCCGGTCGCTGCGCACGGGCCGGTCTCCGGTGCCGTCCGTGGCCGGGGTTCCCCAGCGGGCGAGCCACCGCACGGCGAGCGGGCCGTCGATGTCGCCGAGTTCCCAGGCGGCGACCTCGGCCGACCACTGGGCTCGTACGGCGCGGGCCAGTTCCTCGGCCGCGGTGTCGACGGGCTCGCGCGGCGGCGGCAGGTTGACGACGAGGTCGCCGTGGATGTAGCCGGCCTGGACGAGGTACTCGATCGTGCTGTCCCGCACGACGTTGCGCACTTCGGACGGCGGCTGCCACCCGTCCCGCCGGTCCCCTCCGCCCCGCCCGCCTCGCCTGTCC
>NZ_LIPP01000403.1 GCF_001418335.1 Streptomyces aurantiacus | reverse complement strand
CCCCGTCCCCGTCCCCGTCCCAGTAACGGAAGGCCGTGTCGACGTACAGGAACGGTTTTTCGCCGGCCGGGGCGCGTCGCTTGACCGACCGGAGCTGCATCTCGCCGGAGAACGCGCGGGGATTGACGGGCCGCCGGAAATTGGCGGCGAACCGCGCGATCAGGATGTCCGGGAGCTGATGCTCCCAGAAGTCGTCCAGCGTCCAGGATTCGAACTCCGTCAAGAGCCCTTCCTTTATGGACTTGGCGACGAGGTAATACATCATCTGGTTGTAGCAGATGTTCACCTCGACGGAATTCAGGTGGCCGGTGTCGTCGATGTAGCACGACTCGGGGATCACGAATTCGCCGCGGACGGCTGCTTGTCCGGCGCTCTCCGCCACGACGACGGCCGAGCGCAGGTACGTGCAGTGCGCCTTGTAGGGCGTCAGCACCCGCGCCAACAGGTCCAGGTCCGTGGGGTGTTCGGCCACGAAGGGGGTCGTCATGCCGCCTTGATCCCGTCGTGGAGCCTGCGTTCGTCGTGCACGGTGACGCGGAAGGAGACGGTCGGCTCGGGGGTGCTCGTATGCCGGGCGCGGTGGATGAGACTGCGGTTGTCCCAGATCAGCAGGTCGCCCCGCTCGAAACTCTGCAGATGGATGTTGTCGTGCTCGAAGGTCTCGTCGAGCTGGCCGGTGGCCTCGAACAGCCGCTTGAGCAGTTCCCCGTCGAGCGGCTCACCGGCCCGGTCCTCGATCCCGACGGTGAAGCCCTCGCTGATGTAGAGGACCGTCTCGCCGGTCATGGGGTGGGTGAACGTGGTCGGCTGGGCGACGGCCGGCGTCTTCCGCTCGACCTCCTCGATGATCTCGGAGATCGGCCGGTAGACGTCGTGCGGCCGGATTTTGAAGTACTTGCGCACGGAGTGCCGGCAGGACGTTCCACCGATTTCCTTCTTGAGCTCCTCGGGCAGCCTGTCGTACGCCCGGCCCATGTCGATGAAGTACGTACCACGGTTCGTTTCCGGTATGACCTGGGGGTATATCAGGGTGATCCCGAAGGGGTCCGGCATGAACTGGTAGTCGGCGTGCCAGAACTTTCCGGTTTTCGGTACGCCTATCTGCTGCCCGTTCTCCGGGACGTTGGACGAGACGAATATCTCCGTGACCTCCGGGTGGTGGTACATCGGCTCGTAGTAGGTCTCCGGGCGGCCCAGTCGCTTGCCGAGTGCGAGGAACTCCTGAGGAGAGAGGTCCTGTTCTTTCAGGACGGCGATCTTCTTCGTGTAGACGGTGTTCTTGAGGGCGTCGATGTCGGCGTCCGAGGCGCCGACGTGGTCGAATCCCTCGACCGTCGCGCCGATCGCGTCGCCGGGCTGGTCCTTGATCCGCATGGGGTACTGCCTTTCGTGGGTGACGATGACCGGGTGGGGTGATCGGCGGGGTGGCCGGTCAGACGGCCGCTCGCCGTGCTTCGACGAGGCCGGTGAGGTCGGCGAGGGTGAGGTCGGGCTGGAGTTCGTCGTCTCCGACGGACACCCCGAGGTCACGCTCGATGCGGATGCTGATCTCGACCGTCGTCAGCGAGTCGACGTCCAGTTCACCGAGGGTCGCCTCGGGGCGGAGCCGGTGCGCGGGGGCGTCGTGGAGTCTGGTCAGGATGCCGACCAGTTGCTCGTAGGTGGTGCTCATGACGTGGTCCGTTTCTCCTTGTGCGTACGGGCCTTGTGCGTACGGGCCTTGGGTACGAGTGGGTCAGCCGAGAAGCCCTACGGGCGGGCTGGTTGGGCTGGTCGGGTCGGTTGGGCCGCCGGCCGAGCGGGCGCGGGGAACGCAGGGAACTCGGGGAACGCGGGCCAGGTCAGCAGGCAGGAGCCCCAGGTGAGGCCGCCTCCGAAGGCGGTGAGCAGGAGCCGGTCGCCGGGCCCGATCGTCCGGCCGGCCGCCGCGTCGGCGAGGGCGAGCGGGATGGACGCGGCGCCCGTGTTGCCGACGGACTCGACATGGGTCACGCAGCGCTCCCGCGGCAGACCCAGGTCGTCGGCCACCGAGTGCAGGATGCGCAGGTTGGCCTGGTGGGGTACGAAGTGGTCGACGTCGTCGATCTTCCAGCCCGCGCGGGACAGTGTGGCGCGCGCCGACTCGGCCATACGTGTCACCGCGTGGCGGTAGACCTCCTTGCCCCGCATCGCGAAGTGCCGGTCCCGACGGCTGGGTTCACCGGGCAGGGAACGCTGCCTGGACCCGCCGGCCGCGACCATGATCAGGTCCTCGTGCGCGCCGTCGCTGCCGAGGTCGAAGTGGCCGACCGCGCCGGGCTCGTCGGGATGTCCGGCACGCAGGACGACGGCTCCGGCACCGTCCCCGAAGATGATCGCGTCGGCCCGGTCCAGCGGATCCACGATCGTGGAGTAGGTGTCGGCCCCGATGAGCAGGACCCGGTCGGCCACACCGGCCGCGATCAGCCCGGCGGCCGAGGCGAGCCCGTAGACGAAGCCGGTGCACACGGCGTTGACGTCGAAGGCGGCCACCCCCGCCAGACCGAGCCGTGCGGCGACCGCGGGTGCGGTGGCCGGACAGGTGTGGTCCGCGGTCGTCGTGGCGACGACGACGGCGTCGACCCTGTCCCTTCCGGCGGAGGCGAGTGCCCTGCGGCCGGCTTCGACCGCCAGGTCGGAGGTCGCCTGGCCGGGCTCGACCACGTACCGCTGCCGGATTCCGGTTCTCGTACGGATCCACGCGTCGTCGGTGTCGAGTCGTCGCGCGAGGTCTTCGTTGGTCACCACACGGGACGGCACCCAGCCGGCCAGTCCGCACAGGACGGCGGCCACGGGGGCGGAACTACCTGTGGCGGTGAGGGACATGGAGATTCTCCTGGCATTGGGACAGGCAGGGAGCGTTCGAAGGACTGGAGTGGATGGGCAATGGGCTACGGGCCGCCGGTCCCGCCGGTCCCGGTGGACCCGGCCCTCCGGTGGAGGATGAGCAGTGCGAGTACGCCACAGCCGATGCCCCCCGCTATCGAGAAGACCGCGGTACGGATGCCGTCGAGGAGGCCGGGTCCTGAGGCGTGCTGCCCGACGCCGCCGGCGACCGCGACCAGTACGGCGAGGCCGACGGCGCCGCCGACCTGCAAGGCGGTCGACGCCATCCCGGAGGCGACGCCCTGGTCACCGGGGGCGACCCCGGCGGACGCGGCGATCCACATCCCCGTCCAGGCGGCTCCTTGGCCGAGGCCGAGCAGCACGATCCCCGGCAGCAGCGCGGGATACGAGCCGTCCGAGGTGAGCGCCAGGCCGAGTGCCGCGGCTCCGGCGGCGCCCAGCGCCATTCCGCCCACCAGCATGCGGCGTACGCCGAAGGCGGACACCGCTCGCTCGCCGGCCTGGGTACCGGCGGCGACCACCACGGCGGGCACGAGGAACGCGAGCCCGGTCGCTGCCGCGCTGTATCCCCGGACGGTCTGGAAGTACAGGGTCAGGAAGTACGGCACCGCGCTGAAGGTGGCGCTGTAGAAGGCGGTGATGCCCATGGCGGCGAGCAGCCCGCGGTGGGCGAGCAGCCGTGCCGGTACGAGCGGATCACGCGAGCGCCTCTCCACCACGGCGAAGAGCGTCAGCAGGCCGAGGGAGAGGACCGCGCTCACGAGGACCACGGGAGTCGTCCAGCCCTCGGCGGGTGCCCGCACCAGCAGGAACACCAGGAGGGTAATCCCGCCCGTCGCGGCCAGGGCACCCGTCACGTCGAAGTTCCGCGAGTGGTCCCGCGGTCCGTCCGCGGGGAAGAGCCGCCAGCCGGCCAGCGCGAGGGCTCCCGCCACGGGCACGTTGACGAAGAACACCGACGGCCAGCCGAACGCCTCCACCAGAACCCCGCCGAGGAGGGAGCCGAAGCAGAGCCCGCCCGCTCCCGCGGCGCCCCAGACCGCCAGGGCACGGTTCCGGTCGGGGCCCTCGTCGTACATGGTGTTGATCAGGGAGAGCGTCGCCGGAAAGAGCAAGGAGCCGCCGACGCCCTGGACCGCTCTGACCGCGACCAGGACGCCGGGTGACTCCGCGAAGCCGCCGACGAGGGACGACCCCGCGTACAGCAGCGCCGCGACGGCGAACATCCGGCGCCGGCCGAGCAGGTCCGCGGCCCGGCCTCCCAGCAGCAGCAAGCCGCCCGTGGCCACGACGTAGGCGCTCACCACCCACTGCAGGTCGTGGTCGGAGAATCCCAGCCCGGCGCCGATGTCCGGCAGCGCGACGTACACGATGTTGTGGTCGAGCGCGATGACGAGTTGCCCCAGCGCCAGCACGACCAGGGGAAGTCCGATCGGCTTTCGCAACGGAGTCCTCACCGCGTCTGTCGTCGTCACTCGTCCCCCATGAGTCGGCGGATCTCGGTGATGAGGGCCACCAGCGCCCGGCGTTCGGGAACCGCGGTCTGCGGATGCCAGAGGTCGACGAGCAGGCAGGTCCGTGGCCTGGTGCCTTCGTTGCGCGCCTCGTGCTCGAAGGAGTAGTCGAAGAGCAGGCACTTGCCCTCTTCCCACGACCGCGTCTCTCCGGCGACCGTGAGGCTGCACCCGTCGGGGATGTCCACGGCGAGATGCAGGTTGATGCTGAAGTTCCACAGGTCGCAGTGAGGTGCGATGACGGCGGCCGGCAGCAGGGTGGAGAAATGACATTCGAGGAGCGGGCATATCGTGTCCGTGTCCACCGCGAATTCCTTCAGCACCCGATAAGCGGTGGGAGCGAGAGCGGCCGACTCCTCGACGAGGCCGCCTTTGCGGAAGAGATGGAGGGCCTGCCAGTTCTCCTGGCGGGTCAGATAGTGCTCGTAGTCCGAGAAGGCCTCACGGCGGGCGGTCCACGCGGCTTCCAGTTCTTTCTTGATCGCCGGGTGACCGGCCTCCAACGCGTGGACCACGGGGGCCAGTTCGGCGTAGGCGTACGGATCGTGCCAGGGGGTGGGAGAGAGTCCCGGCATTATCCACTTGGCCGCCTTCTGCAGCGGATGCCTTTCGTCCCTGCCCGGCTCCAGCATCTGCTCGACCCGATCGATCGATTCCCTGCCGAACTCGGCTCTGATCGCGGCGAAGGCGTTCTCTATCTCTGGTGTCATGCCGGGTGGTCGCACTCCTCGGGTTTCCGCTTGCCGGGTCCGCCTCACAGACAGGTAGTCGCGCCGACGGGCCGTGGAGTTCCCGCGGTTTGTGCGCGTCCCGGGCTCGTACGCGTCCCGGGCTCGTACGCGCCTGGGACGCGTGGGTCGCACCGGAACCGGTCGGTCGGCACGAACCGGGAACCAGCCGGGACCGCGCTCCGACCACTGACACATGGAGCCGAGAAGCCCGATACGCGCGACGCGAGCAGGGCGCGTGCCGCGCCGGACACCGAGCACGCCCTTCAAAGACGCCTTGCGGTCCGTCGCGGCGCCGCTGGGCGCCTGCTGTGCGGCGCTGGTGCTGCTGACGGCCTACACCTCGACCGGCGCGGCAGGTGACGCACCGCCCAGGATCACGGTCGGCTCCGCGCGCATCGTCGCGGTGCCCGCGGGCTTCGGCTCCACCGCCGCGTACTTCGAGATCCGCAACACCGGCCCGTCGAAGGACACGCTGCTCTACGCGGACTCGACGGAGCTGGGCGTCAGCGTGTTGCGGCGTTCGGAGCGCCGGACCGGGGCGGGGCGTGTGTATCCCGTACGGGCCGTCGACGTCCCGGCGGGTGGCACGGTGCGCATGGCGCCGGGCAGCCTCCGGGTGATGATCCTCGATCCTCCTGAGCTCAGGGCCGGGCAGACGCTGCCGTACAACCTGTGGTTCCGGGAGAGCGGAAGAGTCACCGTGGAGGCGACCGTGACCGAAGGCACGAGATGAGCACCGGCACCTCCTTCGTCACCCGGCCGCAGCGGCCGGGAGGCGTGATTCCTCGGCCGCGGCGAGGAGTTCTACGAGGGTCGCGCGGGCCCGTGCCACCCGCGAACGGATCGTGCCGATGGGGCAGCCGCTGAGCTCGGCGGCCTCCTCGTAGGACAGCCCCGCAAGCTGGGTGAGGACGAACGCCCGGCGGCGCTCGGGAGCCAGCGCGTCCAGCAGGTCGAGCAGTGCCACGCCCTCCTCGAAACCGGGCAGTCCGCTCGGCCGGGCCCGGTCGGCACATATCGTCCAGTCGTCCGCGTCGGCCAGCCGCGGCCGTGCGGCGGCGTACCGCAGGCTGTCGACGACCGTGCGGCGGGCGATGGACAGCAGCCAGGTACGGGCCGACGAGCGCCCCTCGAACCGGTGCAGGCTGCCCAGCGCCCGCAGGAACGTGTCCTGCGCCAGATCGTCGGCGGCCTGGTGGTCGGCGCCGACGTGGGTGATGTACCGGACGACGTCCGGATGCAGGGCCCGTACGAACCGGTCGACGGCCTCGGGGTCGCCGCCACGGGCGGCCAGCGCCCAGGCGGTGGCCGACTCGTCGCGCGATGCCGTCGCGCCGGGTTCGGCCGTCACGTGGTCCGCGGCGCGCGTCGAGCGCGGGGCGGGCAGAACAGGAGTGGTCACCTGTAGGTCCTTCTCGGGTTGTCCCACGCCCGTGGCACACCGGACGCGTGGAGCGCCCGTGCGGGAATGCCCCGGAACGGGTGGAAGTGGGAAGGGGAATGAGGACGTACGCGCCCTGCGGCGTGGACGTCCCCGCCCGAAGCCCTGTCCCCTGTCCTGTGTCCTGGATCGCCACCGATGTCGCGGCGCCGGGGAGGGGACGGCTCGGGAAGCCGGCTGTCTCAGACGACAGCGGTCCCGGCCGGCGGCCCCCGAGAAATGATCGTGTGGGCGAGCGGCACCATCGGCGCCCGCTCGGCGCGCTCGCGCACCGGCCTCCGACACGGCCGGTGCGCCGGGAGGGGCAGGACGACGACCGGCAGCCGCAGCGGCGCTGCCAGCCATCCCGCGACGCTCCGCAGCACACGGAACGCGGCCCGCTCTCCGTGGGCCAGCCACAGGCCGCTCAGCAGGGCGGCCAGCGCATGGGCGGCGAGCATGCCGAACGACGACATGCCGCCCGTGCCGTGCACCATGGGGCCGAGGTGTCCCGTGTGCGCCGAGTGACCTGTGCCCATGCCCATGCCCATGGACATGCCGCTCGCATCACCGGCCATGTGGCCGGCCATGTGGTGGTGCGCCACGGAGTCTGCGCCGGACACTCCTGACGTTCCTGATGTTCCTGACGCCGACCGGGCCAGTGAGAAGACCGAGTGGAGCGCGCCCTGGGCGAGGACGACGACGGACACCACCAGAGGCAGCCCGCGCTCGCGGCCCGCCAGGGACCAGCCGACGCCACTCGTGGCGACGAACCCGGCGGCCACCGTCCACCAGGGCACGACGGAGCCCGACATGAGCACATGACCGAGTGCGGCGAGCAGCACACAGACGGCCGCGAACACCGCGGCCCGGACCGTGCGCGCACACCACCCAGCGGTCATGCCGGCCTCATACCCCCGTCCACGCCCGGGCGGGCACACCACACAGCCTGGCCGGTGGCCCGGAGGACATCAAGTACCGCCCTGGCCCGGTCGGTCCACGACCGCGGAGCTGCTCACGGTCCCGCTGCGCTCGAAGTGCAGGGTGAACGTGAGGAGGTCACCGATCTGCCAGTCCGCGTTCGCGGGCACGATCACGTCGACGCTGTCCGGGGACATGGCGATGCTGTCGCCGGCCGGGACCGGCACCGAGGTCACCGTCCGCCCGGTGGCCGAGCTCGCGCCGGTCATGCGATGACTGCTGAGGCTGGGCGCACCGTCGACCTGGGCGGACGTCACCTTCAGCAGCCGGTCCCCCGAGCCTCCGCTGTTGGTGATCCGGAAGAAGGCCGCCGTCTCCGGGGTGTCACCGGTGGGCAGGAACACCCGCCCGCCGGTGACCGCGATACTCGCCGGGCTGCCCGCGTTCCCCTGCACGGTCCACGTGCTCAGGCCGCCGAGCGCGAGGGCGCACCCGGCGACGGGCGCGAGCGCGGCGAGCAGGGACTCGGTGAGCCGGCGGCGCGTCGGCCGCCAGAGTGCCTGGTCGGTCATCGGGTGGGCCTCCGGCCCGTGGGCGAGGGCTGCCAGCCGCGCAGGCGCAGGCTGTTGGCGACGACCAGCACCGAGCTGGCCGACATGGCCGCCGCGGCGAGCATCGGGTTGAGCAGGCCGACCATGGCGAGCGGCACGGTGACGACGTTGTAGCCGAAGGCCCATACGAGGTTGACGCGGATGGTGCTCAGGGTGCGCCGGGCGAGCAGGATCGCGTCCGCGAGGGCCTCGATGTCGCCGCGTACGAGCGTGACGTCGGCGGCCCCGATGGCCACGTCGGTGCCGCTGCCCATGGCGATGCCCAGGTCGGCACCGGCCAGCGCGGCGGCGTCGTTCACGCCGTCGCCGACGACCGCGACCCGGAACCCCTGTTCCTGGAGGTCCAGTACGAGTTCGGCCTTGTCCTCGGGCGTGCGGCGGGCATGCACCTCGTCGATCCGCAGGGCGGACGCGACGGCCCGGGCGGGCGCCTCGCGGTCGCCGGTCGCGAGCACGGGGCGCACACCGAGGCGCCGCAGTCGTTCGACGGCCCGATAGCTGCCGGGCCGTACGACGTCGCCGATCTCGATCAGGGCTTCGGCCGTGCCGTCCACCCAGACCGTGACGGGCGTACGGGCGGCGGCTTCGGCCGCCGCCAGGGCGTCCGCGAGGGCGGCGGGCACCTCGTCGTCCGGTGCGAGTACTTCGACGAGCCGGCCCTCGACCCGGCCGCGCACGCCCCGCCCGGGCAGAGCGTGGAACTCGTCCACTTCCGGCAGTTGCCGGTCCGGCAGCTCCCGCCGGGCGTAGGCGGCGACGGCCCGCCCGAGCGGATGTTCCGAGCCCTGCTCGACGGCTCCCGCCAGCCGCAGCACCGCGTCCCGGCCGAGTCCGTCCGGTACGGCGGTGACCGCGGCGACGCTCATGTGGCCTGAGGTGAGCGTGCCGGTCTTGTCCAGGACGACGGCGTCGACGTGCTGCAACCCCTCCAGGGCCTGGGGACCGGTGACCAGGACGCCCAGTTGGGCGCCCCGCCCGGTCGCGGCCATCAGCGCGGTCGGGGTCGCGAGGCCCAGCGCGCACGGGCAGGCCACGACCAGGACAGCCACGCACGCGGTGACGGCCGCCTGCGCGTCGGCACCGGCGCCCAGCCAGAATCCGAGGGCGGTCACGGCCAGGGCCAGTACCACGGGCACGAAGAGTCCGGCGACCGTGTCGGCAAGGCGCTGGGCCCGCGCCTTGCCGGCCTGCGCGTCGGTGACCAGCCGGGTGATGCGGGCCAGCTGCGTGTCCGCACCGACCGCCGTGGCCCGTACGAGCAGCAGCCCGCCGGCGTTGACGGCCCCGCCGACCACGGCCGAACCGGGCCCGACCTCGACCGGCTCGGTCTCACCGGTGACGAGCGACAGGTCCACCGCGGAACTGCCCTCCGCCACCTCTCCGTCGGTGGCGACCCGCTCCCCCGGCCGCACGACGAACACCTGGCCGGTCCGCAACTCCTCGATGCGGATGAGCCGTTCGGCCCCGTTCTCGCGTACCGCGACCTCCTTGGCCGCGAGCCGGGCCAGCGACCGCAGCGCCGCCCCGGTCCCGCGCCTGGCCCGCGCCTCCAGGAAGCGGCCCGCCAGGACGAACAGCGGTACGGCGACGACCGCTTCGAGGTAGAGGTGCACGGTGCCGTCCGAGACGGACGGCACGAGGGTGAACGGCATCCGCATCCAGGGATCGCCGGCTCCTCCGAAGAAGAGCGCGTACGCCGACCAGGAGAAGGAGGCGACCACGCCCAGCGACACCAGGGTGTCCATGGTGGCCGTGGAGTGCCGCAGTCCGCGTACCGCACGGATGTGGAAGGGCCAGGAGCTCCAGACGGCGACCGGCGCGGTGAGGGCGAAGCACAGCCACTGCCAGTTGCGGAACTGGAGCGCGGGTGCCATCGACAGGACCAGCACAGGCAGCGCGAGCAGGGCGGTGACGACCAGCCGGTCACGCTCCGCCCGTACGTCGTCGGACTCGTCGCCGTCCGCCGCCGCCCGCTCCGCGTCCTTGGGGGCCTTGGGCGGTGCGGGTACGGCGGCCGTGTAGCCGGCCTTCTCCACGGTCGCGACCAGTTCATCGGGTCCGACGTCCGCCGGATGGGTAACGCGGGCCATCCCCGTGGCCAGGTTGACGGTCGCCGTGACCCCGTCCAGCTTGCCCAGCTTCTTCTCGACACGGTTCACGCAGGCCGCGCAGGTCATCCCGCCGACGGTCAGATCGGTGGTGACCAGGGTGACCACCGGCTGCGCGCTCATCAGCGATCCCCCTCATGCGTACCGCCCATGTCTCCCATGTCGCCGCCCCCTCCGCCTCCACCGCCACCGCCGCTGCCGCTCGTGCCGGTGCCGTGCATGCCGGGCGCGACCGGTCCGGCGGCGGCTCCGGCGGCGTAGGAGCCCGTGAACATCAGGGCCAGCAGCAGGAGGAAGCCGCAGAGGGCGGGCGGCGGTGCCAGGTTCCGCAGCAGCGCGACCACACCGGTCGCACCGGTCCCACCGGGCTCAGGCGATACAGCAGTTGCAGCAGTTGCAGCAGTTGCAGCGGATACAGCAGATACAGGGGCTTGCCGGGGCTCGTCCATCAACCGCGTCTCCAGGTCACGTCGTACGACGTCGCTCGGATCGCGCCGTACCGACTCAGTAGTCGGACCGGCCGCGGACCGAGTTCCTTGGTGCGCGTGTGGCTCACGTCACACGCTCCGCGGCCGGGGCGACCGGTGAGGCAGAGATCACCGAGGTCGCGAGGGCAAGGTCACAGGCCTCGCCTCTGCTGCGGCTTTAGGAATCTGCCCTAGCATCCGAGCATGACGGTCCTGCCCAACGACGGGCTCCCGCTGGCCGCCGAGTTCCCTTCCGCGACACATGAACAGTGGCGACGCCTGGTGGCGGGCGTGCTGAGCAAGTCGGGCAGGGAGGTCTCGGACGAGACGGCGGAGGCTGCCCTGTCCACCGCGCTGGAGGACGGGCTCACCACCCGCCCCCTCTACACGGCGCACGACGACGCACCCGATCCCGGTCTCCCCGGTTTCCCGCCCTTCGTACGAGGCGGCCGGCCCGACGGAAACACCGCGGGCGGCTGGGGCGTACGCCAGCGGCACACGACGGCCGACGGCGCCGCGGTGCTCGCGGACCTGGAGAACGGCGTCACCTCGCTCTGGCTGGTCGCCGGCGAGGGCGGTTTCCCCGTGTCGTCCCTCGCCCGGGTCCTCGACGGCGTCCACCTCGACCTGGCCCCCGTCGTCCTCGACGCGGGACGCGACGCCGAGCCCGCCGCACGGGAGCTGCTGCGGCTGTACGAGGAGCGGGGCGTCGCCAAGGACGCGGTACGCGGCGGTCTCGGCGCGGACCCGCTGGCCCACGAGGCGCGTACGGGCGAGGCGTTGGACTTCGCCCCGGCCGCCGGTCTCGCCCGGCGGTGCGCCGAGGAGTACCCGGGGCTGCGGGCGCTGACCGTGGACGCCCTGCCGTACCACGAGGCGGGCGGCTCGGCCGCGCAGGAGCTGGGCGCCTCCCTGGCGACCGGCGTCGCCTACCTGCGGGAGCTGACCGGGGCGGGGCTCTCCGTCGAGCGGGCCTGCGGGCAGCTGGAGTTCCGGTACGCGGCGACCGCCGACCAGTTCCTGACCGTCGCCAAGCTGCGCGCCGCCCGCCGGCTGTGGGCGCGGGTGGCCGAGGTGTGCGGGGCGCCGGCCGCCGGAGCACAGGCGCAGCACGCCGTGACCTCGCCGGTGATGATGTCGCGCCGCGATCCATGGGTGAACATGCTGCGCACGACCGTCGCCACGCTCGCCGCCGGGGTCGGCGGCGCCGACGCGGTCACCGTGCTCCCCTTCGACCACGCACTCGGGCTGCCGGACGCCTTCGCGCGCCGGATCGCCCGCAACACCTCGACGATCCTGGTCGAGGAGTCACACCTGGCCCGGGTGATCGACCCGGCGGGCGGCTCCTGGTACGTGGAGCGGCTCACCGACGAACTGGCCCACGCGGGCTGGGAGTTCTTCCAGCACATCGAGGGCCTCGGCGGTCAGGCGACCGCCCTGCGCTCGGGCCGTCTCGGCCAGGATCTGGCGAACACCTGGGAGGCCCGCAGCGCGAAGCTCGCGAAGCGGCGCGAACCCATCACGGGGGTCAGCGAGTTCCCGAACCTCACCGAGCCTGCCGTGGAGCGCGAGCCCGCGCCCGGGCCGCCGTCCGGCGGGCTCCCGAGGGTGCGCCGCGACGAGGCGTACGAGGTCCTGCGGGCCCGCTCCGACGCACACCTCGCCGCCACCGGGACCCGGCCGCGCGTCTACCTGGCCACCAGCGGCCCCGCCGCCGCCCACAGCGCCAGGACCGCCTTCGTCTCGAACCTCTTCCTGGCCGGCGGCATCGAGCCCGTCACCGACGGTTCCTTCGAGGACAGCGGAGCCACCGAGGCCTGCCTGTGCTCCAGCGACGCGCTGTACGAGGAGCAGGCCGCGAGCACGGCCCGGGCCCTCAGGGCGGCAGGCGCCCGACAGGTGTTCCTGGCCGGCCGCCCCGGGAAGTACCCGGATGTCGACGCGTACGTCTTCGCGGGCTGCGACGCCGTCGCCGTGCTCTCCGCCACCCTCGACCGCATGGGAGTGTCCTGATGGGAATCCCCGACTTCACCGGGATCGAGCTGGGGACCCCGACCGCCGCGGGCGACCCCGACGACTGGCGTACGGCGGTCAAGAACGCGACCGGCCGCGACGAGGCGTTCTGGGAGACTCCGGAGGGCATCGCGGTCAAGCCCCTGTACACCGGGCGTGACCTGGAGGGCCTGGACTTCCTGGGGACCTACCCGGGCGTCGCGCCGTACCTGCGGGGCCCGTACCCCACGATGTACGTCAACCAGCCCTGGACGATCCGCCAGTACGCGGGCTTCTCGACGGCCGAGGAGTCCAACGCCTTCTACCGGCGCAACCTCGCCGCCGGCCAGAAGGGTCTGTCGGTCGCCTTCGACCTGCCCACCCACCGCGGCTACGACAGCGACCACCCGCGGGTGACGGGTGACGTCGGCATGGCGGGCGTGGCCATCGACTCGATCCTCGACATGCGTCAGCTGTTCGACGGCATCCCGCTCGACAGGATGTCCGTCTCGATGACGATGAACGGCGCCGTGCTGCCCGTGCTCGCGCTGTACATCGTGGCGGCGGAGGAGCAGGGCGTACCGCCGGAGAAGCTGGCCGGGACCATCCAGAACGACATCCTCAAGGAGTTCATGGTCCGCAACACCTACATCTATCCGCCGAAGCCGTCGATGCGGATCATCTCCGACATCTTCGCGTACACGTCTCAGCGGATGCCCCGCTACAACTCCATCTCCATCTCCGGCTATCACATCCAGGAGGCGGGCGCGACGGCCGACCTGGAGCTGGCGTACACGCTCGCGGACGGCGTCGAGTACCTCCGGGCGGGCCGCGAAGTGGGCCTGGACGTGGACGCGTTCGCGCCGCGACTGTCCTTCTTCTGGGCGATCGGCATGAACTTCTTCATGGAGATCGCCAAGCTGCGGGCGGCGCGCCTGCTGTGGGCGAAGCTGGTCCGGCAGTTCGACCCGCAGAACCCCAAGTCCCTTTCCCTGCGCACCCATTCGCAGACCTCCGGCTGGTCGCTGACCGCGCAGGACGTGTTCAACAACGTGACGCGGACGTGTGTGGAGGCGATGGCCGCGACCCAGGGCCACACCCAGTCGCTGCACACCAACGCCCTCGACGAGGCGCTCGCCCTGCCCACCGACTTCTCGGCGCGCATCGCCCGCAACACGCAGCTGCTGATCCAGCAGGAGTCGGGCACGACCCGTGTCATCGACCCGTGGGGCGGCAGCGCGTACGTCGAGAAGCTCACGTACGACCTCGCGCGCCGGGCCTGGCAGCACATCGAGGAGGTCGAGGCGGCGGGCGGCATGGCCAAGGCCATCGACGCCGGCATCCCCAAGCTGCGCATCGAGGAGGCCGCGGCCCGCACCCAGGCCCGGATCGACTCGGGACGCCAGCCGGTGATCGGCGTCAACAAGTACCGCGTGGAGACCGACGAGAAGATCGACGTCCTCAGCGTCGACAACTCGTCCGTGCGCACGCAGCAGATCGAGAAGCTGCGGCGGCTGCGGGCGGAGCGCGACGAGCGGGCGTGTCAGGACTCGTTGGACGCCCTGACCCGGGCGGCCGGGGGCGAGGGCAACCTGCTGGACCTTGCGGTGCGCGCGGCCCGCGCCAAGGCCACCGTCGGGGAGATCTCGGACGCGCTGGAGAAGGTGTACGGGCGGCACGCGGGCCAGATCCGTACGATCGCCGGTGTGTACCGCAACGAAGCAGGCGAGTCCCCGTCCGTGGACCGCACCCGGGCGCTCGTCGACTCCTTCGAGGAGGCCGAGGGCCGCCGCCCGCGCATCCTGGTCGCCAAGATGGGCCAGGACGGTCACGACCGCGGCCAGAAGGTGATCGCCACGGCCTTCGCCGACCTCGGCTTCGACGTCGACGTGGGCCCGCTGTTCCAGACGCCGGGCGAGGTGGCCCGCCAGGCGGTGGAGGCGGACGTGCACATCGTGGGCGTCTCGTCGCTGGCCGCCGGGCACCTCACGCTCGTACCGGCGCTGCGGGAGGAACTGGCGGCGGAGGGCCGCGAGGACATCATGGTCGTCGTCGGCGGGGTGATCCCGCCGCAGGACGTGCCGACCCTGCTGCAGATGGGCGCGGCGGCCGTGTTCCCGCCCGGGACGGTGATCCCGGACGCGGCGTACGACCTCGTCCGGCGGCTCTCGACCGGCCTCGGGCACGACCTGTGATCGAACTCGACACCTATGTCAAGGGCGTGCTCGACGGGAAGCGGGCGCTCGTCGCACGCGCCATCACCCTCGTCGAGTCCACCCGGCCCCAGCACCGGGCGCGGGCGCAGGAGTTGCTCACCGCGCTGCTCCCGCACAGCGGGCGGGCCCGGCGGATCGGCGTCAGCGGTGTCCCCGGGGTCGGCAAGTCGACGTTCATCGACGCGTTCGGCACCATGCTCACGGCCCTCGGACACCGGGTGGCGGTACTCGCCGTGGACCCGTCCTCCAGCCGTACGGGCGGCTCGATCCTGGGCGACAAGACCCGTATGGAGCGGCTGGCCGTGGACCCCGCGGCCTTCATCCGCCCCTCCCCCACCGCCGGCACCCTCGGCGGGGTCGCCAAGGCGACCCGCGAGTCGATCGTCGTCATGGAGGCCGCGGGCTACGACGTGGTGCTGGTGGAGACGGTCGGTGTCGGCCAGTCGGAGACCGCGGTCGCGAACATGGTCGACTCGTTCCTGCTGCTGACGCTGGCCCGCACCGGGGACCAGCTCCAGGGCATCAAGAAGGGCGTCCTGGAACTGGCGGACGTGATCGCCGTCAACAAGGCGGACGGCCCCCACGAGCGCGACGCGCGGGCCGCCGCACGGGAACTGGCGGGCGCCCTACGGCTGATGCACGGCAAGGACGCGGCCTGGACCCCGCCGGTGCTGAGCTGCAGCGCCCGCGACTCGGCCGGTCTCGACACCGTGTGGGACCGCCTCGAACAGCACCGCACGCTCCTCGACTCGACCGGCCGGCTCGCCGCGAAGCGACGCGACCAGCAGGTGGACTGGACCTGGACGATGGTCCGCGACGAGCTGCTCGGCCGCCTGCACGCCGATCCCGGCGTACGCGCCCTCGCACCCGCACTCGAACAGCAGGTACGCAACGGCGAGTTGACGTCCACGCTGGCCGCCGAGCGGATTCTGCGGACGTTCGGGGACACGGACGCGGGGCGCTGAGCCTGCGCCCGGGACGCTGAGCCTGCGGCGGGGCGGCCTTCCCGATCAGTGGTGGGTCAGGACGCGATCAGGGGGTCACGACGCGCTGTCCCGTACGTCGAGGTGGGCCCACGGGTCGTCGACCTGCTGCACTCCGGCCGCTTCTTCCTCGGCTGCCGCTTCGGCGGCAGCCGCCTGCGCCCGCTTGGAGAACGCCACGGCCCGGCGGGCCTTGGCTATCACCTCGTCGTGGTCCCAGCCGAACGTTGCGGCATCGAGCCGGGCGTTGAAAGCGGTCAGCACCTCGGGGTTGATCACCGCGAGCGCGGCGCGCAGCTCGGCGAGTGTCTGCGGTCCCTCGGCGAACTCGAACTCGTACGGGTCCGAGGATGCCTCTGAGCTCGGCTCGTGTGGTAGCGCGGACATGTGTGTGACCTCCGGTCGTGATGGTTCCCACGGTACGCGGTGGAGGTGGCGGCCGTGCACGGAGGACCGCACTCCGTGGGCCGCCGGGCCGCTGCCGGGTCACTGCCGGGTCGGCGAGGGTATGCCAGAGCCGTTTGCCAGGGCTTTTTGCCCGGCATCGGGCCCGCCACGACCCGATGACGACCGCATCACGATGGACCGCGCGGGCGTAGCCGCTCACGCGGCCCCTCGTTGAACGTGCCATGACGACGTGCGACGAGGAGGGGCCTTCGGTGGTCTTCGCACAAGTACCGGGCGCGTCCTGGCCGGGCGACGAGGGCGACTGCCGCTGGTGCAGCATCCTCCTCGGCCCCGGATCCGCCGCGGGCCCCGCCGCGGCGGAACGTGCACCGGAAAGGCGTACCGAGCACCGCGCGGAGGGCTCCCGCACCTGGCTGGAGCGGACCCGCCTGGTGATACTTCCGGTGGCCGCGATCACGGTGTTGGCGGCGCTGGTACTGGTGGCCCTGCGCTGACCGGGCGCCGCCACTGCCTACGACGTCACGGCGTCACGGCGCGAGGAGCAGGCCCTCGCCGCGTTCCTTGGCGGCGGCGAAGCGCTTGGCCACGTCCTGCCAGTTGACGACGGCCCACATGGCGTCGATGAAGTCGACCTTCTGGTTCTTGTACTGGAGGTAGAAGGCGTGCTCCCAGGCGTCGAAGACCAGGATCGGGGTCGAGCCCTGGCCGACGTTGCCCTGGTGGTCGTAGACCTGCTCGACGATCAGCCGGCCGCTGAGCGGCTCGTAGGCGAGGACGCCCCAGCCCGAACCCTGCGTGGTCGCGGACGCCTTGGTGAGCTGCGCCTTGAACTTGGCGAAGGAGCCGAAGGACTCGGCGATCGCGTCCGCGAGTTCGCCGACGCCGTCCTTGTCGAGGGGTTCGCCGCCGCCGTCGCCGGTCATGTTGTGCCAGTAGACGGAGTGCAGGATGTGGCCCGAGAGATGGAAGGCCAGGTTCTTCTCCAGGCCGTTGACCGAGCCCCACGCCTCCTTGTCGCGTGCCTCCGCGAGTTGCTCAAGCGTGTCGTTCGCGCCCTTCACGTAGGCCGCGTGGTGCTTGTCGTGGTGCAGCTCGACGATCTGGGGGTTGATGACCGGTTCGAGCTCCGCGTAGTCGTACGGAAGCTCCGGGAGGGTGTACACCGCCATGTCCGACATCCTTCGGCCTTGTTATTGCAACTGATGTGCAGTTGCACGCTATCAGCAGGAGTCGGGCGCCGACGATCATCGCGGCAAGGACAAGGACAACGACAAGGGCCGGAGGGTCACCCCTCCGGCCCTTGTCTGAACGGACTCCGGCTCAGTCCTCGCCCTCCAGATCCCCCTCCGTCTCCAGGTACACCTGGCGCAGCGCCTCAAGGACCGCCGGGTCCGGCTTCTCCCACATGCCGCGGGACTCCGCCTCAAGGAGCCGCTCGGCGATGCCGTGCAGGGCCCAGGGGTTGGCCTGCTGGAGGAACTCGCGGTTGGTGGGATCCAGGACGTAGGTCTCGGTGAGCTTGTCGTACATCCAGTCGGCGATCACGCCCGTGGTGGCGTCGTAGCCGAAGAGGTAGTCGACGGTGGCGGCGAGTTCGAAGGCGCCCTTGTAGCCGTGGCGGCGCATCGCCTCGATCCACCGGGGATTGACCACGCGGGCGCGGAAGACGCGGGAGGTCTCCTCGACGAGGGTGCGGGTGCGGACCGTCTCGGGGCGGGTGGAGTCGCCGATGTACGCCTCGGGGGCGGTGCCGCGCAGCGCACGGACCGTGGCGACCATGCCGCCGTGGTACTGGAAGTAGTCGTCCGAGTCCGCGATGTCGTGCTCGCGGGTGTCCGTGTTCTTGGCGGCGACCGCGATGCGCTTGTACGCGGTCTCCATCTCGTCCCGGGCCGGACGTCCGTCGAGTTCACGGCCGTAGGCGTAGCCGCCCCACACCGTGTAGACCTCGGCGAGGTCGGCGTCGGTGCGCCAGTCGCGGGAGTCGATGAGCTGGAGCAGCCCGGCCCCGTACGTACCGGGGCGGGAGCCGAAGATACGGGTGGTGGCGCGGCGTTCGTCGCCGTGTTCGGCCAGGTCGGCCTGGGTGTGGGCGCGTACGAAATTGGCCTCGGCCGGTTCGTCGAGGGAGGCGGCCAGGCGTACGGCGTCGTCGAGCAGGCCGATCGTGTGCGGGAAGGCGTCGCGGAAGAAGCCCGAGATGCGCAGCGTCACGTCGATACGGGGGCGGCCCAACTCCTCGTACGGGACGGCCTCCAGGCCCGTCACCCGGCGTGAGGCGTCGTCCCAGACGGGGCGGACGCCGAGCAGGGCGAGGGCCTCGGCCACGTCGTCGCCCGCCGTGCGCATCGCGCTCGTGCCCCACAGGGAGAGGCCGACGGAGGTGGGCCAGTCGCCGTTGTCGGTGCGGTAGCGCTCCAGGAGGGAGTCGGCGAGGGCCTGGCCGGTCTCCCAGGCGAGGCGGGAGGGGACGGCCTTGGGGTCGACCGAGTAGAAGTTGCGTCCGGTCGGCAGGACGTTGACCAGGCCGCGCAGCGGTGATCCGGAGGGGCCCGCGGGGACGAAGCCGCCGTTCAGGGCGTGGACGGTGTGGTCGAGTTCGGCGGTGGTCCCGGCGAGGCGCGGGACGACCTCGCGGGCGGCGAACTCCAGGATGGCGGCGACCTGTTCGCCCTGGTCGGTGGGGACGGCGGCCGGGTCCCAGCCGGCGTCGTCCATCGCCTGGACCAGGACGCGGGCCCGCGCCTCGACCTCGTCGGCGGTGGTGCGGGTCGCGGCCGACTCGTCCAAGCCGAGGGCCTCGCGCAGGCCGGGCAGGGCGGCGGCGCCGCCCCAGATCTGGCGGGCGCGGAGGATGGCGAGGACGAGGTTGACCCGGTCGGCGCCCTGCGGCGGGTTGCCGAGGACGTGCAGGCCGTCGCGGATCTGGGCGTCCTTGATCTCGCACAGCCAGCCGTCGACATGGAGCAGGAAGTCGTCGAAGCCGTCGTCCTCGGGCCGGTCCTCCAGGCCGAGGTCGTGGTCGAGCTTCGCGGCCTGGATGAGGGTCCAGATCTGGGCGCGGATCGCGGGCAGCTTCGCCGGGTCCATGGCGGCGATCTGGGCGTGCTCGTCGAGCAGTTGCTCCAGACGCGCGATGTCTCCGTAGGACTCCGCGCGGGCCATCGGCGGGACCAGGTGGTCGACGAGCGTGGCGTGGACGCGGCGCTTGGCCTGGGTGCCCTCGCCCGGGTCGTTCACGAGGAACGGATAGACGAGCGGCAGGTCACCGAGGGCGGCGTCGGGGCCGCAGGCGGCGGACAGTCCCGCGTTCTTGCCGGGCAGCCACTCCAGGTTGCCGTGCTTGCCGAGGTGGATCATCGCGTCGGCCCCGAAGCCCCCGTCCGCGTGCGCGGCGGCGATCCAGCGGTAGGCGGCGAGGTAGTGGTGCGACGGGGGCAGATCGGGGTCGTGGTAGATCGCGATCGGGTGCTCGCCGAAGCCGCGCGGCGGCTGGATGAGGATCAGCAGGTTCCCGCGGCGCAGGGCCGCGAGCACGATGTCGCCCTCCGGGTTGCGGCTGCGGTCGACGAACATCTCGCCGGGCGCCGGGCCCCAGTGCGCCTCGACGGCGGTGCGCAGGGAGGCGGGCAGGGTCGCGTACCAGCGCTTGTAGTCGGCGGCCGGGATACGGACCGGGTTGCGGGCCAGCTGCTCCTCGGTGAGCCAGTCCTGGTCGTGGCCGCCCGCCTCGATCAGCGCGCGGATCAGTTCGTCGCCGTCGCCCGAGACCAGTCCGGGGATGTCCTCCACGGGCCCGAAGTCGTAGCCCTCGTCGAGGAGTCGGCGCAGGATGGCGACGGCGCTGGCGGGGGTGTCGAGCCCGACGGCGTTCCCGATCCGGGAGTGCTTCGTCGGGTACGCGGACAGCACCAGGGCCAGCCGCTTCTCGGCGGCCGGGAGGTGCCTGAGCCGCGCGTGGCGTACGGCGATGCCGGCCACCCGGGCCGCCCGCTCGGGGTCGGCGACGTACGCCGGGAGCCCGTCCTTGTCGATCTCCTTGAAGGAGAACGGCACGGTGATCAGGCGCCCGTCGAACTCCGGGACCGCGATCTGGCTCGCCGCGTCCAGCGGGGAGACACCCTCGTCGCTGTCCTCCCAGGCGGTCCGCGAGCCGGTCAGGCACAGGGCCTGAAGGATCGGGATGTCCAGCCCGGTGAGGGCGCCGGCGTCCCAGGACTCGTCGTCGCCGCCCGCGGACGCCTCGGCGGGCCTGGTGCCGCCTGCCGCGAGGACGGTGGTGACGATCGCGTCGGCCGCCCGCAACTCCTCGATCAGCTCCGGCTCGGGGGCGCGCAGGGAGGCCACGTACAGGGGGAGCGCGCGTCCGCCGGCGTCCTCGACGGCGTCGCACAGCGTGCCGATGAACGCCGTGTTGCCGCTCATGTGGTGGGCCCGGTAGTAGAGCACCGCGATGGTCGGCCCCTCGGCGCCCTCGCGGGACGTGCGCTCCAGCGGACCCCAGGTCGGGGCGGGAGCGGGGGCGTCGAAGCCGTGGCCGGTCAGCAGGACCGTGTCGGAGAGGAAGCGGGCGAGCTGGCCGAGGTTGGCCGGGCCGCCGTGGGCGAGGTAGGCGTGGGCCTCGGCGGCGATGCCGATGGGCACGGTGGAGGCGGCCATCAACTGGGCGTCGGGGGCCTGTTCGCCGGTGAGGACGACGACCGGGCGGCCGTCGGCGAGCAGCAGGCCGAGGCCGTCCTCCCAGGCGCGCAGGCCACCGAGGAGGCGTACGACGATCAGCTCGACGCCGTCCAGGAGGGCGGGGAGGTCGTCGACGGCGAGGCGGGCCGGGTTGCCGAAGCGGTAGGGCACCGGGCCGTCGGCCGCGCGTGCGCTGAGCAGGTCGGTGTCGGACGTCGACAGCAGAAGAATCATGTGGCGTCGGGCCTTCCTCGGGGTCCGCGCCCCGGGCGGTGTCGGAATGGGTTCTCCCCGCGCTCGCGAAGTCGAAGGCGAACTCGTGAGCTGGGGAAAGGGAGTTCCTGGCTCACCCGGCCCCTCAGGCCGGGCTCACAGTGGCGGGACCGCGCCGGCATCGCACCGGCTTCCTCCCCTGTCGCCGTCGTGGCGGTGGCGGATCGGATGATCCACCGAGAGAGATAGTAAGGCGCGGGGGGCAAGGGCGGGGCATACAGGCTGCGGGAACGTAGGTATGCTCGCCGCCATGTCCACGGCTGCCTTCCGTCCATCGCCCCAGGCCACAGCGGTCTCGCGGGATCGCGGTGACGCCTGCCCGGGGACGCTGCGGCTGCACGCGGCGGACGACGGGGCGCTGGCTCGGGTCCGGATTCCCGGCGGTGTGCTGACCGTCCGCCAGGCAGAGGTGCTCGCCGAGGCGGCGCGGCGGCTGGGGGACGGTGAGTTGCATCTCACCTCACGCGGCAACGTACAGATGCGCGGGCTGGGGGACGGCTGCGGAGCCGAGCTGGCCGAGCTGCTGACCGCCGCCGGGCTGCTCCCCTCCCGCGGGCACGAGCGCATACGCAACATCGTGGCCTCTCCGCTGTCCGGTCTCGACGGGCGGGGGCTGCGGGACGTACGGCCCTGGCTGGCGGCTCTCGACGCCGCGCTGTGCGCGAGCGAGGCGGCGCGGGCGCTGTCGGGGCGGTTCCTGTTCGCGCTGGACGACGGGCGCGGGGATCTGGCCGGGCTCGAAGCCGACGTGACGGTACGGGCGACGGCGGACGGCGGCGCGCAGCTCGCGCTCGGACCGGCCGGCCGGGCGCTCCATGTGTCGGCAAAGGACGCGCCGCCGGCCGCTCTGGCGGCGGCGGAGGCGTTTCTGGAAGCCGAGCGGGCCGACGGTACACGCGCCTGGCGGGTGGCCGAGCTGGCGCTCGGGGACGGCGAGTTGACCGCGGCGGTCGGTCGCCGTCTGACGGCGGAGGGCATCGGCCACGAGCGGCAGGCGCGGGAGACCGGCCGCACGGACGGCCCGTTGCCGGGAGCGGTCGGGGACGCCCTGTCCGTGCACGTGCCGCTGGGCCGCCTCTCGGCTCCGCAGTGGCGGGAGTTGACGCGGGTCGCCACCGGTGAGCTGCGGCTGACCCCGTGGCGCGGTGTGGTTCTTCCCACTCCGGGAACGACCGCGGCGCGACGGACCGAGTCGCTGGCCCGCCTCGCCGCCGTCGGCCTCGTCACCGATCCCGACTCGCCCTGGCTGCGCGTCGGGGCCTGCATCGGCCGGCCCGGCTGCGCCAAGTCGCGGGCCGACGTACGGGCGGACGCGACCGCCACGCTCGGCGCGGTCCACCACCGGGGCGGCCTTCCTCTGTACTGGTCCGGATGCGAGCGCCGCTGCGGGCACCCTCGGGGCGAGCGGATCGATGTCGTCGCCGCCCCGGAGGGGGGTTACCGGCTGTCCGTCGTCGCACCCGGACACGACGAAGCGCGCACGGTCCCGCTGGACGACCCTTCCCGTCTCGCCGCCGCCCTGGCGGAGATCACATGAACCTGAGCCCGAACCCGAGCCGTACGACGACCGAGAGCAGTGAGAAGAACACCGTGACCACGTACGACTACGAGAAGGACGGCGCGGCCATCTACCGCCGGTCCTTCGCCACCATCCGCGCGGAGGCGGACCTCGCGGCACTGCCGGCCGACGTCAGCCAGGTCGCCGTACGGATGATCCACGCCTGCGGAATGGTCGACCTCGTACGCGACCTGGCCTACACGCCGGACGTGGTCTCCCGGGCCCGGGAGGCGCTGCGCGCGGGCGCGCCGATCCTCTGCGACGTCCAGATGGTGGCCTCCGGCGTGACCCGCAAGCGGCTGCCCGCCGGCAACGACGTGCTCTGCACGCTGTCGGACCCGGCCGTCCCTGAGCTGGCCGCGAAGCTCGGCACCACGCGCAGCGCCGCCGCCCTCGAACTGTGGCGTGACCGTCTTGAGGGTGCCGTGGTCGCCGTCGGCAACGCGCCCACCGCCCTCTTCCGCCTCCTGGAGATGATCGAGGAGGGGGCGCCCCGCCCCGCCGCCGTCATCGGCGTCCCGGTCGGCTTCGTCGGTGCCGCCGAGTCCAAGGACGCACTCGCCGCGCACCCGTCGGGTCTGGAACACCTGGTCGTACGCGGCCGTCGCGGGGGCAGCGCCATGGCCGCCTCCGCACTCAACGCGATCGCGAGCGAGGAAGAGTGAGCGTGAGCGGCAAGCTGTACGGGGTGGGGCTCGGCCCCGGCGACCCGTCCCTGATGACCGTACGGGCCGTCGAGGTCATCGCCGGCGCGGACGTGATCGCCTATCACAGTGCCCGGCACGGGCGGTCCATCGCCCGCTCGATCGCGGCCGGGCACATCCGCGCCGACCACATCGAGGAGCCGTTGGTCTATCCGCTGACGACGGAGACCACCGAGCATCCGGGCGGCTACCAGGGCGCCATGGACGAGTTCTACACCGAGGCGTCGGCCAGGCTCGCCGCGCATCTCGACGCGGGGCGTACGGTCGCGGTCCTCGCCGAGGGCGACCCGCTGTTCTACGGCTCCTACATGCACATGCACAAGCGGCTCGTCGACCGGTACGACACCGAGGTCGTGCCCGGTGTCACGTCCGTGTCCGCCGCCGCGGCCCGTCTGGGCACCCCGCTCGCCGAGGGCGAGGAGGTGCTGACCATCCTGCCGGGCACGCTGCCCGAGGAGGAGCTGGTCGCGCGGCTCGCCGCGACGGACGTGGCGGTGGTGATGAAGCTGGGGCGCACCTTCCCCAAGGTGCGGCGCGCGCTGGAGAGCGCGGGGCGCCTTGGCGAGGCCCGGTACGTCGAGCGGGCCACCATGAGCGGGGAACGGGTCGCCGAACTGGCCGACGTGGACGCGGAGTCGGTGCCGTACTTCTCGGTGGCCGTGCTGCCCAGCCAGGTCGACGCCGAGCGACCCGTGCGGGAGCGGGGTGAGGTGGTCGTGGTGGGAACCGGGCCCGCGGGCCCGCTGTGGCTGACCCCGGAGACCCGGGGCGCCCTCGCCGCCGCCGACGACCTGGTCGGCTACACCACCTACCTCGACCGGGTGCCTCGGCGTCCCGGGCAGCTCCGGCACGGCTCGGACAACCGGGTCGAGGCCGAGCGTGCCGAGTTCGCGCTCGAACTGGCCCAGCGGGGGCGGCGAGTGGCCGTGGTCTCCGGCGGCGACCCGGGCGTCTTCGCCATGGCGACCGCCGTGCTGGAGGCAGCCTCGCGGGCGGAGTACGCGGACGTCCCGGTGCGGGTGCTGCCGGGGGTGACCGCCGCCAACGCCGCCGCGGCCCGCGCGGGCGCCCCGCTCGGCCACGACTACGCCACCGTCTCCCTGTCCGACCGGCTCAAGCCGTGGGAGGTCATCGCGGAACGGCTGCACGCCGCCGCGGCGGCGGACCTGGTGCTGGCCCTCTACAACCCCGGTTCACGCAGCCGCACCTGGCAGGTGGGCAAGGCCCGCGAGCTGCTGCTTGAGCACCGGGCACCGGACACGCCCGTCGTGGTCGCGCGGGACGTGGGCGGCTCCGGCGAGCGCGTCCGCATCGTACGGCTGGCGGACCTGGACCCGGCCGAGGTCGACATGCGCACGATCCTGCTGGTGGGCTCCTCGCAGACCCGGACGGTACGGCGCGGGGACGGCGAGCAGATCGTCTGGACGCCGCGCCGGTATCCGTAAGGAGTGAGCGGGAACGGCGCCGCTCCGTAGAACGACGTGCCATGATCTGCGCGGCACTGACGACCGGCACGGACACGGAGTGATCACCGGTGCGATCGGGCCGATGGGCCCTCGGAGGCATGGCCGCGGTCGTGGTCGCGATGGCCGGGGTGGGCCAGTGGGTGCAGGCGCAGCGGCGCTATGTGGGGCGGCGACGTCAGGAGGCCGAGCGGCGGCGGGAGGAGGTGACCCGGCACGTCGCGGGTGATCCGGTCCGGGATACGCGCCCTGCTGGAGACCGGCGACGAGGTCGACGTCGTCGGCGAAACGGGCGACGGACGCCGGGCCGTCGACATGGCACGGGCCCTGCCCGACAGCGTGTAGATCGTCCCGACCGCGGTCTGCACGGTCCTGACGTCACCACTGGGCGATGACCGGCGCGTCGGGTTCGTGCCGCGGCCACATCGCGGTGAGGCGGGCGAGCCGCTCCGGGGCGGCGAAGCCGTGCAGCGCCGCCACCCTGCCGTCGCTGATCTCGAACGCCGCGGCGCCCACGATCCGGTCCCCGAGCACGGCGAGCACGGCGGGCCAGCCGTTGACCTGCCCGAGGTGGATGGTGGGCGAGCCGCCGACCAGCCGCCGCTTCGCGGGAGTGAACCTGAAGGCGGTCCGCATCATGGTGGCGACGCGCTCGGGCGTCTCGTAGCGCCACAGTGTCCTGGAGAGGCCGGCGCCGTCGGAGACCGCGGTCGCGTCGTCGGTGAGGAGCGCCACCAGCCGTTCGGTACGCCCCGAGGACGCGGCGGCGAGGAACTCCTCAAGGACCTTGCGCGCGGACGCCGGATCGACCTCACCGCCGCCGCGGCGCGCGGACGCGACCCGGCGCCGGGCCCGGTGGACGTGCTGCTGGCTCGCGGCCTCCGAGATGTCGAGGATGCCGGCGATCTCGGAGTGGGGACAGGAGAACGCCTCGCGCAGGACGTAGACGGCCCGTTCGACCGGTGAGAGTCGCTCCATCAGGGTCAGGACGGCGAGCGACACCGATTCGCGCTGCTCGAAGGTGTCGGCCGGGCCGAGCATCGGGTCGCCGTCGAGGAGCGGTTCGGGCATCCAGACGCCGGCCGCGCGTTCGCGGCGCACCGGTGCCGAGCGGAGCCGGTCCAGGCACAGGTTGGTGACGACCTTGGTCAGCCAGGCCTCCGGCACCTCGATCCGCTCCCGGTCGGCGGCGTGCCAGCGCAGGTACGCGTCCTGCACGATGTCCTCGGCGTCGGCCGCCGAACCGAGCAGACGGTACGCGAGCGAGGCCAGCCGTGCCCGGCCGGCCTCGAAGCGGTCAGCGACGATGCTCTCCATGGAGGCGACCTTATGCGGCGGCGTTCTCGGACGCGGTGGCGACGGCCGTAGTGGCGTCGGCCGCGGGGCCGGCAGCCGTCGTGGTGGCGGCGGTCGGACGGCGCTTGCGCTTCGGCATGCCGAAGGTCGGGTGCGAGGTGGCCCACAGACTGGTCGTGAGGATGCCGGCCTTGAGCCGCGCGGCCTTCCGGCCGCCCAGGAACCAGGATTTCGCCCGTGCGTCGCCGTCCACCATCTGAAAGATCGCGTCGTACCGCCCGAGGCTGATGTGGTTGCCGATGTAGGTCTTCTTGACGCTCGGCACCCGGCGGCCGGTCAGCCGCCCCACGATCGCGTCCGTCGCCTGCATGTTGGTCGATCCCGCCGAGGCGCAGGACATCGGCAGCGGCTGGCCGTTCACGCCGATCGCGTACGCGCTGTCGCCCGCGGCGTAGACGTCCGGGTGGGAGACCGAGCGCATGGTGTCGTCGACGACGATCCGGCCGTCCTCGGTGACCTGGAGACCGGCGGCGGCCGCCAGGGGGCCGACGGCGAACCCCGCCGTCCACACGGTCGCGTCGGCCGGGAAGGAGGTGCCGTCCGCACCGACCGCGTACGACTCCCCGACGGCTTCGATGCCGGTGTGCTCGTGGACGGTGACGCCCAGCCGGTCGAAGGCCTCCCGCAGGTGGAGCCGGGCCGCCGGGGAGAGCGAGGCTCCCAGCTCACCGCGGGCGGCGAGCGCCACCGAGAGACCGGGACGCGACTCGGCGAACTCGGCGGCGGTCTCGATGCCGGTCAGGCCCTCGCCGACGACCAGTACGGTGCCGCCTGCGCCCAGCCGGTCGAGCCTGTCGAGGCGGTCGCGCAGCCGCAGCGCCGACGGCCGTCCCGCGACGTCGAAGGCGTGCTCGGCCACCCCGGGGACATCGTGGTCGGCGACCCGGCTGCCGAGCGTGTACAGCAGCGTGTCGTACCCGAGTTCGTCATCGCCGTCCTCGCCGGTCACGGCGACGGTCCTGCGCTCCGGGTCCACCGCGGTGACGCGCGCCACGCGCAGCCGTACCCCGGTGCCCGCGAACACGTCGGCGAGCCGCCGGGTCGCGAGTTCCCGGCCCGCCGCGAGTTGGTGCATGCGCATCCGCTCGACGAAGACCGGCTCGGCGTTGACGACGGTGATCTCGGTGTCGGCGGGCGAGAGGCGACGGGCCAGGCTCCCGGCGGCGAAGGCTCCGGCGTAACCGGCGCCGAGGACGAGGATGCGGTGCTTGACGAGGACGCGGTGCTTCATGGTGTGGCTCCTGTCTGAATCGCTTGCCCCTTGAGCGGGACGGCGCGGCGATTCCTGACAGGAGCGGAGTGTGAGGTGGGTCACCCGGCCGATGCGGGTGACGTGCTGCGGGTGACGTGCTGCGGGCACGGCCTCAGTGGCGCTCCGCGACCCAGCGGGCCGCCGCCTCCGGATCGGCCACCACGGGGACGCCGTCGGGGGCCTGCGGCCGGCGGACCACGATCACCGGTAGTCCGGCCTCGCGCGCGGCGGTCAGCTTCGGCGCGGTGGCGGTGCCCCCGCTGTCCTTGGTCACGACGACGTCGACGCGGTGGCGGCGCAGCAGTTCCCGTTCGCCGTCGAGGTCGAAGGGGCCGCGGTCGAGCAGGATCTCCATGCGGGCCGGATGCGGGGGCTCGGGTGCGTCGACGGACCGTACGAGGAACCACAGCTCGTCCAGGTCCGCGAACGTGGCCAGGCCCATGCGTCCGGTGGTGAGGAACACCCGCCGCCCGAGGCCGGGCAGCAGCCGCGCGGCCTCCTCCAGCGAACCGGCCTCGTGCCATACGTCACCCTCGACCGGGACCCAGCCGGGGCGGCGCAGCGCGAGCAGGGGAACATGGGCCGAGGCGGCAGCGCTCGCCGCATGGAAACTGATCGTCCCGGCGAAGGGGTGGGTGGCGTCGATGAGGAGGTGCACCGCGTGCGCGCGCAGCCACGCGGCCATCCCCTCGGCCCCGCCGAAGCCGCCGACCCGGACCTCACCCGGGGGCAGCCGGGGGCTGGCGACCCGTCCGGCCAGGGAACTGGTCAGGGTCAGGCCGGGGGTACCGTGCAGTAGCCCGGCCAGCTGCCGTGCTTCCGTCGTTCCGCCGAGTATCAGTACGTGCATGGAGATCCGGGTCCGTTCATGAACAGCGAAGTGCAGGGTGTTGGCGACACGGGGCCCACGGCCGGCTCCGGCTCGCAGGGCGTGGGCGAGCCGAAGGGCGGCCGCGGCGCCCAACTCAAGCACACCGGGCTGCGGCCCGGCTGGACCACCGGCGCCTGCGCGACCGCCGCCACGACGGCCGCGTACACCGCGTTGCTGACCGGTGACTTTCCCGACCCCGTGAGTATCACGCTGCCCAAGGGACAGACGCCGTCGTTCGCGCTCGCGGCCGAGGAGTTGACGGACACGTACGCGATGGCGGGGATCGTGAAGGACGCGGGCGACGATCCGGACGTCACGCACGGGGCGCTGGTCCGGGCCACGGTGCGGCGGCTGCCGGCGGGGGCGGGGGTCGTGTTCAGGGCTGGCCCCGGGGTGGGCACGGTCACCCGTCCCGGTCTGCCGCTGCCCGTCGGCGAACCCGCCGTCAATCCGGTGCCGCGGCAGATGATGCGTGACCACGTCGCGCGCGTCGCCGGCCTGTACGGCGCGGCCGGTGACGTCGAGATCACCGTCTCCGTCGACCACGGCGAGGAGATCGCCCGCTCCACCTGGAACCCGCGGCTCGGCATCCTCGGCGGCCTGTCCATTCTCGGCACCACGGGCATCGTGGTGCCGTACTCCTGCTCGGCCTGGATCGACTCGATCAGGCGGGGCGTGGACGTGGCCCGGGCGGCGGGCCGTACGCATGTCGCCGGGTGCACCGGGTCGACGTCGGAGAAGACGGTCGTCGCCGAGTACGGGCTCCCCGAGGAGGCGCTGCTCGACATGGGCGACTTCGCGGGCGCGGTGCTGAAGTACGTGCGCCGGCATCCCGTCGACCGGCTGACCATCTGCGGCGGCTTCGCCAAGCTGTCCAAGCTGGCCGCGGGACACCTGGACCTGCACTCCGGCCGTTCCCAGGTCGACAAGGGATTCCTCGCGGAACTCGCCCGGCGCGGCGGAGCGGGCGAGTCGCTGGCCGCCGAGATCGCCGAGGCCAACACGGGCCTCGCCGCGCTCCAGTTGTGCATGGCGGCCGGTGTGCCGTTGGGCGGCCTGGTCGCGACGGCGGCCCGTGACGAGGCGCTGGCCGTGCTGCGGGGAGCGCCGGTCGCGGTCGACGTGATCTGCGTCGACCGGTCGGGCACCGTGGTGGGACGCAGCACGGTGGCCTGAGCGCGCACCTCAGTCGGCGGTGGGCACGACCGCGGGCACCCGTTCGACCGCGGGCACCCGTTCAGCAGGCATGGCGTTCGCGCTCCGCCGAGTACAGGTGGCTGTCGCGGAACTCCGCCGCACCCAGGGTCCGCCCGACCATGATCACGGCGGTCCGCTCCACGCCTGCCTCCTTCACCTTTCCGGCGATCTCGTCGAGCGTGCCGCGCAGGATCAGCTCCTCGGGACGGGAGGCGTGGGCGACGACCGCCACGGGGCAGTCGGCGCCGTAGTGCGGCAGCAGCTCCTCGACCACCCGGTCCACGTACTTGGCGGCGAGGTGCAGCACCATCAGCGCGCCGCTGCGGCCGAGGGTGGCCAGGTCCTCGCCCTCGGGCATGGCGGTGGCGCGGTGGGCGATCCGGGTGAGGATGACCGTCTGGCCGACGGTGGGCACGGTCAGCTCCCGCTTCAGGGAGGCGGCCGCGGCGGCGAAGGCGGGGACGCCGGGGACGACCTCGTACGGCACCCCGGCCGCGTCCAGCCGCCGCATCTGCTCGGCCACCGCGCTGAACACCGACGGGTCCCCGGAGTGCAGCCGGGCCACGTCGTGCCCCTCCTCGTGCGCGCGGACCGACTCGGCGGTGATCTCGTCCAGGTTGAGCTGCGCGGTGTCCACCAGGCGCGCGTCCGGCGGGCATTCGGCCAGCAGTTCGCGCGGGACCAGGCTGCCCGCGTACAGGCAGACGTGGCAGGCGGCGAGCGTGCGGGCGCCACGCACCGTGATCAGGTCGGCGGCGCCGGGCCCCGCGCCGATGAAGTACACGGTCATCTGTCTGCTCCAGAGAGGTCGGGGGTCTTCTGTACGGCCCACTGGGTCACCGGCATCGCCTGCCGCCACCCGGTGAAGCCGCCCACCGGCACGGCGTGCGCCACCGCGAGCCGCACCAGTTCGCCGCCGTGGCGCCGGTAGGCGTCGGCGAGCAGTGCCTCGGACTCCAGCGTCACGGTGTTGGCGACCAGCCGGCCACCGGCCGGCAGCGCCTCCCAGCACGCGTCGAGGAGGCCGGGCGCGGTGAGCCCGCCGCCGATGAACACGGCATCGGGCGGCGGGAGTTCGGCCAGGACGGCGGGCGCCGCGCCGGCGACGACCCGCAGCGCGGGCACGCCGAGCCGGTCGGCGTTGCGGGTGATGCGCCCGGCCCGCACCGGGTCGCGTTCGACGGTGACCGCCCGGCACGAGGGGTGCGTACGCATCCACTCGACGGCGATCGAGCCGGAGCCGCCGCCGATGTCCCACAGCAGCTCGCCGGGGGCGGGGGCGAGCGCGCCGAGTGTGGCGGCGCGGACGTGCCGCTTGGTGAGCTGCCCGTCGTGCTCGTACGCCTCGTCCGGCAGCCCCGGTACGGCGCCGAGCCGCGGGGCGTCCGGGGCGCGGCGGCACTCGACGGCGACGATGTTGAGGGGGTCGCCGGGCGGGTGCGACCAGTCGTCGGCGGTGACCTCGGCCGTCGTACGTTCCTTCGCGCCGCCGAGTTGTTCCAGCACCCGCATCCGGCTCGGTCCGAAGCCCCGGTCGCGCAGCAGGGCGGCGATCTCACCGGGTGTGCCGGCGTCGGCGCTGAGTACGAGGAGGTGCCGGCCCTCGTGCAGGGCGGCGGCGAGGCGGGCGGCGGGCCGGCCGACGAGCGAGACGACCTCGACGTCCTCCAGGGGCCGGCCGAGGCGCGCGGCGGCGTAGGAGACGGAGGAGGGATGCGGCAGGACGCGCAGGGCGCCGGGCCCGAGCACCTCGGTGAGGGCGCGTCCGATGCCGTAGAACATCGGGTCGCCGCTGGCCGGTACCGCGATCCGACGCCCTGCGTGCGACGCGAGGAGGCCGGGGACTGCGGGGCGCAGCGGCGAGGGCCAGGTGATGCGCTCTCCGGCGCACTCCGGTGGCAGCAGGTCCAGCTGGCGCGCCCCGGCGATCAGGACCTCGGCGTCGCGAAGTGCCGTGCGGGAGGGGCCGGGGAGGCCTTCCCAGCCGTCGGCCCCGATCCCGACGACGGTGACGGCGGGCGGCGGTCCGGGTCGTGCGGGGATCACTGCTCGGTACCTCGGAATTCGGGGGCGGGTCTCGGGA
>NZ_LIPP01000402.1 GCF_001418335.1 Streptomyces aurantiacus | reverse complement strand
TGCACGGTTTCCGGGTGTCCTTCATGATCGCGACGGGTGCGGTGCTGCTGGGCCTGGTGTTCGCGGCGCTCCTGCCGGGGCGGCGGGCGGCGGCGAACGCGGCGAAGCCGCACCTGGTCGCTTCCAGCGAGGGCGGGCTTGAGGTCGAGCGTGAGCTCGGACTTGAGGTCGACCAGGTCGCCGCCGGGCTGGTGGACCGGGCCGGGTTCCGTGGCCGGGTCCTCACCGCCGACGGCGTTGCGGTCGCCCGGGCCAAGGTCACGCTGATCGACCGGCGGGGGCGACAGGCGGGGGCGACGCTGTCCGCGGCCGACGGCGGGTATGCGCTGCCGGTACCCGCCGAGGGGGCGTACGTGCTGGCCGTCACCGCCGGCGGGCACGGGCCGCTCGCGTCCGGGGCGAGTCACCCCGGTGGGGTGCGGGTGGTCGAGGTGGAGCTTTCGTTGCCGACCAGTGCGGCGGTTCTCACGTAGCGGTTCGCTCCGCGGGGGTCGGGGGGTCGCGCAGTTCCCCGNNGCCCCCACGCACCCGCACCCGTACAAGCACCCGTACACACGCCACGCCCCCTGTCTCCTACGAGGCGGGGGACGTGGTGCACCATGGGGCGGCCGCACACCCGCCCCACACGCCCCGGAGGAACTCCCATGCCCTCGGCACCCACCCCTGCCGTACTCGCCGCGTTCGAGGGGGCCAAGGGGTTCATGCCCGTGCGGGAAGGGCTCGCGTTGTACGAGGCCGCGGTCGAGGCGGGGCGGCTNNCGGCGTCACGGCGGTCACCGTCGACCACCACCGCGGCAGCGAGGAACAGCAGCCCGGCTGGGAGTACCACGACCCCTCGACCGTCGACCCGGAACTCGGCCGCATGGACACCCTCCCCACCTTCCGCCGTACGCTCCACAACGCCGGCCTGGAGGATCACGTGGTCGCCGTCGTCGGCCGTTCGCCGCAGGTCGCGAGCCTCTGGAACTCCCCGCTCGGCCTCGTCTTCATCGACGGCGGCCACACCGACGAACACGCCGGCGGCGACTACGAGGGCTGGGCACCCCATGTCGCCGAGGGCGGGCTCCTGCTCATCCACGACGTGTTCCCCGACCCGGTGGACGAGTTCACCGGGCAGGCGCCGTACCGCGTGTATCTG
>NZ_LIPP01000401.1 GCF_001418335.1 Streptomyces aurantiacus | reverse complement strand
CCCCCGCGCTGGACGTGCCCGAGCACCGTCGTCCGCGCCTCCTTGCCGGTGCGGCGCTCGATCTCCTTGGACAGCCACTCCCCCACACCGGAGAGCCGGACATGCCCGAAGGAGTCCAGCGAACCGTCCTTGAGGACCAGGTCGCCGTCCTTGGGCATCGCCCCCTCGGCGACGACCACGATCGGCGCGTACGACGCCTTGAAGCGCGAGGTCACCCAGGCGCAGACCTGCTCGACGTCGAAGCGCTGCTCGGGGATGAGGATGACGTTCGCACCGCCCGCGAGGCCCGAGTGGAGCGCGATCCAGCCCGCGTGGCGGCCCATCACCTCGCACACCAGCACCCGCATGTGCGACTCGGCGGTGGTGTGCAGCCGGTCGATCGCCTCGGTCGCGATGCCGACGGCGGTGTCGAATCCGAAGGTGTAGTCGGTGGCGGACAGGTCGTTGTCGATGGTCTTCGGTACGCCGACGACGGGCACCCCGTACTCGTCGGTGAGCCGCGCCGCCACCCCGAGGGTGTCCTCGCCGCCGATCGCGATCAGGGCGTCCACCTCGCACTTGGCGAGGTTCTCCTTGATCCGGCGGATGCCGTTCTCGGCTTTGAGGGGGTTGGTGCGCGAGGAGCCGAGGATGGTGCCGCCGCGGGGCAGGATGCCCCGCACGGCGGGAATGTCGAGCCGGACGACGTCGCCTTCCAGCGTCCCCTTCCAGCCGTCCCGGAAGCCGGTGAAGTCATAGCCGTACTCCTGCACGCCCTTGCGGACGATCGCCCGGATGACGGCATTGAGCCCGGGGCAGTCGCCGCCTCCGGTCAGTACTCCGACCCGCATGGAAAGTCCCTTCGCCGCGGTTGGCTGACGGGACTCACGCTAATAGTGATCCAGGTCACTTCAGCAGAGGGCGGAAGGTCAATTCCGGTGAAATGTGCGGGTGTTGATCACTCGTTGATCACTCGCCTTCACTCGATGGTGGGTATCGGTGGGTTTACGCGTCGTCGAGACCCCGCTCTATGGCATAGCGCACCAATTCCACGCGGTTGTGCAGCTGGAGCTTGCCCAGGGTGTTCTGGACGTGGTTCTGCACGGTGCGGTGGGAGATGACGAGGCGCTCGGCGATCTGCTTGTAGCTCAGGCCCTTGGCCACCAGCCGGAGCACCTCGGTCTCGCGGTCGGTGAGCTGCGGGGCCCTGGGCTCGTCGCCGCCCGTGGCGGGCCCCGGGTCGGAGGCGAGTCTGCGGTACTCACCGAGGACCAGGCCCGCGAGGCCCGGGGTGAACACGGGGTCGCCGACGGCCGTGCGGCGCACCGCGTCGGTCAGCTCCTCCGTGGAGGCCGACTTGAGCAGATAGCCGGTGGCTCCCGACTTGACCGCCTCCAGGACGTCGACGTGCTCGCCGCTCGCGGAGAGGACCAGGACGCGCAGGGCGGGGTTGAGGCCGACGAGTTCCTTGCACACCTGCACACCTGGCTTCGCGGGCAGGTTCAGGTCCAGCACGAGGACGTCGGGCCCCACTGCCTGCGCGCGGCGCACCGCCTGTTCGCCGTCGCCCGCGGTCGCGACCACGTCGAACCCGGCCTCGGCCAGGTCACGGGCGACCGCGTCACGCCACATGGGGTGATCGTCGACCACCATGACCCTGATCGGGTCCCGGTCCCGGTTCTGGTCCCGGTTCTGGTTTTGACCCCGGCCCTTGTCCTGTCGTTCGGTCATGCCTTCTCCGCCTTCCCCCGCGCGCCCTGCGGCCCCTTCGAGGCCTTCGGGTCCTGCACGTCCACGTCCACGTCCTTCGGTACTTTCAGTTCGACCTCCGTGCCCTGCCCCGGCACCGAGATCAGCTCGGCCGTGCCCCCGATCTCGCGCAGCCGGCCGCGGATCGACAGGGCCACCCCGAGGCGCCCCTCCCCCTCGGCCTGGGCGAGCCGCCCCTCGGGGATGCCGGGTCCGTCGTCGCGTACGGTCACGATCACCGCGTCCGGCTCGTCCTCGACCAGGATCCACGCGCGGGCCCGGTCGCCCGCGTGGCGGTGGACGTTGTCCAGGGCGGCACCGACGGCGGCGGCCAGTTCCCTCGCCGCCCCGGCCGCCAGCGGCACCGGGGCGCCCGGCTCGGAGAACGTCACCTGCGCGGTGGCGTACGGGGCGAGCAGCGGGCGCAGGTCGCAGGGGGCGGAGTCGTCCTGCGGGTCCGGCTCGTCCACCGCGCGCACGACGGCGCCCTCGGTCACGTCCTCCGAGACCCGCGACACGGGTACGAGGCCGCCGGAGACCAGCGTGCGCAGCGCCACCTCCTGCTCGCCGGCGAGGCGGCCCAGGTCTGCGGCCTCCCCGCCGAGGGCGGAACCGCGCCGCTGCACCATGGCGAGTACCTGGAGGACGCCGTCGTGGATGTCACGGGCGAGCCGCTCCCGCTCGCGCGTCGTCGCCTCGATCTCCAGGGCGCGGGCCAGGGTGCGCTCGGAGGCCCGGGCGACCTCGACCACGTACCCGATGGCGATGGAGGAGACCCAGACCAGCAGGACGTTGTGGAGGGTGTCCTGGCTGAGCGCGCCGCGCTGCACGACGTTGGCGACGCCGACGAGGGCCGAGGCGAAGGCCGCCCAGCGCCAGCCGCCCTTGATCGCGAACGCCAGCACGGAGCCCGCGGTCCATATCGACGGGAGGGTCGGACCGCCCTCCACGATCCGCTCGTGGGCGTCCGCGACCGGGGTGAGCAGGATGCCGGTGAGGGCGATGGTCAGGTCGGCCGCGAGGAAGCGCTTGGTGCAGCCCGCTGCGTTCGCGACCCGGGGCAGCGTCGCGAAGGTCCAGACGGTGAGCACCACATAGAAGCCGATGGCCACTTCGGGTCGGACGAACTTGTCGTAGTGCGTGACGAAGAGGCCGATCGCGTAGAACAGCGTCAGGACGCGGTACCCGGTGAGCGCGCGCCACAGCGGCTGCTCGACCGACATTCTCATGACTTTCTCGCGCTTGGCCATGTCCCCCACTACCCCATCCCACGGCGGCCGCGTCTAGGAGCCGGCCTGCTCCTTGTCGGCCTGCTCCTTGTGTCCCGGCTCCTTGTGTCCCTGGTCCTTCTGCGCCTGTTCCTTCTGCGCCTGCTTCTGTGCCTTCGCCGCCTCCGCGATCTGCCGCTTGGCGGCCGTCGCGTACATGTCGACATACTCCTGGCCGGAGAGCTTCATGATTTCGTACATGACCTCGTCGGTCACCGCGCGCAGGACGAAACGGTCATGCTCCATGCCGTTGTAGCGGCTGAAGTCCAGCGGCCTGCCGATACGGATACCCGGGCGCATCAGCTTGGGCATCACCTTGCCGGGCGGCTGGATCTTCTCGGTGTCGATCATGGCGACCGGGACGACGGGCGCCCCGGTGGCGAGCGCCACGCGCGCGAGGCCGCCGGGCTTGCCCCGGTAGAGGCGGCCGTCGGGGGACCGCGTGCCCTCCGGGTAGATGCCGAACAGCTCACCGCGCTCGATGACGTCGACGCCGCTCTTGACCGCCGCCTCACCCGCGCCCCGCCCGCCGGACCGGTCCACCGGCAGCTGGCCGACGCCCTTGAAGAAGGCCGCCGTCATCCGGCCCTTGACGCCCGGCGTGGTGAAGTACTCGGCCTTCGCGATGAAGGTCACCTTGCGGTCGAGGACCGCGGGCAGGAAGAACGAGTCCGAGAACGACAGGTGATTGCTCGCCAGGATGACCGGGCCTTCGGCGGGAACGTTCTCAAGGCCTTCCACCCAGGGCCTGAAGGCGAGCTTGAGGGGCCCTCCGACGAAAAACTTCATTGCGCCGTAGATCACCCGAGTGCCTCCCGTATCTGTCGATCAGACCTTAACCCGGGGCACTGCCAATGGGCCCGACGGCCCTGGTCGGTGTCAGTGCCGTCGCGTACGGTGAAGTACGCCTCGAAGCTTCGGGGTGATCGTCGCGTCGCCCTTGAACGAACAGGAGACCGAAGGTGCCGGTCCTTCCCGGAGCTGAGCCTTTCCACCACGAGGGCGGAGAGGTCGGGGTCCTCCTCTGCCACGGCTTCACCGGTTCCCCGCAGTCGCTGCGCCCCTGGGCGGAGTATCTCGCCGAGCGCGGTCTGACCGTCGCGCTGCCGCTGCTCCCCGGGCACGGCACGCGCTGGGAGGACATGCAGCTCACCGGCTGGCAGGACTGGTACGCGGAGGTGGACCGCGAGTTGCGCGCCCTGCGCGAGCGCTGCTCCCAGATCTTCGTCTTCGGCCTCTCCATGGGCGGCGCGCTCGCCCTGCGGCTCGCCGCGAAGCACGGGGACGAGGTCAGCGGCATCGTGGTCGTCAATCCGGCGAACAAGGTGCACGGCCTCACGGCGTACGCCCTGCCGGTGGTCCGGCACTTCGTCAGGACGGTGGCCGGCATCACCAGCGACATCGCCAAGGACGGCGGCATCGAGATCGGCTACGACAAGGTGCCCCTGCACGCGGCCCACTCGATGCGTAACTTCTACCGGCTGCTCGACGGTGAACTGCCGCAGGTGACCCAGCCGATGCTGCTCCTGCGCAGCCCGCGGGACCATGTCGTGCCGCCCGCCGATTCGGCTCGTGTCCTCAGCCGGGTGTCGTCCGTGGATGTGACGGAGATACTTCTGGAACAGAGCTACCACGTCGCGACGTTGGACCACGACGCGGACCGGATCTTCGAGGAGAGCTTCGCCTTCGTCTCCCGGCTCGCACCCGCTGCCGGCAAGGAGGCCGGCGCGGGCCAGGCGGGTCAGCAGGAAGGGACGGCCACTGGTGGCTGAGCACGACGCGGACCGTGAGCCCGACGAGAGGGACGCGCTACCCGAAGGGGAGCAGCAGGGCCCGTCGTTCGACGAGGCGGCGGCCTGGGATGCCATCGTTGCGGGGTACGGCGACGAACCGCCGGACCCGCCCGGTGCCAAGCCGTTCAAGTCGGTGGAGGACCTGGCGCTCCTGGAACCCGAGACGAACGACGCCGGCGGCGGCAGCGGCTCGGGCGACTCCGACACGAAGACCGCCGGGACACCCAAGGGCGCCAAGGGTGCCAAGGGGCAGAAGGGCGGTACGGGGCACAAGGGCGGTACGGACGCCACGGACCCGGAGGCCGAGGCGGACGACAAGCCCGCGACCGAGGCCGAGAAGCCGCTCGGCAGTTCGGTCGCGTTCGCGCCCGGCGTCGGCGGTCCGCGCGACTACGCGGCGCCCGACCCGGCCGAGGAGGACTTCGACGAGGACGACGAGGGCCACTTCGTGCCGCCCGAGCCGCCCCCGCTGCCCACCGGGGACGCGACGGCCAGGTTCGCCTGGCTGGGCGTGATCGGCGGCCCGCTGCTGCTCCTGCTCGCGGTCCTGCTCGGCTGGGAGATGACGTGGTGGCTCACCACGCTCGGCATCGGCGGCTTCCTCGGTGGTTTCGTCACGCTGGTGGCGCGGATGCGCGGCGACGAGGAGGACGAGGACGACCCGGGGCGCGGCGCGGTGGTCTGAAGACGGCGGAATCATACGACCGGCATCAGGCGGCCGGGATTCTGAGAGCGGCCAGGACCGGGAGGTGGTCCGTGGCCGCCCGCAGATCCGCCTCGGTCACTCCGGGGTGCCCCACGGGCACGCCGCAGCCCAGGATCTCCACGCCCGCCGTGGCGAAGAGCGCGTCGATGCGCTGGTGAGGCCTGCTGGGCGTGGAGGTGTGCTCCCCGCCCCAGGGGGCCGCGGCCCAGCCGTCCCGCAGCTCCGCCGCGAGTCGCCCGAACGTGCGGCCGTCCGGGCGCTCGTTGAGGTCGCCGCCCACGACGGCGTACGGGGTGTCCAGTGCGGCGAGGCGGTCGAGGAGCATGCCGCCCTGCTCCTGGCGCTCGTCCTTCTGCAGGGAGAGATGGCAGCTCAGTGCGCCGAGGCGGGCGCCCCCGAACCGTACGACCGCGGTGGCGAAGCCGCGCCGGTGCAGGCCCGGGGTGAGCGGGAGCAGCACGTCCTCGGTGCGCTCGACCGTGGCGCGCAGGGAGCACAGGAGGGCGGGTCCTGACGCGGTGCCGCCGCCGGAGAGCAGGACCAGTCCCGAGGCCGCCGCCAGGCGGGCCAGCTTCTTGCGCCAGCGGAAGAAACGGGGGGCTTCCTGGACCAGGACGAGGTCCGGTTCGCAGGCGGCGATCACCCGGGCGAGTGCGGCGGTGTCGTCCCGCATGGACCGGATGTTGTAACTGAGGACCCGGATGACGGCCGAACCGTCGGACTCGGTCCGTGAGTTGGGCAGCGGACTGGCTGCCGGGCTGGTCGGCATGGTGATCAAGATATCGGGCGCCGGGTTCGCCTTCATCCTTTTCCACGACACGGTCCCCGACGGCGGCTGCGGCTGCGGCTGCGGGCCGGACTGTGGCTGCGGGCCGGTGGGGGCCGGTCGCGCAGTTCCCCGCGCCCCCGAAGACGGAAGCTGGGGCGCAGCCCCGCTTTCAGGGGCGCGGGGAACTGCGCGACAAGCCCCCACCGGCCGTCAGCCGACCGACACCCCCAACGACCCCCGTCGCAACGCCAACAC
>NZ_LIPP01000400.1 GCF_001418335.1 Streptomyces aurantiacus | reverse complement strand
CCTCCCCACCCCAACCCGGCGGAGCGCCCCGGTAGTCTCCGGGCATGTTCCGCTTCCCCGGTCAGGGCCCGCTCGCGCCCGACGACGTCGTCATCGGCCCGCTGGACCTGGCCACCCGGATCGACGAGGCCCTGGCCGTCCAGGCCGTGGCCTTCGGGCTCGGTTCGGACGAGATCGCCGTACGACGCCAGATCGTGCTCCGCCACCTCACCTTCCCCGGCGCCCGCGCGTTCGGCGCGACCACCGCCGACGGACGGCTCGTCGGCTTCGTCTACGGCATGCCCAACGACCGCGCGCACTGGTGGTCCACCGTCGTCGAGCCCTATCTGCGGGGTCAGGGCCACGACGGCTGGCTGGACGACTCCTTCGTGATCACCGAGCTGCACGTCCATCCGGACTTCCAGAACCGCGGGGCAGGCCGCGCTCTGATCACCACCATCACGGACGGCGCCGCCGAACCGCGCTCGATCCTCTCGGCCATCGACACACAGAGCCCGGCCCGCGGTCTCTACCGCTCACTCGGCTACGAGGACCTGGCCGTACGGGTGCTGTTCCCCAGCGCACCGAAGCCGTACGTGGTGATGGGCGCCCCCTTGCCCCTCCGCCGCCGATAACGGATTTCGGAGACGGCGGGCACCCGGCTAATCTCCTAGCACCACCCTTACGCAGCAGGAGTCGAGAACCATGGCCCAGGTCCAGCGCATGTCCCGTTTGATGGTCAAGACACTGCGTGACGACCCGGCGGACGCCGAGGTACTCAGCCACAAGCTGCTGGTGCGCGCCGGCTACGTACGCCGTACCGCCGCCGGCCTGTGGTCCTGGCTGCCGCTGGGCAAGAAGGTGCTGGCCAACGTCGAGCGGGTCGTCCGCGAGGAGATGGACGCCATCGGCGCCCAGGAGGTCACGCTGCCCGCCCTGCTGCCGAAGGAGCCCTACGAGGCGACAGGACGCTGGGAGGAGTACGGCCCCGAGCTGTTCCGCCTGAACGACCGCAAGGGCGGCGACTACCTCCTCGGCCCGACCCACGAGGAAATCTTCACCCTCCTGGTCAAGGACCAGTGCACGTCCTACAAGGACCTGCCGGTGATCCTCTACCAGATCCAGAACAAGTACCGCGACGAGGCCCGCCCGCGCGCCGGCATCCTGCGCGGCCGCGAGTTCCTGATGAAGGACTCGTACTCCTTCGACACGGAGGACGAGGGTCTGGCCGAGTCGTACGCCCTGCACCGCGAGGCGTACCAGAAGATCTTCGCGCGTCTCGGTCTCGACTACCGCATCTGCGCGGCCGTCGCCGGCGCCATGGGCGGCTCCAGGTCCGAGGAGTTCCTCGCCCCGGCCGCGGCCGGCGAGGACACCTTCGCCGACTGCCCGAACTGCGACTACGCCGCCAACACCGAGGCGGTCACCTACACGCTGAAGCCGGTGGACGCGGCGGGGGTCCCCGCCCTGGAGGAGATCCCCACCCCCGACACCCCGACCATCGAGACGCTTGCCGCGTTCCTGGCGGTGCCCGCCTCCGCCACGCTGAAGAACCTGCTGGTCAAGGTGGACGGCGAGATCGTGGCGATCGGTGTGCCCGGCGACCGCGAGGTCGACATGGACAAGGTGGAGGGACACTTCGCCCCCGCCGCCGTCGAACTCGTCACTGCCGAGGACTTCACGGGCCGCGCCGACCTCGTACGCGGTTACGTGGGCCCGCAGGGCCTGGAGAAGGTCCGCTACCTCGCCGACCCGCGCGTCGCCCCCGGCACCGCCTGGATCACCGGCGCCAACAAGGAAGGGCTGCACGCGAAGAACGTCGTCGCGGGCCGTGACTTCGAGGTCGACGCGTACGTGGACGCGGTCGTCGTGCAGGAGGGCGACCCCTGCCCCGTCTGCGGCACCGGCCTCACGCTGGACCGCGCCATCGAGATCGGCCACATCTTCCAGCTCGGCCGCAAGTACGCCGACGCCCTCCAGCTCGACGTGCTCGGCAAGCAGGGCAAGCCGGTCCGCGTCACCATGGGCTCGTACGGCATCGGCGTCTCGCGTGCCGTCGCGGCGCTCGCCGAGCAGCACGCCGACGAGCAGGGCCTGGTCTGGCCCGCCGAGATCGCCCCGGCCGACGTCCATGTCGTCGCGGCGGGCAAGGCCCTCCAGACCGAGCTGGCGCTCGACGTCTCCCAGCAGCTGGGCGCGGCGGGTGTCCGCGTGCTGGTGGACGACCGCGCGGGTGTCTCACCCGGCGTGAAGTTCACGGACGCCGAACTCATCGGCGTACCGAAGATCCTGGTGGCCGGCCGGCGTTCCGCCGAGGGCGTCCTGGAACTGAAGGACCGCCGCACCGGCGAACGCGAGGAGCTGACGGTGCCCGAGGCCATCGCCCGCCTCACGGCATAACACCCCGGAGCCCCGCGCCCTTCAAGGGGCGCGGGGAACGGCGCGCTCAGCCCACGACGACGCGCGCTCGGCAGCCCACCATCGCTCCACCCTCCTACAACCAGGCGGCGAACTCCAGCAGCAGCTCGCCGTCCTGCGTACGGCCAACCCGTCGGGCCCGTACGCCCGACTCCACGGCCCGGAACAGCGTCCAGCCGCGCAGCCGCTCCTGATCCACCTCCAGCGACTCCGCGAGACGCTTCACCCGCCGACGGGTGGTGGCGGCGCCGGACGGCGAGGCGATCAGGTCCTCGACCCGGTCACGGACCAGCCGGGCCAGGTCGAAGGCGCACTCGCCGACCACGGGGTCGGGCCCGACGGCCAGCCAGGGGCTGCGTTCGCCGGCCAGCACCTTGCTCTGGCGGAAGACGCCGTGCAGCAGACGCGCCGGGGGCGCCGAGGCCAGCAGCTCCGCACGGGCCGCGAGGGCCGCCTCGACCAGGGGCGCCGCCTGGGCGTCCGCGCCCGCCCGCATCGCTTCGGCCTGCCGTCCCGTCCGCTCGGCCACCGTCTCGAAGACATGGTCCGCGGGCGGCTCGACCCACAGCCTGCGCAGCGTCCCCGCCGCCTCCAGCATCGACTTGGCCTCCGGCAGCGACCGCACCGACACATCGGGATGCAGCCGCTCAAGCAGCAGTACGCCCTCGGCGCCGGCCGGCTCCAGAAGGCGTACCGCGCCCAGGCCGCCCCAGTGCGCAAGGGCGGCCCGCTCGCTCTCCGGCCGGGCCCGGCCCGGCGCCAGCTTCAGTACGGCGGGGGTGTCGTCCGGCAGCCGGACCAGGATCACCAGGCTGCTGCGCCCGCCGGGAACCTGCACACGCTCCACGGTCGACCCGCGTAGCGCGACGGCCCGCCGAGCCGCCTCAGGCAGCTTCGCCAGCCAGTCGTCAGCGCCCGGTGCCGCCTCGCCGAGCGCCTTGACCAGACGCCGCGGCGGTTCGAAAGCCATGCGCGAGTCGTTCCCTTCCCTGGACGCGTTACGTGGTCGGTGTCGCCGACGCGGTGGACGTGGCCGACCGCTCGGCGAGACCAGGGAAGGCTACGCTCTCGCCGCGCCAGCGCACCGCCCGCACCGCTGCCTCCCGCAGGGCCTGGGCCGCCGCCTGCCGCCGGTCGCCCTCGGCGGCCCGGACGAGGTCGGAGTACACCCCCGCCACGCGGTCCTCCAGCTCGGCGGCGAGCCGCACGGCCGATTCCGAGTCCGTCACCGTGAACGGCAGCGCGTACGCGGCAGCCGCCGGCTCGGGCTTCCCGTCCAGGTCGCGCACGGCTCGCGCCATCTCGTCCCGGCGCGCCCGGTGCGCGTCGTACGCGGCCCGCACCTCGGTCCGCCGTCCCTCACGGATGTGGCCGCCCACGACTCCGTAGCCGTACACGGCGGCGTGCTCGGCCCCGAGCGCGGCCTGCACGGCCGTCAGCTCCGCCTTCGCCTTCGCCGACACCTGCGCCTGCGCTCTCGCCCCGCCGGAACCGCTCACTTCTCGTCCTCCGTCAGCAGAAACGCGTGCCCCGCACCGGCCGCGGCCACCGAGGCCAGCAGCCGGGCCAGCTCTCCCGGCGCGTCAAGGAGCGCCTTCGTGCGCCGGTCCGTCACCTCGCGCTCGGCCGCGGCGAGTTCGGCGAGGGCCTCCTTCCGCGTCGTCGGCACCTCGGGGGAGGGAGCCGCCGACGCGGAGGCGGACGCGGACGCGGACGCGGACGCCGTGTCCGACGCCCGCCTGCCGCCCCCGAACGCCTCGGCGTGCCGTACGACCTCCGCCAGCAGCGGTGAAAGCCGGCCGCTCAGCGCGGGATGCGCGGCGAGCACGGCCTCGTACCGCTGTGCGAGCCGCTCGCTGTCGCGGGCCGCACGCGCGCGTGCCCGCGCGGCGGCGGACGAACTCCCGCCGACGGCCTCCGAAGAGGAGCCGGAGGCGGAGCAGCCGGCGAGAAGCACGGCGCCCGTACCGGCGGCCCCGGCGAGCAGGCTCCTCCGGCGCGGCCCCGAGGGGGTGCGTGACAGGGGGGTGAAGGGCACGGCAGACGTCCTCGGAGGGCTCGTTCGAACGAAATGGGCGACAGGCCCTTGATCACGGTACCCGCGTACCCGCCCCCGCACCCACCAGCGGCGCCGTCCCGCTTGAGGGCGGGACTCGGTGGACGGCAACACCCCTTGGGACCGGATACCCTTTGACCTGACACGCGACCTACCCACAACAGCACACGCGGCCGAGGAGTCACCCGGATGAGCACCACCCAGAGCGAGAGGCTGCGAGAGCTCCTGGAACCGCTCGTCAGCTCCCAGGGACTCGACCTCGAAGAGATCGAAGTGGACTCGGTCGGACGCAAGCGTGTGCTGCGCGTCGTCGTCGACTCCGACGAAGGAGCCGACCTCGACGCGGTCGCCGATGTGAGCCGCGCGCTCTCGGCGAAGCTCGACGAGACCGACGCCATGGGCCAGGGCGAGTACACCCTGGAGGTGGGAACGCCCGGCGCCGAGCGCGAGCTCAGGGAACACCGTCACTACGTACGTGCCGTCGAGCGACTCGTGAAGTTCCAGCTGACGGACGGCGACGAGCTGGTCGCCCGGATCATCGCGGTCGACGACGAGGGCACGGACGTCGAGGTGCCCGGCGTGAAGGGGCGCAGGCCCACCGCCAGGAGGCTCGCCTTCGAGGACATCGCCAAGGCGCGCGTCCAGATCGAGTTCAACCGCAAGGACAAGAAGGCCGAGACGGCTGATACGGCCGATACGGACATGAAGGAAGAAGAGGAGGAGGCGTAGCCGTGGACATCGACATGAGTGCCCTGCGGGGTTTGGTGCGGGAGAAGGAGATCTCCTTCGACCTGCTGGTCGAGGCGATCGAGGCGGCCCTCCTCATCGCCTACCACCGCACCGAGGGAAGCCGCCGCCACGCGCGCGTGAAGCTCGACCGGGAGACCGGCCACGTGACCGTGTGGGCGAAGGAGGACCCCGCCGACCTGGAGGAGGGGCAGGAGGCGCGCGAGTTCGACGACACACCGTCGGACTTCGGGCGCATCGCCGCCACCACCGCCAAGCAGGTCATCCTGCAGCGCCTGCGGGACGCGCAGGACGACGCGACGCTCGGCGAGTACGCGGGCCGGGAGGGCGACATCGTCACCGGTGTCGTCCAGCAGGGCCGCGACCCGAAGAACGTGCTCGTCGACATCGGCAGGCTGGAGGCCATCCTGCCGGTGCAGGAGCAGGTCCCCGGCGAGTCGTACCAGCACGGCATGCGGCTGCGGTCGTACGTCGTGCGGGTGGCGAAGGGCGTACGCGGCCCGTCCGTGACGCTCTCGCGCACGCACCCGAACCTGGTGAAGAAGCTCTTCGCCCTTGAGGTGCCGGAGATCGCCGACGGGTCCGTCGAGATCGCCGCCATCGCCCGCGAGGCCGGCCACCGTACGAAGATCGCCGTCCGGTCCACCCGGTCGGGGCTGAACGCCAAGGGCGCCTGTATCGGCCCGATGGGCGGCCGTGTGCGCAACGTCATGGCCGAGCTGAACGGCGAGAAGATCGACATCGTCGACTGGTCCGACGACCCCGCCGACATGGTCGGCAACGCGCTCTCCCCGGCCAGGGTCTCCAAGGTCGAGGTCGTCGACCTCGCGGCCCGTTCCGCGCGCGTGACGGTCCCCGACTACCAGCTGTCGCTGGCGATCGGCAAGGAAGGGCAGAACGCCCGGCTCGCCGCCCGGCTGACCGGCTGGCGCATCGACATCCGCCCGGACACCGAGCAAACCGGTGAACGGACCGGTGAACGGGCCGACACACGGACTGACGCACGGACTGACGCACGGGCCGAGGCGCGGAGCGGTGAGCGGACCGGTGATCGGGGCGGTGACCGCAGCAATGACCGGGGCGGTGACCGGCACGGCGGCCGGGCCGGGGAATAGACCGGCCGGGGAATAGATCCGAGCCGCAGGTGGCTTAGATCACGACAGTTTCCGTGTATGGCAGCTGTTCGACACTTGCCCCAAAGGGGTGAGGTCGGTGCAGGGAGGTAGACTTAAGAGTGTCTGGCCGGACGCATGCCCGCGCATGCCCTGAACGCACCTGTGTGGGGTGTCGGGAGCGAGCGGCCAAGACCGATCTGCTGCGTGCTGTGGCGACCGAGGGCGAATGCGTCCCCGATCCTCGCGGTACGCTGCCCGGCCGGGGTGCGTATGTACACCCCGCCCTGGTCTGTCTGGACCTGGCGGTCCGCCGCCGGGCGTTCCCACGGGCGCTGCGTGCCCCGGGTCAGCTCGACACAAAGGCGTTGCGCCAGTACGTCGAGCGGACAGACAGTTGCTGAGCAGGCAACACCGTAAGGAGTGTCGCGCGGAGCCCCGTGCGGCCCTGGTACCCCGCGAGTTGGAAGTAGGTCGAGATTGCGATGAGCACTCGATGAGCACGCGATGAGTACGCCCATGAAGTAGCGACGGTCCGGACGCAACCCGGACCTAAAAGGAGCGAAGTGGCTAAGGTCCGGGTATACGAACTCGCCAAGGAGTTCGGGGTGGAGAGCAAGGTCGTCATGGCCAAGCTCCAAGAACTCGGTGAATTCGTCCGTTCGGCGTCCTCGACGATCGAGGCGCCCGTAGTACGCAAACTGACCGACGCCCTCCAGCAGGGCAACGGCGGCGGCAAGCCCGCCCCGCGCAAGGCCGCGCCCGCCAGGCCGGCCGCACCCTCTCCGGCGCAGGCGGCCCGTCCGGGTCCGGCAGCGCCGCGTCCGCCGGCCCCGAAGCCGGCCGCCGCAGAGACGTCCGAGGCCCCGGCGGCCCCGGCCTCCGGTACGCGTCCGACGCCGGGCCCCAAGCCCGCGCCGAAGCCCGTCCCGGCATCTCCGGCTCCGGCCGCGCCGGAGTTCACGGCGCCGCCCGCGGCTCCCGCCGCTCCCGCCGTTTCGGAGACCCCGGCCGCGAACACGCGTCCGAGCAGCGGTGCCCGTCCCGGCGCGCCGAAGCCCGGTGTCCGTCCGGCCGGCCCCGCACAGGGTGGTCAGGGTGGTCCGGGTCAGGGCCGCGGCGAGCGCACCGACCGCGGTGACCGTGGCGACCGTCAGGGCGCCCCGCGTCCCGGCGGCCAGGGCACGCGTCCCGGCGGTCGTCCCGCAGGCCCGCGTCCCGGCAACAACCCGTTCACCTCCGGCGGCTCCACCGGCATGGCGCGTCCGCAGACGCCCCGTCCGGGCGGCGGCCGTCCCGGCCCCGGCGGTCCTGGTGGCCCCGGTGCTCCCGGTGGCGCTCCGCGCCCCCAGGGCGCGGGCCAGGACCGTGGTCCCCGTCCGCAGGGCGGCCCCGGTGGCGCTCCGCGTCCCGGTGGCGGTCCCGGCGGCAACCGTCCGAGTCCGGGCGCCATGCCTCGTCCGCAGGGTGGTCCCGGTGGCGCTCCGCGTCCCGGCGGCGGCCCCGGCGGCAACCGTCCCAACCCCGGCATGATGCCGCAGCGTCCCGCTGCGGGCAGCCCGCGTCCGGGCGGCGGTGGCCCCGGTGGCGGCCGTGGTCCCGGCGGTGGTGGAGGTCGTCCCGGCGGTGCCGGTGGCGGTCGTCCCGGTGGCGGCGGCTTCGCAGGCCGTCCGGCCGGTCCCGGTGGCGGTGGCGGCGGTTTCGCCGGTCGTCCCGGTGGTCCCGGTGGCGGTGGCGGCGGTTTCGCCGGTCGTCCGGGTGGTCCCGGTGGCGGCGGTGGCCGTCCCGGCTTCGGCGGTCGTCCCGGTGGTCCGGGTGGCCGTGGTGGCACACAGGGCGCCTTCGGTCGTCCCGGTGGTCCCGCGCGTCGTGGCCGCAAGTCGAAGCGGCAGAGGCGCCAGGAGTACGAGGCCATGCAGGCCCCGTCGGTCGGCGGCGTCATGCTGCCTCGCGGCAACGGACAGTCCGTCCGCCTGTCGCGCGGTGCGTCCCTCACCGACTTCGCGGAGAAGATCGGCGCCAACCCGGCGTCGCTCGTCGGCGTGATGATGAACCTCGGCGAGATGGTCACTGCCACGCAGTCCGTCTCCGACGAGACGCTGAAGCTTCTCGCGGACGAGATGAACTTCGTCCTTGAGATCGTCAGCCCCGAGGAGGAGGACCGCGAGCTTCTTGAGTCCTTCGACATCGAGTTCGGCGAGGACGAGGGTGGCGAGGAGTTCCTCGTCGCGCGTCCGCCGGTCGTGACCGTCATGGGTCACGTCGACCACGGCAAGACCCGCCTGCTCGACACCATCCGCAAGACGAACGTCGTCGCGGGCGAGGCCGGTGGCATCACCCAGCACATCGGTGCCTACCAGGTCGCGACCGAGGTCAACGGCGAAGAGCGCAGGATCACCTTCATCGACACCCCGGGTCACGAGGCGTTCACCGCCATGCGTGCTCGTGGTGCGAAGTCGACCGACATCGCGATCCTCGTGGTGGCGGCCAACGACGGCGTGATGCCCCAGACGATCGAGGCGCTGAACCACGCCAAGGCGGCCGGTGTGCCGATCGTGGTCGCGGTCAACAAGATCGACGTCGAGGGTGCCGACCCGACCAAGGTGCGCGGCCAGCTCACCGAGTTCGGTCTGGTGGCCGAGGAGTACGGCGGCGACACGATGTTCGTCGACATCTCCGCCAAGCAGGGCCTCAACATCGAGAGCCTGCTGGAGGCCGTGGTCCTCACCGCGGACGCCTCGCTCGACCTGCGGGCCAACCCGGAGCAGGACGCGCAGGGTATTGCGATCGAGTCCCACCTGGACAAGGGCCGCGGCGCCGTCGCGACCGTCCTGGTCCAGCGAGGCACCCTGCGGGTCGGCGACACCATGGTGGTCGGCGACGCGTACGGCCGTGTCCGAGCGATGCTCGACGACAAGGGCGAGAACGTGGAAGAGGCGACCCCGTCGACTCCGGTCCTCGTCCTCGGTCTGACCAACGTCCCGGGCGCCGGCGACAACTTCCTCGTCGTCGACGAGGACCGCACGGCCCGCCAGATCGCCGAGAAGCGCGCGGCGCGTGAGCGCAACGCCAACTTCGCCCGGCGCGGAGTCCGGTTCTCCCTGGAGAACCTGGACGAGGCGCTCAAGGCCGGTCTGGTGCAGGAACTCAACCTCATCATCAAGGGCGACGCGTCCGGTTCGGTGGAGGCTCTTGAGTCCTCGCTGCTCCAGCTCGACGTCGGTGAAGAGGTCGACATCCGCGTCCTGCACCGTGGTGTGGGTGCGGTCACCGAGTCGGACATCGACCTGGCGACCGGATCCGACGCCATCGTCATCGGCTTCAACGTCCGCGCTGCGGGCCGCGCGGCGCAGATGGCGGAGCGCGAGGGCGTCGACGTCCGCTACTACTCGGTGATCTACCAGGCCATCGAGGAGATCGAAGCGGCCCTCAAGGGCATGCTCAAGCCGGAGTACGAAGAGGTCGAGCTCGGTACGGCGGAGATCCGCGAGGTCTTCCGCTCGTCCAAGCTGGGCAACATCGCCGGTGTGCTTGTTCGCTCCGGCGAGGTCAAGCGCAACACCAAGGCGCGGTTGCTGCGTGATGGCAAGGTCATCGCGGAGAGCCTCACCATCTCCGGTCTGCGTCGCTTCAAGGACGACGTCACCGAGATCCGCGAAGGGTTCGAGGGCGGTATCAACCTCGGCAACTTCAACGACATCAAGATCGACGACGTCATCGCGACGTACGAGATGCGCGAGAAGCCGCGCGCGTAGCGCCTGCGGCTTGGCTTGACCGTGTGGGGTTGGCCGACGGGAACTGGTTCCTGTCGGCCAACCCCCACGGGGTTTTTCGCCCCGTCCTCGTCTGCGGGCCCCCACCACCACCCACCCGCAGACGACGCACGGCCCCCACGGGGCGAAACCCCGTCGAGCCGACCGCAGGTTCGTTGTACCGTTCTGGTGTCCCGCCAAGAGCTTGGCCGGGCCACCTACCCCGTACCGGCGGGACATCCGGACACACATATGTACGTGGGGACTCTGTCCTTCGACCTCCTCCTCGGCGACATACGGTCGCTGAAGGAGAAACGCTCCGTCGTCCGCCCGATCGTGGCCGAGCTCCAACGCAAGTACGCGGTGAGCGCGGCGGAGGTGGAGCACATGGACCTCCACCGCAGGGCCGTCATCGGACTGGCGGTGGTCTCCGGGGACACCGGGCACCTGACCGACGTACTGGACCGGTGCGAACGCCTGGTCGCCGGGCGCCCCGAGGTGGAGCTGCTGTCGGTGCGACGGCGGCTCCACGGCGAGGACGACGAGTGAGCGTGCGACGAGTGAGCGTGCGGCGACAAGGATCGGCCGTACACGGATCAGCAGATACAAGAGGGAGACGGACCAGTGGCCGACAACGCGCGGGCGAAGAGGCTGGCGGACCTCATTCGAGAGGTCGTAGCCAAGAAGCTGCAGCGTGGGATCAAGGACCCGCGGCTCGGTTCGCATGTGACCATCACGGACACCCGGGTCACCGGGGATCTCCGTGAGGCGACCGTCTTCTACACGGTGTACGGGGACGACGAACAGCGCGCGGAGGCCGCCGCGGGCCTGGAGAGCGCCAAGGGCGTGCTCCGCTCGGCGGTCGGCGCGGCGGCGGGCGTGAAGTTCACACCGTCGCTCACTTTCGTGGCGGACGCCCTGCCGGACACCGCCAAGACCATCGAGGACCTGCTGGACAAGGCACGGGCCAAGGACGCCGAGGTGCGCGAGGTCTCGGCGGGCGCCGCGTTCGCCGGTGACGCCGACCCGTACAAGAAGCCGGAAGAGGACGACGAGCCCGGCGACGAGGACGACGAGGACGACGAGGACGCCGAGGACGACGGGTCGGACGACGACGAGAAAGACGGCGACGCCGCCAAATGACGCAGAAGCAGCAGACGCCCGACGGCCTTGTCATCGTCGACAAGCCGTCGGGCTTCACTTCGCACGACGTGGTCGCCAAGATGCGCGGGATCGCGAAGACCCGCCGTGTCGGACACGCGGGCACCCTCGACCCCATGGCGACGGGCGTGCTCGTCCTCGGCGTCGAGAGGGCGACCAAGCTCCTCGGGCACCTCGCGCTGACCGAGAAGGAGTACCTGGGCACCATCCGGCTCGGGCAGAACACCCTGACGGACGACGGCGAGGGCGATCTCACCTCGTCGGCCGACGCCTCCAAGGTGACGCGGGACGCCATCGACGCGGGGATCGCCGAGCTCAGCGGCGACATCATGCAGGTGCCGTCCAAGGTCAGCGCCATCAAGATCAACGGCGTGCGCTCGTACAAGCGGGCGCGCGAGGGCGAGGACTTCGAGATCCCGGCCCGGCCGGTGCGGATCTCGTCGTTCGCCGTGTACGACGTCCGGGACGCCGTGGCCGAGGACGGTACGCCCGTGCTCGACCTGATCGTCTCGGTGGTGTGCTCGTCCGGTACGTACATCCGTGCGCTCGCCCGTGACCTGGGCGCCGGCCTGGGGGTCGGCGGCCACCTGACGGCGCTGCGGCGCACCCGCGTGGGCCCGTACAAGCTCGACGCCGCCCGCACCCTCGACCAGCTCCAGGAGGAGCTGACCGTGATGCCGGTCGCGGAGGCCGCCACGAGCGCGTTCCCCCGGTGGGACGTGGACACGAAACGCGCGCAGCTGCTGATCAACGGTGTGCGGCTGGAGATGCCCGAGGTGTACGCCGGGGCCGGAGCCGTCGGGGTGTTCGATCCCGAGGGGCGGTTCCTGGCGCTGGTGGAGGAGCAGAAGGGCAAGGCCAAGAGCCTCGCGGTCTTCGGCTGACCCTCGGAGGACGGGCGGACGGGGGCCTCTTCTCGCCCCTCTTCTCGTCCCTCTTCCTCCTTCTTTCTTCTCGTTCTGCTTGTCGTGGAGCGGCGTTCACGGGGTTACCCGTGCGCGCCGCTCCACTGTTCCCCCCTCTGTTCCCCCACTCAAAGATGTATCCATCCAGCCACCTTCATTCACCCGTCCGGGCAGGCGCTCGGAGTGAACCGGGGGAGCAGAAGGGGGCTTGTTCGGCTCGGGATCTGTCGCGTCCGATCATCGCGTGCCTACCGTCGGAAATCGAAGCGCCGAAAGCATCGAAGCACGGTACGGCGCGCGCGGTGGGGAGGGTCGAGCATGACGGGAGGGAGCCCGCGGGCCGGGGAGGGGCAGGAC
>NZ_LIPP01000040.1 GCF_001418335.1 Streptomyces aurantiacus | reverse complement strand
CTCACCGTCCCCGGCGCCGGGTCCCTGCTGCGCTCCGACGCCTACGCCGACGCCGCCGTCGCCGTCGCCCCGTCAACCTGACACAGACCCTCCTCCGCTCCTCCAAAGGAGTCCCCCATGAACCAGCTCAACGACCAGCACCTCGTCACCGGGGTCGACCACATCGCCTTCCCGACGTTCGACCCGGCGGGCACCGTGAAGTTCTACCGCGACGTCCTCGGCTTCCCGGTCGTGCACTCCATCTGCGCCGCCGGCTGGGGCCCCGGCGACCATCCCGACTTCATCCACTTCTTCTTCGACATCGGCAACGGCGACCGCATCGCGTTCTTCTACTACTTCGGCCTCCCGAGGCCCGACACGTCCGCCGGTTCCGGCGACGTCTACGCCCGCTTCCCGGAGGGCACACCGGACTGGTTCGTCCGCTCCCGCCACCTCGCGCTGCACGTCGAGTCCGAGGAGCACCTGCTGGAGTACCGGCGCCGGCTCGACGCCAGCGAGTGGCCCGTCGAGATGCAGATCCAGCACGAGACGATCGAGTCGATCTACACCCACGACCCCAACGGCTACTTCTTCGAGATCACCAGGGCGCTGCGGCCGGTGACGCCCCAGGAGGACCTGGACGCCGACCTCACCATCGACGCCCTGGTCCACATCGCGCAGACGCCCGGCCACACGCTGGACGACCTGCTCGTGCGCCGGGCCGAACTCATCGTCGAGCGGGCCCCGGAGTGGACCGCCACCCAGGAGGCGCGCTGATGGGACACCGCCTGTTCATGCTCGACGTGCCGGAGAACGTCCCGATCGCCGGCGTCGCACGCCACCTGCCGGACGTCAGGGTCGGCAGGCTCGGGCCCTATTTCGTGATCGAGTCCGACGCGCCCCTGTCCATCGACCGGCGGGCGACCGGTGTGCGGCACGCCGTCTGGTACAGCTTCGTCGCGGGCCTCGACGGCTGGCGCATCGCACAGTGGGACAAGGACGCCCTGCGCACGGAGGAGCGATGAGCACCGGAGTACGCCGGCTCGGCGCGGACCGCTACACGGCGGCCGTCGCCGAGCCCGACGGCGTCACGACCTCGGTCCACCGGCTCCGGACCTCGGACCGGGCCCAGGTGACCGGCGTGCTGCGCCGCCCGGCCGGGGCGCGCACCGTCGTGACCTTGATGCACCCGCGCCAGGACGTGACCCACCACGCCCTGGTCCCGTACCTCCTCGCCGCCGGTCTTGCCGTGTGGACGCAGGGATCCCGGTCGCCCAACAACGACCTCAACCTGATCCACGAGCAGGCCGTCATCGACTTCGCGGCCGGTCAGGTGTTCCTCCGCGACTTCGGGTTCGAGTCCGTGGTGTCCCTGGGGCACTCCGGTGGCGGCACGCTCGGCGCCTTCTACCTCCAGCAGGCGGCGTTGCCGCCCGGCGCACGGCTGTCGCGTACGCCGTCGGGCCGGCCGGTCCCCCTGGCCGAGACCGAGATGCCGCTGCCGAGCGGGTTCGTCGCGCTCGCGCCGCACCCCGGACAGGGAGCGCTGCTGCGGCGCGTCATCGACCCGTCGGTGACCGACGAGGCCGACCCGCTCTCGCGCGACCCCGGACTCGACGCCTTCGACCCGGCGAACGGCTTCACCGAGGCACCCGAATCCGCGCACTACTCCCCCGACTTCGTCGAGGCGTACCGCGCGGCACAGCACGACCGGATGGCCCGTATCGACGCGCTCGCGGCAGAGCTCGTCACGACGCGCCGACGCGCCGACGCCGCGTTCAAGGGCTCGGGCGAGGCGGCCGACCGGCGTGCCGCCCTCACCCCGGCGCTGATCACCGTCTATCGCACCGACGCCGACCTGCGGAACGTCGACCTGAGCCTCGACAGGAACAAGCGGCCCTACGGTTCGCTGTTCGGCCGGCGTCCCGACCTGACCAACCACGGGCTGGTCGGCTTCGGCCGACTGTCGACGGCCGAGGCCTGGATGTCGACCTGGAGCGCGACCACGACCAACGCCGACTTCCTGCGCTGCGCCGCCGGCATCACGGTGCCGACGCTCCTGCTGGAGTTCACCGGCGACCAGGCGTCCTTCCCCGCGGACATCGCCGCCTTCGCGGCGGCGATTCCGGCCGAGGACCTGAGCGTGGGAGCGGTCGACGGGACCCACTTCGGGGACCGGCTCGCGCAGGACGAGCCGACCGGCAACGAACTGGCGGCCGCCCGGATCGTCGCCTGGGCGGCCGAGCGTTTCTGATCCGATCGTCCATGAGCTGTACGTACAGCTCATGGACGGCGTTGAGGACCGGGTTGTCCTGGTGACGGAGGGTCCCCGCCACGGTGACCAGCGACCGCTCGGCGGATACGTGCTCCAGCGCCTTGATCACCGTCGTGCCCGTCAGCACCATGCCGGCCCGCACCGGCGCCTCGAAGCTCACCTCACGGATGCGGCGGCCCGCCAGCACCGACCAACCGCTGAACATGCCCAGCACCGCCAGCCGTTGCAGGATCGCGAGCGAGTGGATGCCACTGGCGATCGGCTCCCCGAAATAGCCGGCAGCCGCCGCGGAGTCATCGGTATGGAAGGGCTGCGGGTCCCACAGGTCGGAGAACTCCTTGATCTCGTCGAGGGTGACCTCGTAATCACCCAGCGGGAAGACCGCTCCGACGTTCAGGTCCTCGGCGTAGGCCAACTCCGTCATGCGCCGAGCCTGTCAGACCAGCTCGACGAGATCGACCCGGCCGCCGGCCAGGGCCTCGGCGGCGAGCCCACGCAGGCCGTCCGGCACGCGCACCCCGACCAGCCGCCCGGTACGGCGCACCCGCTCGGCCGCGTCGAAGGCGGCAAGGGCGCTCTCGCGGGTGGTGCCGGCATCGAGCGCTGTCACCTTCTCGCTCTCGTGGAGCCCGCCGCACGGCACGGCGCGCGTCGGCCAGTGCTGCCCGCCGGCGTCGAGCGGGCGGTCGAGGACCCAGCCGACCACGTCATCGGGCAGCCGTTCGACCGGCCCCCCGTCGTACCGGGCGAGGCCCGCGGCCACCACGGCCGGGGCGTCCCGCGCCAGCCGTTCGAGCGAGACCTTGCCTGCCCGTGTCATATAGGCGATGAGCAGCTGCTCCACCGGCAGGTCCAAACGCTCGGGGAACTCGTCCCACCACCGCATGCTGCGGCGTGCGGTGTCCTGCAGATGTTCCACGGCCGGCCGGCGGGCGGTCTCGTACGCCGTCAGCGCGGACTCCAGATCCGGGCCGGCATCGAGTGCCTCGACGAGCGCGATCCCGCTCTCCATGGCCAGCTTCGTCCCTGAGCCGATGGAGTAGTGGGCCGTGTGGGCGGCGTCTCCCAGCAGTACGACGTTGCCGTGGTGCCAGGTCTCGCAGGTGACGGTCCGGAACCGGAGCCAGCGGGTGCGATTTCCGATCAGCCGGTGCCCGCGCAGCGTGTCGGCGAAGACGTCCGACAGGTGGTCGAGCGCCGTCTCGTCGCTCTGGTCCGGCGCCGTCCTGTCGGTGGTCGCGTCGAAGCCGGCGCGCCGCCAGGTCCCGGGATCGGTCTCGACCAGAAAGGTGCTGCGGTCGCGCTGGTAGGGGTAGGCGTGCGCCACGAAGGTGCCGTGCCCGGTCACCTCGGGCCGGAAAACCGCGCGCGGCAGCGCGAAGTCGGTGCCGCACCACAGGTAGAGGCTGTCGTGCCGGTCGACGCGGACGCCCAGCTCGGCACCGAACCGCTCGCGCGTCGCGCTGTTGACGCCGTCCGCCGCGATGACGAGGTCGGCGTCGAGCTCCTCTGCCGAGACCCGGGTGCCGTCGTGGATCTCCACGCCCGCCGCGAGCGCCTGGTCGCGCAGGATCTCCAGCAGCCTGGCCCGGCCGATCGCGATCAGGTCGCCGGCGGGCAGGGTGACAGTCACGTCGCCGACGGACATCGACATCTCGTGCCGCCACGCGTCCGCGACGATCGCACGCAGGGAGACGGGATCGGCCTTCTCCAGGTGCCGCTGGGTGGCGGTCGCCAGTCCGACCCCGAACCCGAAGGTGCCGCTGGGCGGGGACTGTTCGTACACGGTCACCGCGCACTCGGGCCGGCGAAGCTTCATCAGTCGTGCGGCGTACAGGCCGCCGGGCCCACCGCCGAGGACGGCCACCGAGCTCAGTCTCATTCGACTCCTCCTTGCTGTGTGCAGCACGATAGACCGAATCAACATGAGCGTCTATCTTTTGACTAGTACGTTAGATCGCCTACCGTGAAGGGCGCACGCACCATGAACGAGGACCGACGACGCAGGAGGCATCGGTGATCGACTGGGCTGGACGGCTCACTCCCTTCCCCGCCGACGTCGTGGAGCGCTACCGCTCCGCCGGGCTGTGGGGCACGCGCCCCATCGGCGCGGAGTTCCACGAGATCGCCGTCGGGCGGGCTCAGCACCCGGCCGTGGTCGCCGAGGAGGGCTCGCTCACCTACTCCGAGCTCGACGAGGCCACCGACCGGCTCGCCGTCGGCCTCGCCGACCTCGGCCTCGTCCCCGGCGACCGGGTCGTCGTGCAGCTGACGAACCGGCTGCACTCGGTCGTGGCGTGGTACGGGATGCTCAAGGCCGGCCTCGTGCCGGTGTGCACCCTGGCGGCTCACCGTGCCCACGAGATCGGCTCGATCAGCCGCAAGGTCGGCGCCGTGGCCCACCTGGTCGAGGCGAGCCCCTCGGGCTTCGACCTGGTGGCCTTCGCGCTCGACCAGCGGGCCGGACACCCGACGATGCGGCACGTACTCACCGCGGGCGCTCCCGCGGGCGCCTCCGGGACCCCGATCGAACGGCTCGCCGGCGAGTCCGACCCGGCGCTCGCCCGGGAGCGGGTCGCGGCGATCCAGGCGGCGATCGACCCGGACGAGATCGCCTGCTTCCAGCTCTCCGGCGGGACCACCGGCGCACCGAAGATCATCCCGCGGCTGCATGCCGAATACTGGTACAACGCCCGGGCGTTCGCCGAGGTCGGCGGCTGGGACGAGAGCACCCGTACCGCCCACCTGATCCCGATCATCCACAACGCGGGCATCACCTGCGGGCTGCACGCCGTCCACAGCGTCGGCGGCACCCTGGTGCTCGGCACCGCGGTCCTCGACCAGGCGCTGCCCCTCGTCGCCCGTGAGAAGACCACCGACGTGCTCATCGGTCACGGGCACTACAACATCGTCGACCACCCGCTCTTCGACGACGCGACGGCCTCGATGAGACGGGTGCTGCTCTCGGGAGCCAAGGTTCCCGTCCGCGTCTTCGAGCCCTTCGAGAGCCGGGGCATCCTGGTGGGCCAGATGTTCGGCATGGGTGAGGGGTTCTTCGCCACGTCGACCGCGGCGTCCACGCGCGAGGCCCGCCTGACGACGGTGGGCGTCCCGAACTCGCCGTACGACGAGTTCCGCGTCCTTGAGCCCGGTACCGAGCAGGAGTTGCCGGACGGCACCGTCGGCGAGCTGGTGACCCGCGGGCCCTACACCATCCGCGGCTACTTCGACGCCCCCGACATCAATGCCACGGCGTTCACCTCGGACGGCTTCTACCGCACCGGGGACCTGGTCGCCGTCCGCACCCTCGGCGGCGAGCGGTCCCTCGTGGTCGAGGGCCGCCTGAAGGACCTGATCAGCCGAGGCGGCGAAAAGATCAGCGCGGAGGAGGTCGAAAACCTCCTCCTGCGCCATCCCCGGATCGTCGCCGCCGCCGTCGTGGCGATGCCGGACGAGCGCCTCGGCGAACGGGCCTGCGCCTATCTCGTCGCCGCGGGCGAGCCCCTGACGATGCAGGAGGTGCAGGAGCACCTGAACGCGCTGTCACTGGCGAAGTTCAAGTGGCCCGAGCGGCTCGAATGGGTCCCGGAGATGCCCAAGACCCCGGTGGGAAAGCTCGACAAGAAGTTCCTGCACCGCGACATCGTCGCCAAAATGACCGAGGTGCCGAGGTGATCAGGTAGCAGCCGGGTGACGAGGCGACCAGGTGGTCGGCGACCGGTGAGCGGTGGGCTCGGCGGGCTCGTCCATCTGCTGCTGTCGGCGCCGCTGCTCGTTGCGGGGTGAACAGTTGAACCGAGGCCAACCGGAACCGCGCGCGCCGCGGCCTCCGTGCGGGGGCAGATACAGGCGGAGGCCGGAGCCTTGTGGTCCCGGCCTCCGCGCGTGTGGAAGGTGAGCCACCAGCGTCCACGAGGACACGTGATGGAAGAGCGTGCCGCGGCGCGCGCCGGCGAGTTCGTCCACCTGTCCCGGTCAGCGGCGTGGCGGATCCGCACCCGTACCCAGCGGGTCACCTCGGAGAAGCAGTTGTACGTCTACCTCGTCGCGTGCGACGTCCCCGAGAAGGCGTTCCCTGCCTGGGCTCAGACGTGCAACCGGGCGGCAGCTGGAGCGCAGACGCGACGAGCGCGCACCGCAGGCAGCGCCCGGCCGATGGCGGCCAACAGCCGACGAAGCTCGCCGGCAACTGCTCGACGTCGGTCTTCGACCGCTCGAACGGTTCCCCGGGGCGAGACTCCCGTGGAACGTCCGATGCCAACAGCGACGTGCCATCAGGTCAGCCGGATCCGCCACGCGACCATCATCGCCGGGGCCGGCTGCCCGGTCTGCTCAACGCCCTGAGCGTCGCCTGACGCACACTGCCCGACCGCCCGGGCGGCGCCCGCAGACCCTGAGAACGCATCCGGCGGGCGGACAACAGCCTCCGGCGGCGATCCCGACGGACCGCGCACCATCATGCCCGGCGGCCCGGGCCCACGAGAGCCCATGAGGCGCTTCAACATGACCACCCCCTGCCCACAGTGCCCAGGACCTTCTGCGCGCCGTGTGACGCCAGGACCGGCTCTGGCCGTCGGCGAGTCCCGTGAAATTCCGGCACGGCGCGAACGTGCCCGGCCGCATCTTCACGGTGCGGCCGGGCACGCGGGACGGGAGGGTGGTCAGTGGTAGGCGTGGACAACGGCGTGGCCCTTGCCGCGGCCGATCATCCACTTGTTGACCGGGGTCGTGAGCAGGAACGCGATGCCGAAGCCGCCCAGGAGTGACGTCCAGAACAGGACGTCGGCGAGATGGGCGTCCATCGCGCCGGGAACCAGGGCGATGATCCCGTTGTCGACGAGTTCCATCACCGCGATGGAGACGGTGTCGGCGGCCAGCGCGACCTTGAGGGCGGTCCTGAAGTCCAGGCCGGCCTTGCGAATGGCGAACAGGGTGAAGGAGTAGCCAAAAACAAAGGCCAGTGCGATCGCCAAGATCATGGTGGGCGCGTTGCCCCACATCAGGGCGGTGCCGATGACCATGCCCAGGATCTCACCTACGGCGCACCCGGTGAGGCAGTGCAGCGTCGCTTTCGCGGCGGCTCCCCAGGTCACCGCGCCCATCTGATGCCCGCCGTGACCCTCGTGCCCCTGGTGCGCGGCGTGGTCGTGAGCTCCGGTGTGGTGCGTGCTGTGGTCCATGACCGTCATCCCCATTCCGTCCGGTGTGACCCCGATCCGCGGGCTCCCACACCAGAACCGTATACCCCTGGGGGGTATTCCCAAGAGTGTGGCGGCCCAGAAAAGCAGCAAGGGGGACACGACGTAACCGACCGGCCCTGGAGGGTGCTGCGCCGGACCGGAGCGGACGAGCGCCTGTTCAATGGTGTCGATCCGCAGGTGCACCGCACCGATGCGTACGGCCAGAAGTCGGGCAAGCGTGGTTTTGCCAGTGCCGGGCAGTCCGCCGATGAGGATGAGTACGACCTGCTGCTGTCATTGAGCCTGAGCGCGTTGCGCGACAAACAGTTCGCCCGATGGTGGGGGGGATCATCACGTCGCCGCCCCCACTGCCGGATGACGGAACCTGTGGGTGACCAGCTCGTCCACCAGCCACTACAGGTAGGGCCGTGTCTGCCGTGCGGTGGTGTAGCGGGCCAGGAGTTCGCGGCCGTCCGGGGCGAACGGCAAGCCGGGCTCCGCCAGGCGGGCCGTCAGGTCGTCCCAGGCCAGCCACCAGCCGTCGGCGACCTCCGCCTGCTGATGGACGATCGGCCCGTGCCGCTCCGGATCGTGGACCGTCTCATAGGTGTACGCGAGGAAATCGGTGTGCGCGTCCGTGTACCAGTGCTGGTCCAGCGGGCGCAGCTCACACTCCCGCAGACCGAGTTCCTCGTGGAGTTCGCGTACGGCGGCGGTGTCCGGTTCCTCGCCCGCGGTAATCACTCCGCCGATCCACACGTCGTCCAGGTCGGGGAACAGGTCCTTTGTCTCGGTGCGGCGATGCACATAGACCCGCCCGTCGGCGTCCCGGACCAGGATCTTCACCGCCGCGTGCGGTAGGTTCTCCCTTCTCATGCGGGTGCGGGGCGCGGTCCCGACGATCCGGCCGGGCACCTCGCCCTGGGCGTAGAGAGCGACGATCTCCTCCAAGTTGAGCACTCCTTCCTCAGGTGGGTTCTACCAATACCGTGCCGAAGTGACAGCCCGCCAGCAGGTCGATCAGTGCGCCGGGCGCCCGGTCGAGACCGTACAGCCGGACATGCGGGAAGCGGACCGTGCCGGCCCGCAGTGCGGCGCTGAACTCCGCCTCCCAACGGGCAGCCGACGCCTGGTGGTCGGTGGCCGACAGCCCGACGATGCTGATGCCCCGGGAGAGCAGCGAGAGGGTGTCGACGGTCGCCTCGGCCCTGGTACCGCCGTCGGCCTGTCGGCCGACGGCACCCACCACCACACAGCGGGCCCCGCGGCGGGCCGAGGCCAGCGCGGCCTCGATCTGCTCGCCGCCGACCGTGTCGATCAGCACGTCGACGCCCTCCGGCGCCGCCACCCGCAACTGCTCCCCGATCGGCCCCTCGCCACGCACCAGCACCGCGTCGAAGCCCAGCTCGCGCCGCAGACGGTCGGCCTTCCAGCGTGATCCGGTCGTGCCGATCAGCCGCCCCGCCCCGCGCAGCCGCGCGAACTGCCCCGCGATCGACCCGACCCCGCCCGCCGCTCCGGTCACCAGGACGGTGTCACCGGTGCGCACCGTGCCCCCTTGGGAGACAGCCAGCCAGCCGGCGAACCCCTGGGACAGAGAGGCCGCCGGGTCGGGCCAGCGGCCGGCGTCGACCCGCCGTACCGAGTTCGCCGGGAGCACCGCGTACTCCTGCCAGCCGGAGTCGTGCCGGACCAGCTCGCCGGGGCACAGCCCCGTCCCCGGGGCCTCCATCACCTCGCCGAGGGCTGTGCCGCGCAGAGCCCGGCCTGGCTGGTAGGGGCGCATGGGCAGGACGTCCGCGTCGGCCATCAGGGTGCGGGTGGCCGCGCCGATGCGCAGCAATACGTTGCGTACCAGCACCTCGCCCGTCGCCGGACGGCGCAGCGGGACCCGCGCCGTTGCGAAGTGCTCGGGTCCCAGCTGCGCGTCCGGACGCGCAGCCAGCCTGACCTCGCGGTGGACGGCGGGCGGCGCGACCCTGTGCACCGGCGTCATCCCCCGATCCCCGGCCGGACCACGGCCAGCGCCGCGACGAACACCCCGAGATACAGCCAGGCCAAATAGCCCATCGCCGGTCCGGGAGGCCAGGTCGGCGTGTTCGATGACGTGAACCGCTCCGCCCCGCCCCACAGGAAGCCCAGCGCGGTCAGCGGCAGCCAGCCTGCCAGCGTGGCCGTCCCGTGCAGTTCCCAGGGGCGGATCACGCCGAGCACCAGGGCCATCCCGGTCAGCGCGCAGCCCACGGTCAGCGCGACTGAAGCGCGCAGCCCGACGACGTTCGAGTACAGCGTGGCGCCGGGCACCACCGTGGCACCGGTCTTGCGGGCGAACTCGTAGTGCATGAAGACACCTGCGCACAGCAAGGCACCCAGCACCGCGTGCGATCCCGGCCCAGCGCCGGTCGCTTCCCGGAATGACAACCAGATGTGCACGCTGAGCATTGCCTGCGCCGGATAGCTCACCAGCAGGTTGACGAAGATGCGGTCCCGAACCGTCGCCGACCAGCGTTCCAGCCACACCAGGAGGCAGATGTAACTGAGGTTCAGCAGCAGCCAGCCGACCAGCAGCGGCGAGCGCCAGCCGGTGAGCGCGAGTTCCGCGACGACGATCAGCGCCATCGCGATCCGCAGCTCCCGTACGTCGATCGCGCCGCGTGGCAGGGGCCGGTCAGGGCTGTGCAGGCGGTCGTACTCCAGGTCCTTCTGCTCGTCGACGACCCGGATGAACAGCAGCGCAAGATAGATGGTGGCGATCTCGGCGACGAGGGAGCCGCCGAGCTTCCAGTCCCGCTCCGGCGAGAGCAGCGCGAGGGTGCCCTGAAGGGCGAGGACCCACAGGACCGCGTAGACGACATAGATGCGGGCGGGAGCCCGTTCGGCGAAGAAGGCACGCAGACGGCGGGCGCTGGTGGCGGCGGAACGGGACTCGCGAGCCACCGGGTGGGAAGCGTCTGTGACGGTCATGCCTCGTCCTCCTCAAGGATCTTCACGGTGCCAGCCGCGCCGTCCATCTCGACACGGGCGCCGTCGGGGATACGGGTGGTCGCGTGAGGAAGCGCAACTATGGTCGGGATGCCGAATTTGCGCCCGGAGATGGCGGTGTGCGACAGCAGGGTGCCGCGCTCGACGACGATGCCGCGCGAGGACAGCATCAGAAACAGCCAGCCGGGATCGGTCTCGCGGGCGATCAGGATCATGTCCTCGGAGGGGTCGCCGAGGTCGTGCGGGTCGATGACGACGCGGGCGGTGCCTCGTACGATGCCTCCGCTGGAGCCCAAGCCGCGCAGGGTGCCCGAGGCGGCCGTGTCCCGGTTCGGGTCCGGCAGCGCGTCCCGTACGGGGCCCATGGTCACGAAGTCCATGGGCAGTTCGGCGCCCCGCGCGTGGAACTCGGCCCGGCGTACGGCGGCCAGGCCCCGCAGGTCGTCGGTGACGGCCGTGCCGTCGTATGTGCCGAGGATCTCCTCCTCGGTCAGGTGCATCACGTCCTCGGCCTTCTCCAGCAGACCGCGTGCGGCCAGGTCGGCGCCGAGCCTGCGGTATACCTGGCGGCCGAATCCGAACAGCTCGCTGCGACCGTAGCGGGTGTTCTCCCGCATGTTGATGTACCGGCGCTGCCCGGCCAGCGCCGCGCGCAGCGCGCCGCCGGCCAGCGGGCGCCCCGCGAGCAGCTCGGCCAGCCGCCGCTCGCCCGCCCGGCGGGCCTGGGCCTCCCGTTCGCGCAACAGGGCGCGTGTGAGGTCGCCGCGCGCGTACTCGGCGGCGATGCGCAGCAGCTGGGCGGGCTGGTCGCGGGGGACCGGCACCTCCAGCTTCAGTTCCTGCAGGCCCCGGTCGCCGTGGAGGTGGTTGTGGGTGCGCATCCGGTCGGCGAGGTCACTGCCGTAGGCGTCCCGGTCGATCTCGTCCCACACCTCCTCGGCGGGCTTCACCGCGAGCGCGTCGAGGACGCCCGGCGTGGCGCGTATCCGTTCGGCGATCTCGACGATCGACATCAGGATGATGACGCTGCGGTTCTCCTCGCCGCCGCACAGCAGATCGCTGTGCAGTCCGGCGTCGGCCTGCGGCACCCAGCGGCCGAGCATCTTCATGGCCAGCGTCTCGTGCAGTTGCAGCAGGAGGTCGTTGACCAGCGTGATGCCCCAGCGGTCACCGACCTCGGTCCACAACGACCGCATCAGCTGCGCGAGTTGCAGCGGATCGGCGGTCTTCGCGGCCTCCCGGTGCGCGGTGAGGATCCTCTCCCACCAGGTCTCGAAGTCCTTCACCGCCGCGCCGTGCGTCACCAGCCGCCATGCCAGGCGCGCCGTGGCCGCCGCCGTCGCGGGCAACAGGGCGGGGTCGGTGAGCGGCGGGGTGGGCCGGACGTGGGTGACCGACGGGGACATGCCCATCATCCGCTCGAAGCTTCTCCGCCACAGCGGGAAGGTCCGGCTCAGTCCGTGCAAGGCGTACCAGACGCTCAGCGAGTAGTAGACCCGTCCACGCAACAGGCCGATCATGCCGCGCAGTTCACCCTCGTGCCGGTCGAGGACCTTGCGGGGCACGCCGAGCAGCCGGTAGAAGTCGTGGAAGTCCTCACGGTAGAAGCGCTGGGCGAAGGAGTAGGTCAGTGCCGTGGTGACGTCCGGGTAGGACTCGGTGATGTTGGCGTTGCTCCACAGCCGCTGCCGGTCCAGCTCCAGCACCACCGGGCGGGCCTGGAGGATGTTCAGCCGGCCGTCCGCGGTGAAGGTGCCCTCGATGTCCTGCGGGCACCCGAAGAGCTCCTCGATCCGGTCGCCGACCATCACGACCTGTTGGATCTGCTCGTCCGTCAGCGCCGGTGCGTCCCACAGCTCCTCGGGCGCGGCCACCGTACGCGGGCCGTCGGCGAGCCGGCCGGGGTTCTCCTCCATCAGCTGTGTCTTGTGGGCGAGCACGGACCGCACCGCGTTGTCGCGCCGGCTGACGAAGTAGTGGTCGACCGGGACCTTCTCCTGGACGACGCCCTCGCCGATGCCGAGGCCGGCAGCGAGCACTCGGTCGCGGGCGCCGGTCAGCGGATCGCAGGTGAACAGTACGAACGAGCGGCGGCCGAACTCCATGCGCTGGACGCCGACGGCCACCGCGAAGCCGTGCTGTGTGCCGCCCCGGGCGGCCCGGTACAGCAGCGCCTGCGTCCCGAAGCCGGAGGCCCAGCACTGCCGTACCCGGTCCAGGAGCTCCTCGCGGGTGACGTACAGGAAGCTGTCGCTGATTCCGGCGAACGCGTCGTGCGCCGAGTCCTCGCCGACGTCCGCGCCTGTACCGACGACCGAGGAGCGCACCGAGACCACGGCATCCGGCCCGAAGACATCGTCGAAGGCGTCGTACAGCTGCCGTGCGACTGCGGCCGGTACGGAGGCGGCGAGCACCGTCTCGCGCAGCGCGGACGCCCTTTTCTCCAGAGTCTCGGCGTCCGCTGTGTCCAAGCCGGCGAGAAGGGCGTCCAGCTCGGCGCGCACAGGGCGCAGCACTTCGGTGAACGTGGCTGCCGACACGCAGAAGAAGCGGGGGACCGGGAAGCCTTCCGTTGCCATCCGCGCCTGCCGGGAGAACTTCGGACCGACCTCCGCCTCGTTCAGCAGGGCCCGCCCACGCATGACCGGCCCCTTCCTGCGGTGCGACGAGAACGTGGGGATGCGCAGTGCGCGGCGTGCGTTCATCGAGCCGATCACCATATCCAGGGGATGACACGGCGGTGGGTCGCCGCATAGTCGGAGTAGCCGGGAAGTGTGAGCAGGGTCCGCTCCTCGACGAGGATGCGCACGACCAGCGTCGGCAGCAGGACCATGAGGGCGGCGGCACTGTAGGTGTTGAGGAAGAACAGCACGAAGACGACGTGGGCGAGGGCCATCCCGAGATAGGCGGGATGCCGCACCCACCTGTAGGGGCCGCTCTGGACGACCTGATGGTCGCCGAGCACCCGGACGCGGTGCGAATAGAACCGGCCAAGGGTCCGGATGCCCCACAGCCGGAAGCCGACTGCCGCCGCGAAGACCACGGGCAGCGCGAGCATCCAGGGGTGGTAGGTCTGGTCGTCGGCCGCAGGCAGACAGGCCGCGGCGACGGTGGCGGCACGGGCGGTGGCGTAGACGTAGATGGTGCCGCGGTCGGTTGCCAGCTCGACCGAGGTCGAGCTGCGGACGGTCGTCCAAGTCTCCAGCAGTATCCACATCAGATGGAGCCCGGCGAGCGCCACCGCCACCCGCTGCCAGGGAGCGGAGAGGTCGAGCAGTCCGCGGACCACGGCCGTGCCGGTCGCCGCGACACATACACCAAGGACGAAAAGGGGATATTTACGCAGTAACCACATTCGGGGAACCTCCACGGCGCGGCGGGCGGATGGCCGACGGACTGGACCGGCCGCGGGACCGGACCGGCCGCCGGTGATCAGGACGCGGCACCCTGGCCGAGGGTCAGGTGCTCGCTCACGCCCTGCTTCTCCGCGTAGAGCTCCGCCAGCGCGCGGGTCGTCACGCGAATGTGGTCCGCCTCGATCTGATCGGCCCGCTGCCCGTCGATCACCATCACGTCCATCGAGCCCGACGCGGCGAGGACATCCGCCTGCAGCAGGTCGCACCGGCCCCGGAACCGCAGCCGGTTGGGGCCTTTGCGCTTGAGTTCCTCCACCGTGTACTCCACCTGAGTGGGCAGCGGGAGCAGGAACTTGTGGAACGTGGTCTGGAGGGAGCTGATGACGAACCGACGGGCCGTGTCGAGCGGCGCCAGCAGATGTCGCTCCCCGACGGCGAGCGTCATCTGCCGTACGGCCTCCTGGATGACCATGCCGGTCACATGGGAGCCAGTGGCGTGGTCGAGGACCATTTCCTGGCGGTCGGAGATGCGCAGCGTCGCCCGGAACAACTGGTCGTCGACCTTGCGCAGCCCGGCGATGAGGACGTTCTCCGGATTATGTTTGTGCACCTCGTGACGGTGCAGCAGCGTCGGCAGAGGCAGGTCCATGAGCATCGACTCCGGCAGGCCACGCCGGCGCAGCTTGGCGCGGACGATGTCTCGCTCGTCCTTCTCGATGCCCTGCCCCGGCACGATCACCAGTGGGGGATCGGACGACAGCCCCTCTTCAAGAAGTAAGTCCAACTGGGATAAGGGCACCAGATCTTCTGAATTCGACCTGCAGGCGAGATTGTCGCCTACGACGAACACAAACTTCTCGGACATGACCCTCCGCCTTCATATTCACGTAGTTCGTGAGACGTTTAGGAGGGGGTGATCTTTTCGGGCCCGTATTGTCGTTCGTTGGACGTGGGGCTTGTGGCAGGTGCGACCCCAGGGCCCCGGCGTCTGCCTGGCTCGCCCGACCACCTCGACGGTGCGGACGCCTCAGCTTCCCAGCCGCCGAGCTCGACCCTGTCGGGGATCTCAGCGCGCGGCGTCGGATGCGGTGCATCGCAAGGCGCCGGGTCGCCCTCATACCGGGTGTATTCGGGCGATCCGGCAACCCCGCGAGGCGCCGTAGCTGTCGTCGTGCGCCCGCCGGGAGTTACGGGACAGCCTTAGGCGCGACGCGCACCCGTGTTGCGTACAGGCGGATGACCGCCTCGTCCCGCAGGAACCCCGCCCAGGTCTTCGACAGCCCCGCAGTGATCTTGTTCAAGTCCAGGAGCGGCAACTTCGCGAGCCTCCGAGTAAAGGTGCCGATGAGCGGCATGCTCAACCTCGAAGGCCGGAAACGACCCACACGAAAAGGGTCCCCGCAGGCTCTCGCCTGCGAAGACCCTTCGCTCTGTCGGGACGACAGGATTTGAACCTGCGACCCCTTGACCCCCAGTCAAGTGCGCTACCAAGCTGCGCCACGTCCCGATGCGCCTCGCTGCGGTGAACCGCGTGAAGACGCAGGTGAACCTTACCGCACCTGGACGGGCGGCCGTCCTCGCCAGGAGGTCAGTCGACGAACAGGCCCCGTGCCGCGGCCCTCGCGTCGAACTCCTCCAGGTGGGCCTGGGCGTCGGGCATGCGGTCGCACATCGCCTCCAGGAGGACCTGCCCCAGGAGCATGGGCGCGCTCACCGTGTCGAAGACCAGGCCGGTGCCCACGGCGGCCGGGAGCAGCATGTCGCTGTGGGCCGCCACCGGGGCGTACGTGCCGTCGGCGATCGTCACCACGGTCAGCCCGGCGTCCCGGGCGTGGTCGAGCGCGTCCAGGAGCTCGACCGGGTGGCGCGGCAGCGCGAAGCACAGGAGCGCGCTCGCGCCCGCGTGGCGGGCCGCGTCGATCCGGTCGGCGAGCGACGACCCGCCCTCGTCCAGCAGGCGCACGTCGGGGTGCACCTTCGCCGCGAAGTAGGCGAAGCCGCACGCCTGGGCGGCCGAGGCGCGCAACCCGAGCACGGGCAGTGGACGGGAGGCGGCGAGCAGCCGGCCCGCGGTTTCCACCGGTCCGGGGTCGGCGAGCAGGGACGCCAGTTGAAGCAGGTTGTCGATCTCGGCCCGTACCGCCTGCTGGTAGGGGTTGGCCGGCCGTGCGTCCACGGCCGGCCCGGCCGGTACGACGTCCCGCAGATGTCTGCGCAGCGCCGGATATCCGTCGAAGCCGAGGGCGACCGCGAACCGGGTCACCGACGGCTGGCTCACCCCGGCCAGCTGGGCCAGTTCCACGCTCGAAAGGAACGGCGCGGCCGCCGTCCGCCGGACCAGGCAGTGGGCGATACGGCGTTGGGTGGGCGTCAGTCGGCGTCCCTCGAACAGCTGGTACAGCCGCGAGGGAGCGACAGCGGCCCCGTGGGACACATCGACGCCGGCGCCTTCTCCGGCGCCCTCCCCAGCTCTCTCCGTACCGGCTCTCTCCCTACCGGCTGCCTCCGTGTCGCTCACCCTCGTCCCCCCAGTCCGTCGTACGCGACCCCCGCTCGCCCGCTCGTCCCTGACACGTGTGGTCCGAGGTGCCCGGACGACGGCGCGGGTCAGCTTGCGAGGCCGGCCGAGGTGAGCCACTCCTTCGCCACGTCGGAGGCGTCCTCCTTGTCGTTGACGAGCTTCTTCATCATGTCCAGCAGGTCCTCGGTGGTGAGCTTGGCCGAGAGGTCGTTGAGCGCCGACTTGGCCTTGTCGTTGACCGCGGACTTGTAGATGAGGGGCGTGACGTTCTGGGAGGAGAAGAGGTTCTTCGGGTCCTCCAGGACCACCAGCTTGTCCTCGACGATGGCGGGGTCGGTCGTGTAGAGGTTGGCGGCCTGGACCTTGTCGTCCTTCAGCAGCTTCAGCAGGGTGCTCTGGGCGCCCGCGTCCAGCGGCTGGAACTTGCCGAACTCGACGCCGTAGACGGTCTTCAGGCCGACCCCGCCCTGGGTGCGCGTCTTGAACTCCGAGCCTGCGCCGATGGCCAGGTCCTTCGCGACCGGCTTGAGGTCGGCCAGGGTCTTGAGGTTGTACTTGTCGGCGGTCTCGGCGGTGACCGTGACCGAGTCCTTGTCCTCGGCCGCGGCGGAGTCGAGTATCCCCACCGACTTCGGGAGCTTCTTCGTCAGCTCGGCGTTGATCTCCTCCGTGCTGGTGGCGGTGCTCTTCTTGTCGACCGCCACGGACAGCAGCGCCCCGTTGTACTCGGGGATGACCCCGATGCCGCCCTTGACGACCTGGTCGTAGAAGACCTCGCGGGCGCCGATGTCGAACTTGCGGGTCACCTTCAGGCCCTTGTCCTCCAGGGCCTGGGCGTAGATCTCGGCGAGCAGCTGGTTCTCGGGGAAGTTGGCCGAGCCGACGACGATGGCCTTGCCGCCTCCGCTGTCGGCGCTGCCGCCTGTCAGCGGGTTGTCGTCACTGTCGTCGCTGCCTCCGCAGGCGGTGGCGGTCAGCGAGAGCGCGGCGACGACGCCGAGGGCGGCGGCGCGGTACGTGGCCTTGTTCATGGTGTTCCCTTTCTCAGGTACGGCTCTGGTCTCGGGGCGGGCTCAGGTCTCGGGGCGGGCTCTGGTGCGACTTCCGCGCGCATCGGATGCATCGGGTGCGCGGGAGTCCGGTGGCTCATGACTTGGTCGCCGCGGGCCGCAGCCCCGGCGAGACGATGGCGCGCCGCAGCGCGGTGAAGACGGCCTGGACGACGAGCGCCAGTGCCACGACGACGGCGGAGCCGCCGATGACCAGTTCGTAGTCGTTGCGGGAGAGCCCGTCGACGATGAAGCGGCCCAGACCGCCGAGACCGGGATACGCGGCGACGGTCGCCGTGGCCACCACCTGGATCGCGGCGACCCGCAGGCCGAGCAGGATCAGCGGCAGCGCCATCGGCACCTCGACCTTCAGCAGGACCTCCCAGCCGGTCATGCCCATTCCCTTCGCGGCGTCCCGGGCGTCGGGGTCGACGCCGCGGACCCCCTCGAAGGTGTTGATGAGGATCGGCGGGACCGCGAGCGCCACCAGGGCGACCAGCACGGGAGTGGTACTGAGCCCGGCGAGGGTCACGACGAGTACGACCAGGCCGAAGGTGGGGATCGCCCGCGCAAGGTTCGCGACGCTCGCGACGGCGAACGCGCCGCGGCCGGTGTGCCCGACCAGCAGCCCGAACGCCAGCCCGATCAGCGTCGCGAACAGCAGCGACAGACCGCTGTAGGTCAGGTGCTCCGCGAGCCGGTGCGGGATGCCGTCGTCCCCGTGCCACTGCTGGGACGACGTCAGCCAGTCGCCCACGAGCCGGATCTGGTTCAGGAGATCGTTCACGCCTTCGCCCCCTTGCCCCGCGCCCACGGTGTGAGCAGCCGCTGGGCCAGTACGAGCAGCGCGTCGGTGACGAGGGCCAGCAGCATGATCAGTACGGTCGCGGTGATGATCGGCGTCGGGAAGTCGAGCTGGAGGCCCCGGATGATGTAGTAGCCGAGGCCGCCCTGGCCGATCAGCTGTCCCACCGCGACGAGGCTGATGGAGGAGACCGCGGCGACCCGTACCCCGGCGACGACAACGGGTACGGCGATCGGCAGTTCGACCTGGATGACCCGGCGGACCGTACTGAATCCCATCGCGGTGGCCGCCTGCCGTACCGGATCGGGCACCGAGGCCAGTCCGTCCACGACGTTGGGTATCAGGACCGACAGCGTGTAGAGGGTCAGCGGGATCATGACCGTGCGTTCGGTCAGCCCCGTGTAGCGGACGAAGATCATGAACAGGGCCAGCGACGGGACGGAGTACAGGACGTTGGCCGCGGTCAGGGTCGGCGGGTAGATCCATCGCCAGCGGTGGCAGAGGATGCCCAGCGGCACGGAGATGATCAGCCCGAACAGCACCGGCAGGAGGCCGAGGCGCAGATGGACTCCGGTGTAGTGGGCCAGTTCACCGACGTGATCGCCGATCCACACCCACCGTATGAGCGGCTCACCGTCTCTCATCGGTCCCCACCGCCTGTCTTGCCTGTGTTGCTGCCGGAACCGTCGGCGTCCTCCGCGTCCTCCGCGTCGGCCGGGTCCGCGGCGCCTTTGACGAGCTGAGGCCCGGCCGCCTCGGCGGTCTCGGCCACGCCGGCCACGCCGGCCGCTTCGGGCGCCGCGCCGAGGGACCCGCCGGTACCGGCGATCGCCGCCGACAGCTCGTACGCGTCCGCGACTCCCGCGACCGCGCCCTGCGCGTCCACTCCCACCGCCAGCCGGGAGGGTGACAGGAGCGCCGCGTCGAGGGCGGCCCGCGCCGAGTCGCCGACCAGGCTGAACGTGTGGCCGAGCGGTGCGAGCGGGATGTCCGCCAGCGTGCCGGCGTCCGCGAGGCCGGCGGCCTCGGCCCAGCCGAGCGGCCGGCGGGCGTCGTCGACGACGAGCACCCAGGGCTCGTCCAGGGCACGGGCCTCGGCCACGGAGGCGGTCACCGGCAGCGCCGGGCCCTCGCGCAGCGGCAGACCGGCCGCCTGGACGAAGGAGAGCCGGCGGATGCCCCGGTCCTGCCCTACGAAGTCGGCGACGAAGTCGTCGGCGGGGTGCGCGAGCAGCCGCTCCGGGGTGTCGAACTGCGCGAGCTTGCCGCCTGTCCGGAACACCGCGATGTTGTCGCCGAGCTTGATCGCCTCGTCGATGTCATGGGTGACGAACACGATCGTCTTGTGCAGTTCCTTCTGCAGCCGGAGGAACTCCGCCTGCAGTTCCCCCCGGACGATGGGGTCGACCGCGCTGAACGGCTCGTCCATGAGCAGCACGGGCGGGTCCGCGCCCAGCGCCCTGGCCACCCCGACGCGCTGCTGCTGCCCGCCGGAGAGCTGGTACGGGTAGCGCTTGGCCATCGTGGCCGGCAGCCCCACCAGTTCGAGCAGTTCGGCCGCCCGCGCGCGGGCCTTCTTCTTGCCCCAGCCGAGCAGCAGCGGCACGGTCGCGACGTTGTCCAGGATGGTGCGATGCGGGAAGAGTCCGGCGTGCTGGATCACGTAGCCGATCCCCCTGCGCAGTTCGGGGGCGGCCACCTCCCGTATGTCCTGGCCGCGCAGGCTGACCGTGCCGGCCGTCGGCTCCACCATGCGGTTGACCATCCGCAGGGTCGTGGTCTTGCCACAGCCGGAGGGACCGACCAGGACCGTGATGCCGCCCTCGGCCAGCTCCAGGGACAGTCCGTCCACGGCTGTGGTGCCGTTGGGATAGTTTTTGCTCACCGCGTCGAATCTGATCAAAGCTGCCCCTTACCCGACTGCATATCGTCATGCAGAGTTGTTCTTGGCTGAATTACAGTCAATCCCCTTTTGTAAACGGGGCGTTACGTTCGTCCGAAGAAAGCGAGAGGACGCCCGGAATGACCACTCTTGACCCTGTTCTGTTCACGTTCCTGAACGGTTCGGACATCGAACAGCTGGAACTGAACGACACCGAGGTGCTCGACGCCGTCGAACAGGGACTGCTCGCCCAAGGTCGCGGCGAGACGGTCATCGAACCACGGGTCCATCTCACGCCCGACCCCGCCTTCAACGGCCACTTCAACGTCCTGCGCGGCTATGTGGCCCCCCTGGGCATGGCCGGAGTCAAGATCGTGGGCGACTACGTCGACAATTACAAATCGGGTCTGCCCTCCGAGATGGCCCTCCTGAACCTCTTCGATCCCCGTACGGGCATGCCCCTGGCCGTCCTGGACGCGACCGCGATCACCGAGATGCGCACCGGCGCGATCACCGCGCTCGGAGCCCGGCACCTCGCCAGGACCGATGCCAAGGTGCTCGGTCACATCGGCGCCCGCGCCACCTCGTACTGGAACGTCCGGCTGCTCGACCGGATCTTCGACCTGGACGAGATCCGCGTCCACTCGCGCCGTCCGGAGAGCCGCAACGCCTTCGCGGAGCGGCTGGAGCGTGACCTCGGCAAGCCCGTGATCGTCACCGACGACTGGCGGTCGTGCGTCGAGGGCGCGGACATCGTCGTGGAGGCGTCCCGGCTGGAACGGCCCGAGCCCCTGCTCAGGACGGAGTGGATCGCGCCGGGCGCCCTGGTCGTGCCGTACGGAACGATGAGCGCGGTCGAACTCACCCTCACCGACATCATGGACAAGGTCGTCGTCGACGACTGGGGCCAGTGCCGGTCCGGGCCCTTCGGTGCGCTGCGCGCGCATGTCGAGTCGGGCCGGCTCAGCGAGTCGACCCTGCACGGTGAACTGTGCGAGATCGTGGCCGGCGACAAGCCCGGCCGGGAGCGGCCCGACGAGACGATCCTCTTCTGGCACCGCGGACTGTCCCTGTCCGACATCGCCCTGGGCGCGGCCGTGCTCGCGAAGGCCGCGGAGCGCGGACTCGGACAGAAGCTGCGGTTCTCATGACAAGCGCGGTGGGCGCGACGGGCACGACGGGTACTTCGAGTACGACGGGCATGAAAGGTATGGCGGGCATGACGGGTCCCTACCCCGGCCGTCCCGAAGCAGTGATCGTCGACGGGCGCACCCTGTCCTGCGAGGACGTCGCCGCCGTCGCCCTGCACGGCGCCAGGGTCGTGCTCGCGGACGAGGTGCTCCCCCGGCTGGCCCGCGACCGCGCGGTGGTCGACGACGTGGTCGACCGTCAGGTGCCGACGTACGGCCTGACGACGGGCCTCGGCAGCCGGTCGTCGTACGCACTGCCGCGCGACGAACTCGCGCAGTTCAGCGTGCGTACGGTGCGGGGCCGGGCCAACGCGGTCGGGGACCCGCTGCCGGTCCCCGTCGTACGCGCCGCCCTCGTCGCCCGCGTCAACGGTCTGGCGGGCGGTGGCAGTGGAGTCAGCCCGGAGATCGTGCCGCTGCTCGTCGGCATGCTCAACTCGCGGGTCCATCCGGTGGTCCCCGAGGTGGGGTCGATCGGTGCCTCGGACCTGTGTCAGATGGCCCATGTCGGGCTCGTCGTCATCGGCGAGGGCCGCGCCGAACTTGTCGGCGAGGTGCTCGACGGTGCGGCGGCCCTGCGGCGGGCCGGGCTGTCCCCCGCCGAGCTGGGTCCGAAGGACGGGCACGTGCTGTGCAGCGCGAGCCCGCTGGCCGCGGGACACGGCGGCCTCGTCCTCCATGAGGCGGCCACCGTCCTGACCCTGGCCCAGGCGGTCACCGCGCTCACCTTCGAGGGCTTCCGGGCCAACACCAGCCCGCTGGACGCCCGCGTGCTGGGTCTGCGTCCGGCACCCGGGCAGTCCCGGGCGGCGGCGGAACTGCTCGCGCTCCTGGCCGGCGGTGACCTCACCGACCCCCGGCACGCCCGGCGGGTCCAGGACCCGATCAGCCTGCGCTGCGCCGCCCAGGTGCACGGTGCGCTGCACTCCGCGCTCGACTTCGCCGACGCGGCGCTGGATCCCGAGCTCAACGGAAGCGGCGACAACCCGGTGGTACTGGCCGACACCGACACCGACAGCAATGCCGGCACCAGCGCCGATTTCGGCACCGGCACCGGTGAGATCCTCTCGTCCGGCAACTTCCACACCCCGGCCCTCGCCCTGGCCTTCGACACCCTGGCGCTGGCCCTGACGCAGACCGCGGCGATCTCCGCGGAACGGATGCGGCGACTGCTGAACCCTGGTTTGAGCGGGCTGCCCGCCAACCTCTCCCCGTACGGCCCGGAGCGTTCCGGCTTCGCGCCCCTGGCCAAGACGGCGCAGGCACTGGTCGCCGAGATCCGCCTGCTGTCGGCGCCGGTGAGCACCGACCCCCGGCACGGCGCGGACGGTGTCGAGGACGACTCGACCAACGCGGCGCTCGGCGCACGGCGGCTGTCGACGATGCTCGTCCGGCTGCGGCAACTGCTCGCCGTGGAGGCCCTGGCCGCCGCGCAGGCGGTCGACCTGGCCTCGCCCGCCGCTCTCGGACGGGGACCTGTCGTCCTGCACGCGGCGATCCGCGAGCTCGTCCCGCGCCTGGACGACGACCGGCCCTGCGGTGCGGACGTGGACCGGGTGAGCGATGCCGTCCTGGGGTCCGACGAGGTACGAAGCACCCTGCGCGCCCTGACAAGAGGAGCTTCGTGACCAACGTCGACGTACACCAGCATCTGTGGACCGGCTCGTTCGTCGCGGCCCTGCGTGCGCGCACCGAGCCGCCGTTCCTGGACGGTGGGGATGGTGGAGACGGCCGGGACCGCTGGACCCTGCACACCGCGGGTGAGCCGCCCTACGAGGTCTCCCCCGCCGACCACGACATCGCACGGCGTGCCGAACTCGCGGTCGCCGACGGCCTCGGCCGGGCCCTGGTCTCGCTGTCCGCGCCGCTCGGTGTGGAGTGGCTGCCGTCCGGGGAGGCACGGCCGCTGCTCGACGCGTACCACGAGGGCGCCGCCGCGCTGCCCCGGCCGTTCGGTGCCTGGGCCGCCGCCTGTGTCCGGGACATCGACGCCGACGTGACCGCCGGGGATCTCGACCGGGGCTTCGCCGGCCTCCAGCTCCCGGCGAACTGTCTGGCCGACGCGGCCGGTTACGCGCACTGCGCCCCGCTGCTCGACCTGCTCGAAGCGCGCGGCCTTCCGCTGTTCGTCCACCCGGGCCCCGCGGCCGACGCGTCGCCGCGGCCCGGCTGGTGGCCCGCGATGGTGCCGTACGTGCAGCAGATGCACGCCGCCTGGTTCGCGTTCCGGGCCTTCGGCCGGCCACGCCATCCGCGGCTGCGGGTGTGCTTCGCGCTGCTGGCCGGTCTCGCGCCCCTGCACGGGGAACGTTTCGCGGCCCGTGGCGGGGCCGAGGGCCGCAAGGAGGTCGATCGGAACGTGTTCGTCGAGACCTCCTCGTACGGTCCGCGCGCTGTCGACGCGGTCGTCCGGGCCCTCGGCACCGACGTAATCGTCCAGGGCTCGGACCGCCCCTACGCCGAACCCCCGCAGAGCCCCGGCTTCGGGCTGGGCGGCGCCGCGGCGTACGCCTTCCGCATCGCCAACCCACGCCGCCTGCTCACGGGCGCCCCGTAAGGGGCGCGGGGAACGGCGCGCCCGGCCACGGATCACCCGCAGCCGAACACCTCAAACCCAGCGGAGCGCTACCGCGGCGGGGTGGGCGTGTCGTGCGTGCGGTACATCGCCTGGATGTCCAGTTCCAGTTGGACCGTCGGGCCGACCACCGCGATGCCACGCGCCAGCATGGAGCGCCAGTTGAGCGTGTAGTCCTCCCGGTGCAGCTCCGCCTTGGCCAGGGCCGCGCAGCGCAGTTCCTCGCCGTAGCCGCCGTTCACCGTGCCGAGGTAGGTGGTGTCCAGGGCCACCGAGCGGCTCACCCCGTGCATCGTCAGCGCGCCTTGGAGGGTCCACCTGCTGCCGCCGCGGTAAGCGAACCGCGTGCTGTGGAAGTCGATGTGCGGGAACCGCTCGACGTCCAGGAAGTCCCCCGACCGCAGGTGGTCGTCGCGCGTCCGGTTGCCGGTGGTGATGCTCGACGCGTCGATACGGACGTGGACGCGGGAGTCGGCCATGTCCGGGGCGATCTGAATGCCGCCCTCGAAGCGCTCGAAGCGGCCGTGCACATGGGCCATGCCGACGTGCTTGGCGATGAACCGGATCGCCGTGTGGGGCGGGTCGAAGAGCCAGGTGCCCGGCGACGGCAGTTCCAGCCGGCGGGCGGGCTGCAGCCAGATCTGCTCCCCGGGAGCCGCGGGCCCGGCCACCACGTCGACCGTCTCGCGGTGGGGGTGCAGGCCCTCGGCGGCGATCATCAGGCTGTACTGGGCGGGCGGCAGCGCGGCGAGGAAGTAGCCGTACGGGTCGGTGGTGCCGCGTGCCACGACGCGGTGCGTGGCCAGAGCGGTGACCGTCACGTCGGCGCCGCCCATCGGCTGGCCCATGGGGTCGACGACCTCCCGGCTGATGGCGCCCGCGCCCGGCGGGAGGGGGAGCGAGACGCCCGTCGCGCCGGCGCCGGAGCCTCGCTTGGGCCGCCGGCGCCGAAGCAGTGCGAGGGCCATGGTGTTCACCTTTCATCACCTGCGTCAGAGCCCCGGCGAGACGGCACGGAACTCATGACGATCTTGAACCAGGACGCGCGGAGGCGGGTGTCTCATTTCGAGACACCCGCCTCCGGGGCGCCGGCACGACCGCTCAGCCCGGTGGGACCCGGCCCGGCCCCACCGTCACACGGTGACCCCGTCGATCTCGAAGGTCTGCACCGAGCCGGCGGCGAACGGCACGCTCAGGCTCTTGCCGTTCAGATAGGTGTCCGAGCGGGCGGTGTAGAGGTCTCCGCCGCCGGAGGTGAGCGTGTTCCAGCGGCGTACGAGTCCGCCCGTACCGCCGGTGACCTGGCCGAAGCGGGACAGGTCGAACGTCAGCGTCTGCGCGGCGCCGGAGTTGACCGCCACGACGACCAGGCGCTGCTGGGTCGCGTCATGGGCGGCGACCGCGTATCCGACGCCCGTGTCGAGGATGGTCATGCCCGGCCGGATGTGGCGGCTGAACTGGGCCATCACGTAGTACTTGGTCTGCACGGTGGTCGGCTGCAGCGTGCTCTGGTCGTACGCGATCATCGCCCAGCCGGTGGAGGGGTCCATCACCTGCCAGTAGACCCAGGCGGTCGGGTGCAGCCAGCGGAAGTCCAGGCACAGATTGCTCGCCAGGGTGAGGCCGGTGCCGTCGCTGTCACCGGTCTCCGAGTTCCAGAGTTTCTTGCCGGCTGTCGTCACGGCGTCGGTGTGGAGGAGGTCGCGCCGGCCGCCGGAGCCCTGGTAGCCGTGCACGTTGACCTGGCTGACCAGGGCCTTCGTCGACGCCCCGAAGGAGTTCCAAGTGGTGCGGGCCAGGTCGTAGCTGGTCTCGTCGGACGCCGAGAGCCTGACGCCGGACAGGCCGCGCGCGTCCAGTTCGCCGCGCAGGTACGGGAGTACGGCCGCCTGGACGGTCGCGTCCATGTGGCAGCCCTCCTGGGTGCCCGTGGCGGTCCACCAGCTGGACGAGGGCTCGTTGAACGGGTCGACCGTCGCGAAGTCCACGCCCCAGTTGTTCTTCGCGTACAGGGCGACGGCGGCCAGGTGGGAGGCGTGCTGGCGGTAGTTCCAGGACTGGAGGTTGTTGCCGCCGCCGGACGCGCCGGAGGGGTTGTGGTTGAGGCACATCCACCACATGGGCGAGTTGGCGAACAGCTCGGGGACGGCGCCTCGTCGGACCGCCTTGACCAGGGCGGCGCGCTGGTTGGCGTCGGCCGTCCAGTCCCAGGCGGCGGAGGTGGGGTCCTCGTTGTTCCAGTCCTGCCAGTAGCCCTCGATCTGCTTGAACGCCGGGATGTTGGGCGAGGCGACCATGCTCTGGCCGCCCACGCTGTTCGGGCTGCACGCGCCCAGGTTGTAGCGGGCGATGTTCAGGCCGAGGCCGGGCAGGGTCCTGCCGCCGTACGCCACGGACCTGGTGGTGAAGAAGATGTCGGCGAAGTCGTCACGGGCGCCGAACACGTTGGCCCACCACGCGAGCGAGGTGCCCCAGCCCTCCCAGCGGCCGTAGCCGACGGCGGGGTCGACCGCGACCGTCGCGTCGGCCCGTGCGGTGCCCGTGGCCAGCGCGCTGCCCAGCAGCGTGCCGCCCGCCGCCGCCAGCACCGATCTGCGCCTGATCATGGGTCCTCTCCTTCATCGCCGTCTCCTGGCACTGCCTGGGCGCCCTTCTGGCACCTCCTGGCACCTTCTGATGTCTTCTGGCACTTCCTCGGCACTCCTGTCGCGCTCATGCCACAACTGCTGCTTGCAGAATGGGCTGGCCTCGAACGGGTTGTCGAGGAGCATGACAGCGCTTTCCGTTTCGATAACTTGCGGACACTCACGTCACGGACTGCACCACCCCTTGTTGCTCCTTCAACAACGCCGGGTAGCGTGGGACGCGCTGTGACCACCGCGAACGACTCCCAGGACCTCCCCGCTCTTGCACCGCTGCGCCAGGCTCGCGAGCGGTTCCTGACGGGGCTCCCGCTGCCCGACGGCGTACCGGACGAGGTCGTCGCGGCGTGGCGGCGCGCCCGCTTCTTCGGCGTACCGCACGACCTCAAGGAATCCGTCCGGCCCGTACGTTCCGGGGAGCCCGCCGTGCTGACCGCCGCGCGGCCGGTGCTCGAACGGCTCGCTCCCGGACTCTCCTCCGGACAGTCGGCCCTGGTCCTCACCGACGAGCGGCTGCGGGTGCTGTGGTCGGGCGGGAACGCTCCCGACGACGAGCGGTGCCGTGACCTGTCCGAACGAGAGGTCGGGCACAACAGCGCGGCGCTCGCCCTGCGCAGCCGGCGCCGCGCGGAGGCGCACGGCCCGGAGCACTTCCTCGATCTGTGGCAGGACGTGTCCGCCGTCAGCGTTCCGGTGCTGGCGCCGGAGAACGGGCGGGTCCTGGGCACGGTGACCGTCGCGTCCGGCCTGTGCGCCGAACGCTCGCCGCATCCCGGGGCCGCCCTCGCCGAGGCCACCGCGGCGGCCGTCGAGGCGGAGCTCCTGACCCGGTCGCGCACGGCGGAACACGTGTTGCTCGACGCGTACCAGCGGGCGGCCTCCCGACCGGGAGCCGCGGTCGTGGCGCTGGACGGGCGGAACCGCCTGCTGAGCGAGGCGGCGGCGGGGCTGCTGTCGCCGGAGGCGGTGGAGATGCTGGAGCGGAGCGCCGGGGGCGACGGCCCGGCCCCGCGCACCACGGCCGGCATCGACTCGGCACCGGGCACCCCGCGCACTCCGGCCGGCACCGGCTCGGCCACGGGCACGGCGGTTCCCGGGCCGGAAGCTTCCGAAGTGGAAGCTCCCGAGGCGGAAGCTCCGGGCGGACCGGCGTACCGGCCGGCGGCCTGTCACGGGGCCGCCGGTCCGGGCGCGTACGAGCTCGAACTGCCCGACGGCGCCGGCACCGCGCGCGTCACGCAGGTACGGCACCGGAGCGAGGTCATCGGTGTGGTCGCCGTCCTCGAACCGCCCGCCGGCGGCGTCGCGCGAACCGTCGGACGGCCCCGCGTGGCGCTCGCCGGGCGTTCGGTCCCCTGGCTCCACGCGACGAGCCGGGCGGCGGAGCTGGCAACCACCCGGGAGCCGCTGCTGCTGACCGGCGAACGCGGCACCGGGAAGACCGCCCTGGCACGGGAGTTGCTGGCCGCGCGCGGGCAGCAGGCGCCGCTGGTCGTGGACGCGGCGGACCGGTCCGTGGGCGAACTCGACGGCTGGGCCGAGGCGTTGCCGGACGGCCGGGCACTCCTGCTGCGCCACGCCGAGCGGCTCGCGCAGTCGGACGTGGCCTCGCTCAACTCCCTGCTCGACCAGCACCCGCACGCACCGCTCCTGGTCACGTACACGCCCGACGCCGTTCCCGGCCCCTGCCTCCAACGGCTGCTCGACACCCTGGCCACCCACTCGGTGACACTGCCCGCGCTGCGCGAACGCCCGGAGGACATCAGGGAGTTGCTCCCGGCGGTGACGCCGGGTCCCGCGCCGGGCGAGCCCCCTCTCACCTGGACCCTGGACGCGCTGCACGCCCTGGAGCGCCATCCGTGGCCCGGTAACGTCACCGAACTGGCCCGTGTCGTCAGGGCGCTGGCCCAGCAGCGCCGGACGCTCGGGCCGGTGCGACGGGCCGAACTGCCCGACCCGGTACGGGAAGGGCCCGCGGCGCGCACGCTGAGCCCGATGGAGCACGCCGAGCGCACCGCCATCCTGGAGGCGCTGCGCCGGCACGGCGGCAACAAGGCGCGAGCCGCGGCGGCGCTCGGCATCGCCCGCGCGACGCTGTATCGAAAACTGCGCGGCTATCGGAGCTGAACGACACGGCCGCCGTCGGCGTCGGGGTGGAAGGCACCGCCACCCGCCCCGAGATGCCGCTCTCCTCCTGCGAGCCGGTGGCGGTGACCGCGTAGTAGTACGTGCGATCCGCGTGGATGTCTCGACCGGCGCCGATCCCCGTGCGAACGCCGCCGCCGGGCTCACGAAACGTCTCGAAAATCAACCGCCGAGAACACGTGAGACATCTCACCCAGAATTTTGCGACATTTCCGGCCCGTCACCGACGGCTCAGGCGGGTGTACCTTTGTGAACGGCACGAGGAATGACGAGAATGCGGGATTTCCGAAGACCCAGAGGTCGTTGTTGACATTGCTTGAGTGTGCGCGGGGAATGAGGCCCGGGAAGAGATGCTGAGCGCGATGGAGACAGACCCCCAGGAGCAGCAGACCCATCCGCCGTCTCCGGACGACGAGTCCGACGGCCCTGAACCCGTGCTCACCTCCGACGGCGCCTCGGTCGACCAGGTCCGGGACTACCTGAAGGTGATCAGCCGGGTCCGCCTGCTGACCGCCGCGCAGGAGGTGGATCTCGCCCGGCGGATCGAGGCCGGCCTGTTCGCCCAGCGGAAGCTCGACGAGGAACCCGGTCTCGACCCGCTGTTCCGGCGGGAGCTGGCGATGCTCGCCGACGACGGGCACCGGGCGAAGTCCCACCTCACCGAGGCGAATCTCCGTCTCGTGGTGTCCATAGCCAAGCGCTACACACGACGCGGGCTCAACTTCCTGGACCTGATCCAGGAGGGCAACACGGGCCTGATCCGGGCCGTCGAGAAGTTCGACTACGTCAAGGGATTCAAGTTCTCCACCTACGCGACCTGGTGGATCCGGCAGGCGATTTCCCGGGCGCTGGCCGACCAGAGCCGCACCATCCGCATTCCGGTCCACGCGGTCGAAGCGATCAACAAAGTGGCCAGACTCCGTCGGGAATTGCTCCAGGAACTGGGCGTCGAGCCCACGGTGGAGCAGATCGCGGAGAAATTGGATCTACCCGTCTCGAAGATCGTGGAACTCGACGGATACATCAAGGAACCCGTCTCACTGCACATGCCGCTGGGCGAAGAGGGCGGCACCGAACTGGGTGACGTGATCGAGGACAGCGAAAGCGTCTCCCCCTTCGACGCGGTGTCGTTCCGGCTCCTCAAGGACACCATCCAGACCGTCCTGTCCCACATGTCCCCGCGCGAGGCAGGCATCATCACCCTGCGGTACGGGCTCCTGGACGGCCAGGCCAAGACCCTGGAGGAGATCGGCCAGGTCTACGGGGTCACCCGTGAACGCATCCGTCAGATCGAGTCCAAGACGATGTCGAAGCTGCGCCACCCCTCCCGCTCGCAGGCACTGCAGGACTACGTGGGCCTGGGCTGAGCCGGAGCGCACATCCGCACCCACATCCACATGCGCACACACGCCCACACCCACGGTGGTGGCGGGCGGCGGCCCGGTGTCGGTCGGGCCGCCGCCCGGTCAGGTCACCTCCGTCGCCACTCCTCCGCCAGCAGCTCGTACGAGCGGACCCGGTCGGCGTGGTCGTGGGTGATGGTGGTGATCAGCAGCTCGTCGGCTCCGGTGGCCGCCAGCAGCTGTTCCAGTTGACCGGCGACCCGGCCCGGGGAGCCGACGAACTGGGTGTCGAGGCGGTCCTGGACCAGCTCCCGGTCCGCGTCGGTCCAGACATGGGCGCGGGCCTCCTCGGGTGTCGGGAACGGGATCGCGCCCTCGGCCGTGCGGATGCTGCGCACCCACGGGCCGTAGCCGACGGCCAGCTCTCGGGCCCGCTCGTCGTCCTCGGCGACCACGACGTCGGCCGAGACGCTCACATACGGCTTGTCGAGTACGTCGGAGGGCTGGAACGCGGCCCGGTACGCGTCGACGGCCTCCAGTACGGTCCCCGGGCTGACGTGGTAGTTCGCCGCGAACCGCAGACCGCTCCGGCCCGCGACCTCGGCGCTCTCACCCCCGCTGCTGCCCAGGATCCACACCTGTACGTCGGCGCCCTCACCCGGGACCACATGGGCTTCGATGCCGTCCGCCGACCGGTAGGTGCCGGCCAGCAGCGCGAGGATGTCGTCGACCTGCTCGCCGTACTCCTGCGACTCGGCGTTCGGCTGCTTGAGCAGCCCCAGCTGGAGTGCGACCCGGGGCGAGCCGAGCAGGTGCGCGAAGGAGAACCGCGGCGGGATCAGCAGACCGCCCGGGGCACGGCCGTCCACCACCGGGGTCGCGTTCGGCGGCGGATCGACGGGCGCCGCGGGCGGCCGGCCACCGGAACGGCCCAGGCCCAGGTCGAGGCGCCCGGGATGCAGCGCGTCGACCAGCCCGAACTCCTCCACCGTGGACAGGGCGGTGCGATGGCCCAGCTGTACGGCTCCGGAGCCGAGCCGGATCGTCGAGGTCGCGGACGCGGTGAGCGCGAGCACGACCGCCGGTGAGGTCCCGGCCACTCCGGGGTTCAGGTGGTGCTCGGCGAACCAGTAGCGGGCGTACCCCAGCCGTTCCGTCCGCCGGGCCAGGTCGATGGAGTTGCGCAGCGCCTCGGCCGCGGTGGAGCCGGACGACACCGGGACCAGGTCGAGGACGCCGAGGGGGATGTCTGACATGTGTGGCGGTGCTCCTCAGCGGTCGGCGGAGACGGGCAGCGGCGGGGGCCCGGCCTGCACCGGGCCCCAGGGGAACGGCGGGTCGGGGATCTCGCGGCGCAGCACGGGAGCGATGGCCGACTGGAAGAGGGTCAGCGAGTCGCGGTGCTGCCTGTCCGTCAGCCCGCCGGCGTCCGCGTGCAGATGCAGCACCGTGTGGCCGAACCGCTCGTGGTAGCGGTGCACTTTCTCGATGATCTGCTGCGGGCTGCCGATCAGTGCCGAACTCCGCTCCACGAAGTCCTCCAGGGTGGTGAACACCGGCTGGAGGCCGAGCCGTCTCTGGAACGCCAACTGCCCCTCGAAGACGGGCCGGTACGCGCTGGTCGCCTCCTGTGAGGTGGGGGCCGCGTAGTAGCCGGCGGTCCCGGCGCCGACGGCGATGCGGGCCGGGTCGTGGCCGTGGTGTTCCCAGCGGTCGCGGTAGTAACCGATCAACTCGGCGTACGGGTCGATCGGGTTGGTGACGTTCGCCGAGAAGAGCGGGTCGCCGTAGCGGGCGGCGAGGTCGACGGACTCCTTGCTCGTGGCGCTGCCGTGCCAGACGCGGATGGGCTGTTGGAGCGGTCTCGGCCACACCTCCGCGTCCACGAGGCCGGGGCGGAAGCGGGTCGCCGCGGTCACCTTGTCCTGCCGCCAGAGCTTGCGGAACACCTCGTAGCTCTCGGCGTTGCGGTCCCACTGGTCCTCCGGCGTGACGTGGAACAGGTCGCGCTGGGCGGCGCCGTTGCCCTTGCCGATGATCAGTTCGAGGCGACCGCCGGACAGGTGGTCCAGGGTCGCGTAGTCCTCGTACGCGCGCACCGGGTCGAGGAGGCTGAGCGTGGTCACCGCCGTGAACAGCCGGATGCGCGAGGTGAGCGCGGCGATGTGGCTGAGTACGACGGGCGGCGAGGAGGAGATGAAGGGGCGCTCGTGCCGCTCCCCCACGCCGAAGCCGTCGAAGCCCAGCTCCTCGGCCAGCAGGGCGTTGTCGAGCACTTCGCGGAAGCGGGCGCCGGTGGGTTTGAGGACGCCGGTCACCGGGTCCGGCGCGTGCACGATCAGGGTGATGGCCAGGAACTTCACGACGCGGCCCGCTCGCCCCGCACCGCGGAGCCGACCGAACTGGCGGAGGTCTCCTGGGCGGAGGGCAGGGCCAGTCCCAGGTGGTCGCGCAGGGTCGTGCCCTCGTACTCCGTGCGGAAGACGCCGCGCTCCTGGAGCAGCGGGACGACCGTGTCGGCGAAGACGTCGAGGCCGCCGGGGGTGATGTGCGGGACCAGGATGAAGCCGTCACTGGCGTCGGCCTGCACGAGCTCGTCGATGGTGTGCGCGACGGTCGCCGGGGAGCCGACGAAGGCCTGGCGGTTGCCGGTCTCGATGACCAGGTCGCGGATGGACCACTTGTTGGCTGCCGCGCGCTCCCGCCACTCGCGGGCGGTGGCCAGCGGGTCGCGGTACATCCGGACCTGGGCACGGCCGCGTGCGAGGGTGTGCTCGCCGAGGTCGGGGTCGATGTCGGGCAGCGGTCCTTCCGGATCGTACGCGGACAGGTCGCGGTTCCAGACGAACTCCAGGTGCTTGAGCGCGGTCGCCCCGCTGACCTGCTGTCGGCGCACCTCGCGGGCCAGTTCCTCGGCCTCGGCGTCCGTGTCGCCCAGGACGAAGGTCGCGGCGGGCAGGATCAGCAGCTGGTCGGGCGTGCGACCGTAGCGGGCCAGGCGGCCCTTGACGTCCGTGTAGAACGCCTGGCCCTCCGTGAGGGTGGCGTACCGGCTGAAGATCGCGTCGGCGCCGGCGGCGGCGAACTCGCGGCCCTCCTCGGAGTCGCCCGCCTGGAAGATCACCGGGCGGCCCTGGGGCGAGCTCGGGACGTTGAACTGCCCCTCGATGTCGAAGTGCCGGCCCTGGTGGACGAAGGCGCCGGCCTTCGCGTCGCGCAGGAACGTGCCGCCCTCCTGGTCGGCGACGATCTCGTCCCCGCGCCAGGAGTCGAAGAGTTCGTTCGCGGTGGCCAGGAACTCCTTGGCGCGGGAGTAGCGCTCCTCCTGCGGGAGGAAGCCGCCGCGGCGGAAGTTCTCGCCGGTGAAGGCGTCCCAGGAGGTGACGACGTTCCAGGCGGCGCGGCCGTCCGAGAGGTGGTCGAGGCTCGCGAACTGACGCGCCACCTCGTAGGGCTCGTTGAAGGTGGAGTTGATGGTGCCGGTCAGTCCGAGGCGTTCGGTGACGGCGGCGAGCGCGGACAGGACGGTGAAGGTGTCGGGCCGACCGACGACGTCCAAGTCGTAGATCTTGCCGCCCTGTTCGCGCAGGCGCAGGCCCTCGGCGAGGAAGAGGAAGTCGAACTTGGCGCGTTCGGCGGTGCGCGCGAGGTGGGCGAAGGAGCTGAACTCGATGTGGCTGCCGGCCGCGGGGTCGCTCCACACGGTGGTGTTGTTGACACCGGGGAAGTGGGCCGCGAGGTGGATCTGCTTGCGGGGCTTGCTCATGGTCGTGGTCCTTCCGGCTCAGGCGGTGGCGGCGGCGGCGTCGGGGGCAGCAGCGGCGTAGCGGTTGGCAGGGCGTTCGAGCCCGAGCAGCCCGCGCAGGGTGTCGGCCTCGTACGCGTGCCGGAAGACGCCGCGGCGCTGGAGTTCGGGGACCAGGCCCCGGGTGATCGCCGGGAGGTCGTGGCCGGCGACGGCGGGGCGCAGCCGGAAGCCGGTGAGACCGGCCTGGCTCAACTCCTCTAGCAGATCGGCGAGTTGGGCCGGTGTGCCGGTGAAGATCCTGGCGTCACTGGTGTACGGGTAGCCGGCGAGGGCGTCGAGCCGTTCCTTGCGGGCCGCGGCCTCGGCGGGATCGTCGTCCAGGAGGACGACCAGGTCGCCGAAGAGGTGCAGGGGCTCCCCCGTCCGCCCGGCCGCGTCCTGTTCGGCGCGCACCGAGGCGACGATCACCCGGGCCTGTCCGGCGTCGTGCGGGGTGACGAACCCGAGGTCGGCGGAGCGGCCCAGCAGGCGGAACGGCGCACCGGTCACGGTGTCGTGGGCGAGCGCGCCGACGAGCGGCTGGCCCTGCGGGGGCCTGGGCGTGATCGAGGGCCCCTTGACGCTGAAGTGCTCGCCCTCGAAGTCGATGTAGTGCAGCTTGTCCCGGTCGATGAATCGGCCGGTGGCGACGTCCCGGATCTCCGCGTCGTCCTCCCAGCTGTCCCACAGCCGTCGGACCGCTTCGACGTAGTCGGCCGCTTCGTCGAAGAGGTCGACCGTCAGCTCCCGCACCTCGGGGCTGCCCAGGTCCTCGATGCTGAACGAGGGGAGCGTACGGCGGCCGAAATGGGCGGCGTCGCTCCGGCGTACCGACACCTGGACCCGTACGCCCGCACGGCCGGTGCTCACATAGTCGAGCGTGGCGATGGCCTTCGATATATGGAAGGGCTCTGTGTGGGTGGCCACCACGGTCGGCAGCAGACCTATGTGGCTGGTCAGTGGTGCGACGCGGGCCGCGATGAGGACGGCGTCGAGGCGGCCGCGGACCTGGTCGGTCCGGCCGTCGGGTTCGGTGAAGTGCGAGGACTGGAGGCCGAGGGCGTCCTCGATGGTCACGAAGTCGAGCAGGCCGCGTTCGGCCTCGGTGACGAGGTCCGTCCAGTAGCCGGCGGTGAGCAGGTCCCGGGGGCGGGCCACCGGTTCGCGCCAGGCGGCGGGATGCCAGCCGGCACCGTCGAGCGCCACGGCGAGGTGCAGGTGGGAGGGAGCGGAGGCGGACTCGGACTCGGAAGAGGGCAGGGCAGGGGAAGCTGAGGACACGAGAGGTGTGCCTTCCTGATCGACCGTAGGAGAAAGCCGGCCCTCACGGGAGGAGGGCGGGGCCGCGAGGGATACGGGTCAGGGACGACAGAGCGCGCCGGCGATGCGCAGCAGATCGATGTGCGGCCGGGAGTACAGGCGTACGCGGCGGCGCGGGGTGAGCTTCGGGACGCGGAGGCGGGGCACGGGGCTCGGTCGCACGTGCGTCACCTCCGTCCCTGCGGCTCGGCGGACCCGGGTCCGGCCGGCCTCGTTCGCGGTCCCCTGATCGGGCACCGTCTGCTCGTCGACGCACACAACAGTACGGGTATGCCGTTTCTTCCGGCAGCCGGAATTTTCTCCTGAGCGGTTCGGGGAACGGTTTGACCGGCGGTTCGTCCGGCCCGACGGTACGTCCCGCACGCCGGTTCGGCGGTTCGGCGATGTGTCTGCCCACGTGTTGAGACGTGTCGTATCGCCTTCTTGACGGCCTCACTCAGCGCACCGACACTTGCGGGGACGGTCACGATTGTCAGCGCCCGTCGGTCGGGGTTCCCCCGTCCGTACGGTCATCGGCCCCGGCTCGCTGGCAGGCAACCCTTCCACCGCGACGGGGTGCCCCGGGTGACGACCGGGTTCCGCCGGAGCGGCGGGACAAGCGTGGTCTCGCCTCGTGCGAGCCCCGACCGTGGACGGGTGGGAATTGCCCAGGAACGGCTTGACGAGGCGACTGCACATCGATCTTCTCCGCGTCTCCAGCGCTTACTAGTCGGCTGCACGTCCGCTCGACCCGGATTTGCACGCCGACAGCGCAGTCACTCCGTTTCGCCACTGGCGCCCACAAGGCTGCCAGGGCTTCCGCGATTCCCTCTGGAGAGCCATGCCCGAGACAGTTTCCCGCGGTTCGAGTTCCCGCAGTTCAAGTGCAGGTACCTTCGCGACGGCCGCCGCCCGTGCGGCCGTCACCGGCACGGCCGCCTGCGGTCCGGTTGCCTGCGGTCCGGCCGCGCCCGGCTCGGCAGCACGTCCGCACCGTTTCCGCGGCCGCATCGGCGTCGGTCTCGCCGGCGGTTTCTATCCGGCGCCGCACCGCTATCAGCTGTATCTGTCCGAAGGCTGTCAGCGCTCGCTGCGTGTCTCGATCACCCTGGCCCTGCTGGGACTTGAGAACTCGACGGCCACCACGGTCCTGACCCGTCCCGCCGAGACGCCCGACGCCTTCGCCGCACTGCGCAGGGCCTACGAGGCGACCTGGCACCACTACGACGGCCCGCTCACCGCGCCCGCGCTGTGCGACCGGTGGAGCGGACGCGTCGTCAGCAACCACACGCCCGACATACTGCGCGACCTCGCCGACCTCTCCGGGCTGCGGGACGACGAGGCGGCCGGCCTGCCCGTACTTCGGCCGCCGGCCCTCGCCGCGGAGATCGACGCCCTGCGTGAGCTCCTCGCCCGGGATGTCACACCGACCGCTCAGCCTCATGCCCGAGCGGCGACACTGACGCTCCTCGACCATCAACTGGCCACGCATTCCTACGTGTTGGGCGAGGAACTCACCGCTGCGGACGTGGACCTCTGGGTGGCGCTCACCCACCTCGGCACGGCCGACGCCCTGGCCGCGTACCCCGAGCTGGACCAGTACGTCCGTCGCCTCGGCCGGCACCCGGCCTTCCTCGGCGGCGTGCGGACGAGGCGGTAGCGGGCCGGCGGGCTCAGACGGGCCGTATCACGCTGTGGATCGCCGACTCCCCTGCCCAGTAGATCGACTCCTCGCGTATGGCCACTCCCGGGCTCGGTGCGTGGATCATCATGCCGTTGCCGGTGCAGATGCCGACGTGGCCGACGGGCCCGCTGAAGAGGATCAGGTCACCGAGCCGGATGTCGGAGACGGGAATCATCGTGCCGGCGGTCGCCTGCTCGTGGACGGCACGCGGGAGCGCGACTCCGGCGGCCCTCCAGGCGGCCTGGGTGAGACTGGAGCAGTCGTACGAGCCCGGCCCCATCGCACCCCAGACGCACGGTTTGCCGATCTGACCGCGCGCGAAGTCGACGGCCCTGGCGGCCTTTCCGGCGTACCCGGGGTCGGGCGCTGCGTACCCCGGACCGGGCGCTGCGTACCCGGGGTCGGGCGCTGCGTACGCAGGGGCGGGCGTTGCGTACGCAGGGGCGGGCGTGCCCTGCATGTCACGGACGATTCCCGCGGCGATGGGCGTGCTCGCGTCGGCGTACAGGCCCGTGCCGGCGTATTGATCCGTACCGAGATACATGCCGCCGCCGATGCTCTGGTCGGTGGCGGCGCCCATTCCCGGACCGGGGTACGTGGCCGTACCGGGATACGCGGCTGTACCGGCGTACTGGTCCGTGCCCGCGCGCATGTCCGTACCGGCGTACGGCGCGCTGCCGGTGTACGGCTCGGTGCCGTAGCCGGTGGATTGCTGCTGCCACGGGTCCGCCGCGGCCCAGGGGTAGGTCTGCTCCTCGGCGGGGCGCCAGGCGTTCTCGACCGGCCGGGACGACTCGATCGCCGCGACGGGCGCGCTCCGCCGGGCGGCGTGCCCGGCGAGCAGCTCACGGGCCTGTCCGAGCTTTCGCTGGTTCCGCTGCTTGGAGGTGCGCAACGACGCCTGCGAGGTCTGCGACGGGTCGGCTGCCGGTCCTGGCAAGGCGGCTGTCCTGCCGGACGCCTGGCGCTGCGCCGGTACGGCCGGCAGCGCGGCGACGGGTCCCGCGGTCAACTCGGCCACGGGTCTCGCGGTCAGCTCCGCCACGGGTCCGGCGGCGCCTCCGGCCGACGGTCCGGCGGTCAGCTCCAGGACGGGCTTGCCGGCCGTCTCATCCCGGCCGCCCGGGCGCGCGCCGGAATCGGCGGGCCGGGACCCGGCCGAGCCGCGGTCGGGCCTACGGTCCGGCATCCGGTCGGGCGGCAGCATCGCCGGTACGACGGGGCCCAGTTGGGAGCGCCCCACGTCGAACCACCGCTTCGCCACCTCCGGGAGCGGCGCGGCGGCATCGGTGGCGCCGCCGCGGCCTCCGCCGTTCCCGGAGGCCGGCTTGACCGTGCGCGTCGCCGCGGTCGCCGCCCGGGTCGCGTTGAAGTTCCCGCCGGCGTTCTCGACCCGGTCGTAGAGGCTGCTGATCCGCTGCTGGACCTCCTCGCGGCTCGGCTCGTCGTCTTTCGGGGCGGGCGTGCCTGCGGCGGCGAACCGGTCCGAGGAGTACTGGTCCACGGAAGTGGGGCCCGCCTTCACGAGGGCGGACCGGGAGTTGCCGGGGAGACCGGGGCCTCCGGGGCGCGGCGTTCGTTCCGACGCGATGGGAGACGACTCCTTCCGTGCTCCGCCTGCCGGGTCGACTGTCGGGTCCGGGCGGACGGTTCCGGAAGGCATGCCCTACGGCCCCTGCCGACTGGGCAGTTGGGCCGATTCACCCTGAAAATCGACTGGACCTCCGGCTCCGGCTGCCGCATGGCCTGCCGGATTCGGCGGAGGCCGCCCGACCCGGCGAGGTTCACCGGAGGGAGTCGTACGGCCTGCCGGTCAACTTAGCCAACTTGTGTGTCTCGCGTGAAGATTGATGTGCGAAGTGCCCGATATGTAATTGTGACCTTCGTCGTACCCAACGGAGACTTTCTGTGGTTGACCACCTCACCGCGACCGCCCGGTCACTCGTCGTGTGCGCCGGCGCTGACCAACCCCGTCTCGTAGGCGGCGATGACGGCCTGGACACGGTCACGGAGTCCGAGCTTGGCGAGGATGCGGGCGACGTGCGTCTTGACGGTCGCCTCGGCCAGGTGGAGGCGGGTGGCGAGTTCGGCGTTGCTCAGTCCTCGGGCCAGCAGGCCGAGGACCTCCAGTTCGCGCGGGGTGAGCGAGGCGAGGTCGCGGTGCAGGGCGGTGGTGTCGCTGCCGCGCCGGGCGAACCGCTGCACGAGGCGGCGGGTGATGGCGGGCGCGAGCAGGGCGTCGCCGGTACGGACCGTGCGGACGGCCGCGGTCAGTTGCTCGGGTGTGACGTCCTTGAGGAGGAAGCCGCTGGCCCCGGCGGACAGTGCCGCGTAGACGTACCGGTCGAGGTCGAAGGTGGTCAGGATGATGACGCGAGGTCCCTCGGGGGCGCCGGAGATGCCGGGGGTGTCGGCGGCGCCGTCGAGGATGCGTCGGGTGGCCTCCAGGCCGTCCATCTCGGGCATCCGGACGTCCATCAGGACCACGTCGGGCCGTGTGCGGCGGACCGCTTCGACCGCTTCGGTTCCGTTGGCCGCCTCGGCGACGACGTCGATGCCGTCGGCGCCGAGGATCAACCGGAAGCCCGTGCGGACCAGGGTCTGGTCGTCGGCGACGAGCACCCGCGGCGGCTCGGTCACGGTGTCTCCAAGGGGATCAGGGCCTCCACACGGTAGCCGCCGGTCAGGCGTCGGCCGGTGGTCAGGGTTCCGTCGTGGACGGCGAGGCGCTCGCGCAGGCCGACCAGGCCCCGGCCGCTTCCGGTGGCCGTGCCCGCGCCCGGGTGCCCACCGGTGTCGGTGACCTCCAACCGGAGCCGCTGCGGGCCGTATTCGACGGTCACGGCGGCGGTGGCCCCGGCCGCGTGCTTCACGGTGTTGGTCAGGGCTTCCTGGACCACGCGGTAGGCGGCGAGTTCGAGGCCGGGCGGGAGCGGACGGGGCAGCCCTGTCACGGTCAGGTCGACGGGCAGCCCGGTGTCCCGGACCCGTCCGACCAGCTCTGCCAGCTGGCCGAGGCCGGGTTGCGGGGTCAACTCCGCCCCCGCCTCGCCCAGTTCCGCACCTCCGTGCGCACCTGCCTCCCTCCCCTCGCCCGCGCTCTCGCCCTCGTCGGCCATGGTGAGCAGTCCCATGACGTGGCGCAGCTCGGTCATGGCCGCCCGTCCGCCCGACTCGACGGCGAGCAGCGCCTCGACGGCCTGCTCGGGGGAGGTCTTCATGATCTTGCGGGCGGCGCCCGCCTGGATGATCATCACGCTGACGTTGTGCGTGACGACGTCGTGCAGTTCGCGGGCGATCCTGGCCCGCTCGTGCTCGACGGCCCGGCGCAGCGCCTCGGCCTGTTCGCGTTCCAGGGCGGAGAGCCGGGTGCGGCCCTCGTCGGTCCGCAGTTTCCAGGACCTCAGGCCGACGGCGGCCACGGCCATCGGGCCCAGGATCAGCAGGGCGGTGTACTGGTTGGGGACGATCGGTGTCATCGAGTTCCCCGAGGTGGCGACCAGGAGAACGGACGTCGGGAGCGCCGCCAGGGTCGCCACCCGGTACGGGCTGTACACGGCGGCGCCGTAGACGGCGATGACGAACGCGTAGAAGGTCAGCCGCAGGACGCTCTGCGGTGTCGCCAGTGTCGCGGTCGTCACGACGCACAGCACGGCGAGGGGGTAGCGGCGGCGCAGCACCAGGGCACCCGAGGCGACGGCGGCGAGGGTCACCATGAAGGCCAGGCCGCCGGGGCCGGTCGGGCGTGGCACGACGCGCTGCTCGCCGGGCGCGATCTCACGCACCACGAGGACGTTGTCGGAGTTGTCGATGCCGTAGTAGACGGTGGCGATGCCGAGTACCAGGGCCACCAGCACGTCGAACTGCCAGGCGCGCCGGGTGGGCCGCAGCGGCGGACCGCTCGGAACTCCGGCGTCGCGGATCGCCCGGCGGGCCGCGTCGCGCATCGTCCGGCCGGTGGCATCGCGAAGCGTCCGGAGTCCGGCGTCGCGGATCGTCCGGCGGGCGGCTTCCCGCAGTCGCGCCGGCGTCGTACGTACGTCCGTCACCGGTTCATTGTCGCCGCCGCGCGGACCCGTGGAGTCCGTCCCGGCGGTCGTTCCCGGCGCACCGGATACATCGCTCGCCTACATCGCAGGGATGACGTTTCCGGGGGTCGTCCCAGCGCGGTACCGCGATGGGTCCGCACGGGTGACGCGTGCGACCCGGGCTCGCTCCTAGCGTTCACGCAGCCAACTGCCCGTATCCGAGGAGTACTTCATGACCGTGCCGGTGATCGAACTGTGCGAGGTGAGCCGCCGTTACGACGACGGTCCGCCCGCTCTGCACGAGGCGTCGCTGACCGTACGGCCCGGCGAGGCCGTCACGATTCTCGGTCCCTCCGGCAGCGGCAAGTCCACGCTGCTCAATCTGATCGCGGGCCTGGACCGGCCCGACGCGGGGACCGTCACCGTGGACGGGGTACGGGTGGACCGGCTGGGCGAAGCCGGCTCGGCGCTCTATCGGCGGTCGAGGATCGGCATGGTCTTCCAGTTCTTCAACCTGCTCGACGATCTGACCGTCGCCGACAACGTCGTCCTGCCCGCGCGCCTCGCGGGCATGGCACGTGGCGCGGCGGACCGCCGTACGGCGGAGCTCCTGGAACTGCTGGGCATCGGCCGGCACGCCCGCGCCTACCCGGGGCGGCTGTCCGGTGGCGAGCGGCAACGCGTCGCGGTGGCCCGTGCGTTGATGAACCGGCCGGCCCTGCTCCTGGCCGACGAGCCGACCGGGGCCCTGGACACGGCCGCCGGACAGGACGTCAGCAGGCTGCTCACCGACCTCAACGCCGAGGGGCAGACCATCGTCGTGGTCACCCACGACCTGGCGCTGGCCCGGTCCTGCACGAACCGTACGGTCCGGATCGCCGACGGCCGGATCACCGACGACGTCCGGTCGGGGGCCGTCACACCAGAGGCCGCGACCTCGCAGGAGACCACCACCTCGGAGGCCGTCACGTCACAGGAGGCCGCCCGATGAGCGCGCTCGGCAAAGTGGTGCGCGCGGGGGTGAGCAGACGCCGGGTGCAGACGCTGGTGATCGGGCTCGCCACGATGACGGCGGTGGCCGCCTCCGTCCTCGGCGGATCGCTGCTCGTGGTGTCCGGTGCGCCCTTCGACGACGCCTTCGCCGACCGGCACGGCGCCCATCTGTCCGTACGGTTCGACGCGGGCAAGGTGAGTGCCGGGCAGTTGTCGAGGTCCAAGGACGCCGACGGGGTGAGCGCCGTGGCCGGGCCGTTCCGTACGGCGACCGTCATGCCGCGGGCGGACCGGGCGGGCCCCGGGGGGCCGATGACCGTGGTCGGCCGGGGCGATCTTGGCCGGGACGTGGACGAGGTGGCCCTGCTCGACGGGCGGTGGCCCGCGCGCTCCGGCGAGATCGTGCTGTCCGCAGACTCCCCGCTCTTCCCGGCCCTGGGCATGCAGATCCGCTTCCCCGAGCTGTCCGGAGGTCCGGCCCTGACGGTGGTCGGGGTGGCCCGCTCGGTCACGCGGACCGCTGACGCCTGGGTGGTGCCGTCCCAGATGCCGGCGCTCACCGCGCCCGGCAACGGCGGTTACCAGATGCTCTACCGCTTCACCGACGCGGGCACCGAAGCGCGGATCACCGCGGGCGGCAAGGCCGTGACGGATTCCCTGCCGCCGGGAGCGGCCGTCGGCGAACAGTCATGGCTCACCGCCAAGAAGACCGCCGAGCGCGACACCGCGCTCTACGTCCCGTTCCTCATCGCGTTCGGCACCCTGGGCCTGGTCATGTCGGTGCTCGTCGTCGGCAACGTCGTCGCGTCGGCCGTCGGCACGGGAACGCGCCGCATCGGCATCGTCAAGGCCGTCGGCTTCACCCCGGCCCAGGTCGTACGGGCCTACGTGGGCCAGGCGCTGATCCCGGCCGCTGCCGGCACGGCCCTCGGTGTTCTCGCCGGGCACCTGCTCGCCGTCCCCGTACTGGCCGACACCGCGGAGGTCTACGGCACCTCGTCCCTGGGCATCGCTCCCTGGGTCGACCTGGCGGTGATCGCCGGGGTGCTCGGCCTGGTGGCGGTGACCGCGTGGGCCAGTGCCTGGCGGGCCGGCCGGCTGCGTACGGTCGACGCGCTCGCGGTCGGACGTACCGCTGCCGCGGTGCGCGGCCGGTGGGCCGCCCGGCTGGCCGGACGGCTGCCGCTGCCGCGTCCTGTCGCCATGGGCCTGGCCCGGCCCTTCGCGCGGCCCGCCCGCGCGCTGGCCATGGGCACGGCGATCCTGTTCGGCACCGCCGCCGTCACGTTCACCGTGGGGATGAGCGGCTCGCTCGGCCAGGTGATGAAGGCCAGGGCCCACGACGCCGCCGATGTCGTCGTGCCCGCGCCCCAGCCGGACTTCGGGCCTAGGGCCCTTCTGATGGATCTCCGCGGCGTCGCGACGCCCGGCACGCTCCCCCAAGCTCTTCGAGCAGGGGGGACCCCCACTCGCCGCACCGGGCACAGACCCAAGTACGTCCAGTACGCGGGCCTGTGCCCGGCACGCCGAGAGCACGCACCGAACGCCGCTCCTTCCCCACGGAGATCCATCAGAAGGGCCCTAGGCGGCGGGCTGTGACATACCGGCACGCCCCCGCCCGGTCGTGTCGCGGCTGCGGGGAGTGCCTCA
>NZ_LIPP01000004.1 GCF_001418335.1 Streptomyces aurantiacus | reverse complement strand
ACGAGGCCGTTCAGGCCGATGCGGGGGTCTGGGGGCGGCAGCCCCCAGGGGCCGTTCACCCCGATTCCGACCCGCCGAATCCCCCCTGACCGCCGGAGGCAACTGGCACTCCGCTTGACCGAGTGCTAATCGCAGTCATAGTCTCAGGTCTGGCACTCACCGCAGGAGAGTGCCAATAGCGACGGGCAGGTCCGGCACCCGCGACGACGGATCCACCTGGTCGCCACCTCAGACAGTTAACCCCGTAATCTCCGAAGGGGGAGGTCGGATAGTGACGACCACCAGCTCCAAGGTTGCCATCAAGCCGCTCGAAGACCGCATTGTGGTCCAGCCGCTCGAAGCCGAGCAGACCACCGCCTCTGGCCTGGTCATTCCGGACACCGCGAAGGAGAAGCCCCAGGAGGGCGTCGTCCTGGCCGTCGGTCCGGGCCGCTTCGAGAACGGTGAGCGTCTTCCGCTCGACGTGAAGACCGGCGACATCGTGCTCTACAGCAAGTACGGCGGTACCGAGGTGAAGTACAACGGCGAGGAGTACCTCGTCCTCTCGGCTCGCGACGTGCTCGCGATCATCGAGAAGTAATTCACCCAGGTTTGCTTTGAACTGCGCCCCTGGCCCCAGCGAGTACTGAACGCGAGTACTAAGAAGCCGGGTGCTGGGGGCGCCGTTCGTTTTTCCGAGAGGACTGAATCAGCTCCATGGCGAAGATCCTGAAGTTCGACGAAGACGCCCGTCGTGCCCTTGAGCGCGGCGTCAACAAACTTGCCGACACGGTCAAGGTGACGATCGGCCCCAAGGGCCGCAACGTCGTCATCGACAAGAAGTTCGGCGCACCCACCATCACCAACGACGGTGTCACGATCGCCCGCGAGGTCGAGCTCGACGACCCGTACGAGAACCTCGGCGCCCAGCTGGTGAAGGAGGTGGCGACCAAGACCAACGACATCGCGGGTGACGGTACGACCACCGCCACCGTGCTCGCCCAGGCGCTCGTCCGCGAGGGCCTGAAGAACGTGGCCGCCGGCGCGTCCCCCGCCCTCCTGAAGAAGGGCATCGACGCCGCCGTCGCCGCGGTCTCCGAGGAGCTCCTCGCGACCGCCCGCCCGATCGAAGAGAAGTCCGACATCGCCGCCGTCGCCGGGCTCTCCGCCCAGGACAGCCAGGTCGGCGAGCTCATCGCCGAGGCGATGGACAAGGTCGGCAAGGACGGTGTCATCACCGTCGAGGAGTCCAACACCTTCGGTCTTGAGCTGGAGTTCACCGAGGGCATGGCCTTCGACAAGGGCTACCTGTCGCCGTACATGGTGTCCGACCAGGAGCGTATGGAGGCCGTCCTCGACGACCCGTACATCCTGATCCACCAGGGCAAGGTCTCCTCGATCCAGGACCTGCTGCCCCTCCTTGAGAAGGTCATCCAGACCAACGCGTCGAAGCCGCTGCTGATCATTGCCGAGGACGTCGAGGGCGAAGCCCTGTCGACCCTGGTCGTGAACAAGATCCGCGGCACCTTCAACGCGGTGGCCGTCAAGGCCCCGGGCTTCGGCGACCGCCGCAAGGCCATGCTCGGTGACATCGCCTCGCTCACCGGCGCCACGGTCATCGCCGAGGAGGTCGGCCTCAAGCTCGACCAGGTCGGCCTGGAGGTGCTGGGCACCGCCCGTCGCGTGACCGTCACCAAGGACGACACCACGCTCGTCGACGGCGGCGGCAACAGCGCCGACGTGACCGGCCGGGTCAACCAGATCAAGGCCGAGATCGAGTCCACGGACTCCGACTGGGACCGCGAGAAGCTCCAGGAGCGCCTCGCGAAGCTGGCCGGCGGCGTGTGCGTGATCAAGGTCGGCGCCGCCACCGAGGTGGAGCTGAAGGAGAAGAAGCACCGCCTGGAGGACGCCATCTCCGCGACCCGCGCCGCGGTCGAGGAGGGCATCGTCTCCGGTGGTGGCTCCGCGCTCGTCCACGCCGTGAAGGTGCTCGACGGCAACCTCGGCAAGACCGGCGACGAGGCCACCGGTGTCGCCGTCGTCCGCAAGGCCGCCGTCGAGCCGCTGCGCTGGATCGCCGAGAACGCCGGCCTGGAGGGTTACGTCATCACCTCCAAGGTCGCCGAGCTCGACAAGGGCCAGGGCTTCAACGCCGCGACCGGCGAGTACGGCGACCTGGTCAAGGCCGGCGTCATCGACCCGGTCAAGGTCACCCGCTCCGCCCTGGAGAACGCCGCGTCCATCGCCTCCCTGCTCCTCACGACCGAGACCCTGGTCGTCGAGAAGCCGGCCGAGGAAGAGGCCGAGGCGGGCCACGGCGGCCACGGCCACTCGCACTAGGCGCTCCGCTGAGCGCGCGGTGATGTGACTGCGGGCTCGGTGGGGGCTGGTCGCGCAGTTCCCCGCGCCCCTGACGGGGCGCGGCAGGTTCAGGTAGGCGCCAGGCGAAAGCCCGGTACCCCGTCTCGGCGGGGTACCGGGCTTTCGTGCTGTGCGGCACCACCTGACTCGCTCGGGCTCACTTCGGTCCGTACCTGCGGCCCGCCTTCGAGCTGACCCCGCCGAGCAGCCCCCGCGGGGTCACCTTCGCCACGCCCATCAGGGCCTTGTAGCGCGGGTCCGGGATCGACAACGACTTGCCCCGCGCCAGGTCGGCCAGCGCGGCCGTGACCACCTTGTCGGCGTCCAGCCACATCCAGCCGGGAATGCCGTCCGTGCCCATCCCGGCCCGCTCATGGAACTCGGTCCGCACGAACCCGGGACACAGCACCATCAGCCGGACCCCGCTGCCTGCCAGGTCCCGCGCCACGCCCTGCGTGAACTGCACGACCCACGCCTTCGACGCCCCGTACGTACCGCGCGGCAGGAACGCGGCCGTCGACGCCACGTTGACGACACCGCCGCGCCCGCGCCCCCGCATCGACTCGGCCGCCGCCGACGTCAGCCGGAGCACCGCCTCGCAGTGCACCTTGAGCATCCGCAACTCGTCCGCCATCGGTACGTCCAGATAGAGGCCCTTGTTGCCGAAGCCGGCGTTGTTGACGAGCAGATCGACCGCGTGCTTGCGGTCCGAGACGCGGGCGGCCACCGCCTCGATGCCCTCGTCCGTCGCCAGATCCGCCGTCAGCACCTCCGCCTCGATGCCGTGCCGGTCGTGCAGTTCGGTCGCCTGCTCACCGAGCCGCGCGGTGTCACGCGCCACCAGCACGAGGTTGTGCCCGTCGGCGGCCAGCCGCCGCGCGAAGGCAGCACCGATGCCCGAGGTCGATCCCGTAATCAGAGCCGTTGTCATGGCGCAAGGTTAGTGAACCGGCGCCCGCTCCCCGTGCCGCGCTCGACCCGGAAGAGCGCTGCCGGCGGTACCGTTCACGCCTCGCTGCCGCCGTACTTCTCGACATACGCCCGCGCCGTGTCCCGCGCCGCCGGGTGCAGGGCGTCACCCGCCGCCAACACCCTTGGCAGCAAGGCCCGTTCGAGCGTGACCGCACGGAACTGGAAGGCGACGGTCACCTCGTGGTCGGGCCGGTGCACGATCTCGATCGGATCGCCCGCCCGTATCTCACCGGGCTCGATCACCCGCAGATACGCGCCGGAGACCCCCTTCTGCGTGAAGCGTCTGACCCATCCCTTCTCACCCATGTGGCCCTGGAAGGTGAGGCAGGGAATCCGCCCGGACGTCACTTCGAGAACGACCTCGGGGCCGACGCGCCAGCGCTCCCCGATCTTCGCCCCGGACACGTCGATCCCCGCCGTCGTGAGGTTCTCGCCGAAGACGCCGCCGGCCAGGGGCCGCCCCAGCACGCGTTCCCAGTCGTCGAGGTCCTCGCGCGCGAAGGCGTACACCGCTTGGTCGTTGCCGCCGTGGTGCCGCAGCTCGCACACGGCGTCCCCGGTCAGACCGCTCGCGCCGACGCCCTTGGGGCCGGGCGCGGCCACCCGCACCGGCCCGTCCACCGGCCGCTTGTCGATCCCGGTCACGCCCTCGGCCTGGTCCGTGTAGTCGACGGCCTTGGGGCGGCCGAGATTCAAAGAGAGAAGCTTCATGACGGCACGCTAGGCGATACGGGACGCCAGGCGATACGGGGCCAAAGCGTCGATGCGATATTCGTCGCCGTACCCAAGATTCGCTTATGCTCGAAGGATGATCGAGGCCCGCCATCTGCGCGTCCTGCGTGCCGTCGCCGCCACTGGCTCCTTCTCGGCGGCGGGGCGCGAACTGGGCTGCACCCAGCCCGCCGTCAGCCAGCAGATGAAGGCACTCGAAGCCTCCGTCGGCACCCCCCTCCTGATCCGCACGGGCCGCGAGATGCGCCTGACCCAGGCGGGCGAGGCCCTCGTCCGGCACGCCGCGGGCATCATCGCAGGGCTGACCGCCGCGGAGGAGGAGGTCGCCGCGATCGCGGGCCTGCGCGCGGGCCGGGTGCGCCTGGTCTCGTTCCCCAGCGGTAGCTCCACGCTCGTACCGACCGCGCTCGCCGCCCTGCGCGCCGCGCACCCCGGTACGCGCGTCTCGCTGGAGGAGGCCGAACCGCCGCGCTCCGTCGAGATGCTGCGCGAGGGCGACTGCGACGTGACGCTCGCCTTCCGGTACGAGGGCGCGGCGGGCTCGGAGGGCGTGGAGGAGTGGGCCGACCTGGTGATCCGCCCGCTGCTCACGGACCGGCTCGTCGGCCTGGTCCCCGAAGGGCACCGGCTGGCCCGGGCGGGAGCGGTCGCCATCGGCGATCTCGCCGACGAGCCGTGGATCGCCGGCTGCCCCCGCTGCCGGGGCCAGCTGGTCGAGGTTTGCGAGAGGGCGGGCTTCACACCGCGTATCGACTTCGCGACCGACGACTATCCGGCGGTGGTCGGTCTGGTCGGAGCCGGTCTCGGGGTCGCGGTCCTGCCGGAGCTCGCCATCGAGTCCGTACGCCCCAAGGGTGCACGCACGGTGACGGTGGAGCCGGCGTTGCGGCGGGAGATCGTCGCGCTCACGCTGCCGGATCTGGCTCAGGTGCCCGCCGTGGCGGCCACGCTGGACCAGCTGGCCAGGGCCGCTGCCCGCTGAGGGCCGCGCCACGCGCGCGTGGCTGGTGCGGGCGGGGCTGTTCGGAGAAACGTTCCTTCAGTGGTGGGGCGACGGGTTGCCCCCGCTCGACGCCGAGACCAGGCGGTTGCGCGCCCGTCCCATGAGTTCCTCGCGCTCGTCCTCGGTCAGGCCGCCCCACACCCCGTACGGCTCGCGCACCGCCAGGGCGTGCGCTGCGCACTCCGCTCGCACCGGGCACCTCATGCAGACCTCTTTGGCCGAGTTCTCACGGGCGCTCCGTGCCGCACCGCGCTCTCCCTCGGGGTGGAAGAAGAGTGAGCTGTCGACCCCGCGGCACGCCGCGAGGAGCTGCCAGTCCCACAGATCCGCGTTCGGCCCGGGAAGGCGGGAGAAATCTGCCATTGCGTTGTCCCCTTGGAGCCGTTTTGGTCGGTTACGTGCCCATTACCGTACATCTGTGATCTAAGGAGATGAAAATATGACTCATTGCGAATCTAGCTCCAGACACCAGCAAATAGGAAGAAAAGCGTCTAAATGGGGCATGGCTTGTGATGAAACCTTGCGGGTCTGTTGCGGGTGTCTGCGCCGTGTCCGCGCCCTCACGTAGAGTGCCGAAGGTGGTTCAAGGCCCCGTAACTCTTTCGAGTGACCGTCGTTGAGTGTGCGAGGCGGTTGAGAGAACAAGCGCTCGGGCAAGCGTCCGAGACGGTCGACCGCACAGGTGACGATTTCGTACCAGCCTGGAGGCTCAAGGTGACGCGCATCAGCTGCGGAGGACGGCCATGACATCCGTCCTCGTCTGCGACGACTCCCCGCTTGCCCGAGAGGCGCTCCGCCGCGCGGTGGCGACCGTGCCCGGCGTAGAGCGCGTGACCACGGCGGCCAACGGCGAGGAAGTCCTCCGCCGCTGGGGTGCCGACCGTTCGGACCTGATTCTGATGGACGTACGCATGCCCGGCCTGGGCGGCGTGGAGACGGTCCGGCGGCTGCTGTCCGCGGACCCCGGTGCACGCATCATCATGCTCACCGTCGCCGAGGACCTGGACGGGGTCGCACTCGCGGTCGCCGCCGGTGCCCGCGGCTATCTCCACAAGGACGCCTCCCGCGCCGAGCTGCGCGCGACCGTCACCCAGGCCCTCGCCGACCCGACCTGGCGGCTCGCCCCGCGCCGGCTCCGGTCGGCCGAGATGGGCGCGGCGCCGACGCTCACCGCGCGTGAGATCCAGGTCCTGGAGGGCATGAGCCACGGCCGGTCGAACGCGGAGATCGGCCGCGAGCTGTTCCTCTCCGAGGACACGGTCAAGACGCACGCGCGCCGGCTCTTCAAGAAACTCGGCGCCTCGGACCGCGCGCACGCGGTGGCGCTCGGGTTCCGCTGGGGTCTGGTCCGCTAGCCCCTGGCCGGGACGGGTTGTCACGGACGGTTGTCCGGACGCTTGTCCGGACGGTCTTCGCGGGTAGGTGAACCCGCCGTGGGACGGGTGTCCCCGCCCGCCGGAGGGCAGGTGGGGCCGGGCCCGGCAGGGGTCGAAGGGGGGCCGGTTCGGGCACCCGATCCCCGTTTCCCGGCGGATGCCGCATCCTTGAGGTGTGGAGTTCCTCGGGAACGAGTCGGTCGAGCGGGAGGGGAGGGCGCAGGAGATGAGTTCCGGCGCACCTGCTCATAACGCTTCGGTGCACAACTACGGACGCGGTGCCACGGATCGAACGACGCCAAGGCACCATGGACCGATGCGTGACGACGAGGCGGCCAATCCCCAAGGGGTGATTGGTGCGCTCGTCCATCGTGCGGTCGAGGGCGACGAGCAGGCCACGCACGACCTCCTCGCCCATGTCCATCCGCTCGCCATCCGCTACTGCCGTACGCGTCTGTCCCGGCTCCCCGGTGACGCGCGGCACTTCGTGGAGGACCTGGCGCAGGAGGTGTGCGTCGCGGTGCTGCTCGCACTGCCGCGCTACAAGGACACCGGGCGCCCCTTCGAAGCCTTCGTCTTCGCCATCGCCGGGCACAAGGTGGCGGACCTGCAGCGGGCCGCGATGCGTCATCCCGGTTCGACCGCGGTGCCGTCGGACGAGATGCCCGAGCGGCCGGACGACTCGCTCGGCCCCGAGGAGCGCGCCCTCCTCAGCAGTGACGCCGCGTGGGCGAAGAAACTCATGGCCAACCTCCCCCAGATCCAGCGGGAGCTGCTCCTGCTGAGGATCGCGGTGGGTCTCACGGCCGAGGAGACCGGACAGATGTTGGGAATGTCACCCGGCGCGGTCCGCGTGGCCCAGCACCGGGCCCTCAGCCGGCTCCGGGCACTGGCGGAGCAGTAGGCGAGCCTCCTGTCGCGTCCTTGCGTCCGGTTCCGTGGACCCCAGGGGCGTGGCGCCGGTTGAACGGGGCCGCCGCCAGGCCCGTACGAACGTACGAAGCCCAGGGGCACCCCCGTCAGAAGGACCCTGACCGTGGAATGAGAGAGCCACGCTTCCCGTTAGCATGGACATCCGCACCGATCAAGGCCATTTGGGGAAGGTGTCATGACTGCAAACGTCGACGGAGTGCCCGAGAAATTCGCGACGCTCGGGCTGACCTACGACGACGTGCTGTTGCTGCCGGGCGCATCGGAAGTGCTGCCGGGCGCGGTCGACACCTCGTCCCGCATCTCCCGCAACGTGCGCGTGAACATCCCGCTGCTCTCCGCGGCGATGGACAAGGTCACCGAGTCCCGCATGGCGATCGCCATGGCCCGGCAGGGCGGTGTCGGCGTACTGCACCGGAACCTCTCCATCGAGGACCAGGTCAACCAGGTCGACCTGGTGAAGCGCTCCGAGTCCGGCATGGTCACCGACCCGATCACGGTGCACCCGGACGCGACGCTGGGCGAGGCCGACGCGCTGTGCGCCAAGTTCCGCATCAGCGGCGTCCCCGTCACCGACGGCAACGGCAAGCTGCTCGGCATCGTCACCAACCGCGACATGGCCTTCGAGACCGACAGGACCCGCCAGGTGCGCGAGGTCATGACCCCGATGCCGCTGGTCACGGGCAAGGTCGGCATCTCCGGTAACGACGCCATGGGGCTGCTGCGCCGCCACAAGATCGAGAAGCTTCCGCTGGTCGACGACGCGGGCGTCCTCAAGGGCCTCATCACGGTCAAGGACTTCGTCAAGGCCGAGAAGTACCCGAACGCCGCGAAGGACGCCGAGGGCCGCCTCCTCGTGGGTGCCGCCGTCGGCGCCAGCCCCGAAGCCCTCGATCGGGCCCAGGCGCTCGCCGAGGCCGGCGCGGACTTCCTGATCGTCGACACCTCCCACGGTCACAACAGCAACGCCCTCAACTGGATGGCGAAGATCAAGTCGAGCGTGGGCGTCGACGTGATCGGCGGCAACGTGGCCACCCGTGACGGCGCCCAGGCGCTGATCGACGCCGGTGTCGACGGCGTCAAGGTGGGTGTGGGCCCCGGCTCGATCTGTACGACGCGCGTGGTCGCCGGCATCGGCGTCCCGCAGGTCACCGCCATCTACGAGGCGGCCCTCGCGGCCCGCGCCGCGGGTGTCCCGGTGATCGGTGACGGCGGTCTGCAGTACTCCGGAGACATCGGCAAGGCGCTGGCCGCCGGCGCCGACACGGTGATGCTCGGCAGCCTCCTGGCCGGCTGCGAGGAGTCGCCCGGCGAGCTGCTCTTCATCAACGGCAAGCAGTTCAAGTCGTACCGCGGCATGGGTTCCCTCGGTGCCATGCAGTCCCGCGGCCAGGGCAAGTCGTACTCGAAGGACCGCTACTTCCAGGCCGAGGTGGCCTCCGACGACAAGCTCGTGCCCGAGGGCATCGAGGGCCAGGTGCCCTACCGCGGCCCGCTGGGCAACGTGCTGCACCAGCTCGTCGGCGGTCTGCGCCAGACCATGGGCTATGTCGGCGCCGCCTCCATCGACGAGATGGAGACCAAGGGCCGCTTCGTACGGATCACGTCGGCGGGCCTCAAGGAGAGCCACCCGCACGACATCCAGATGACGGTCGAGGCACCGAACTACAGCCGCGGCCAGTAGGAGCAACACGTTCGAGGGCGGTCTCGGAGACTTCGGGACCGCCCTCGCCGTATGCGTCGGGGATACTGGAACGCGCAGAACCGAAGAGGGAAAGGCCACACACGTGACTGAGATCGAGATCGGGCGCGGCAAGCGCGGCCGCCGGGCGTACGCCTTCGACGACATCGCCGTCGTCCCGAGCCGCCGTACGCGAGACCCGAAGGAGGTCTCGATCGCCTGGCAGATCGACGCCTACCGCTTCGAGCTGCCGTTCCTGGCGGCTCCCATGGATTCGGTCGTCTCCCCGGCGACCGCCATCCGCATCGGTGAGCTGGGCGGTCTTGGCGTCCTCAACCTCGAAGGCCTGTGGACGCGGCACGAGGACCCGCAGTCGCTCCTCGACGAGATCGTGGAGCTGGACGCCGGGACCGCGACCCGCCGCCTCCAGGAGATCTACGCGGCTCCCATCCAGGAGGACCTGATCGGGCTGCGCATCAAGGAGGTGCGCGACTCGGGCGTGGTCACCGCGGCGGCGCTCTCCCCGCAGCGCACCGCCCAGTTCTCCAAGGCCGTCGTGGACGCCGGTGTCGACATCTTCGTCATCCGCGGTACGACGGTCTCGGCGGAGCACGTCTCCGGCGCCTCCGAGCCGCTGAACCTGAAGCAGTTCATCTACGAGCTGGACGTCCCGGTCATCGTCGGCGGCTGTGCCACGTACACGGCGGCCCTGCATCTGATGCGTACGGGTGCGGCCGGTGTCCTGGTGGGCTTCGGCGGCGGTGCCGCGCACACCACGCGCAACGTCCTGGGGATCCAGGTCCCGATGGCGACCGCGGTCGCCGACGTGGCCGCCGCGCGCCGTGACTACATGGACGAGTCGGGCGGCCGGTACGTGCACGTGATCGCGGACGGCGGTGTCGGCTGGTCCGGCGACCTGCCCAAGGCCGTCGCCTGCGGTGCCGACGCGGTGATGATGGGCTCCCCGCTCGCGCGCGCGACGGACGCGCCGGGACGGGGCCACCACTGGGGCATGGAGGCCGTCAACGAAGAGCTGCCGCGGGGCAAGAAGGTCGACCTCGGCACCGTCGGCACCATCGAGGAGGTCCTCCTGGGCCCCTCGCACACGCCGGACGGCTCCATGAACTTCTTCGGCGCCCTGCGCCGCGCGATGGCCACGACCGGCTACAGCGAACTGAAGGAGTTCCAGCGGGTCGAGGTCACGGTGGCGGACTCGCAGCACAAGCGCTGACGTGCCGCCGCGCTCGGCTTGAGCGGACAGCCGCGAAGGGGCCCGGTCACTCACACAGGTGAGTGACCGGGCCCCTTCGCGTGCCCAAGTTGTCCTGGTGGGGCGCGTGTTGCGGCAGGGGGCGCACGGTTGCGTTCAGGGCAAATGGGTGCTTGACGGCCGCGGGCGGCGTCGTGGAAGGGGGCGCCCATGGGCCGCCACCGCAAGCCCACCCGCTGGGACCGAATCCGTCTGCGGATGGTGAAGTGCCGGAGGAGGTGGATTTTGCGGATGTACGGAAAGTGAGCGGCCACCCCCATCACAAGTAGGGGTGGACACTCCGTTCACTTTTCAGGAGCCTGCCGCAGTGCCACCTGCGGTGGGCTCCACCTGTTCCTACGCTAGCCGTGGAGCCGGTCCGGGCGCCACCGGTGCCGGAGGCCCGGTCGCCGCACGCGCCCCCCTTCACAACCTGTGCGCCGCCCCCGTGGGCGTGGCCCCCCGTGTGTCCAGGAGGAGCTGGGCCTTCACCGACAGGCCCTGGAGGTCGTACGTGCGGTGTTGCTGGAGCAGGATCGTCAGGTCCGCGTCCGCCGCCGCCTCGTAGAGGGAGTCCACGCGGGGGACCGGGCGGCCGGCGACGCTCCAGGACGGGGCGTGCGGGTCGTGGTAGCTGACGGCGGCGCCCAGTTCCAGCAGGCGGGCCGCGATCTCGTGGGCGGGTGAGCCCTGTTGGTCGGCGTGGTCGGCCTTGTAGGTGACGCCGAGGAGCAGCACGCGCGCGCCGCGGGCCGACTTGCCGTGTTCGTTGAGGAGCGTGGCCGCGCGCTGGATGACGTACCGGGGCATGTGGTCGTTGACCTGCTGGGCCAGTTCGACCATGCGCAGGGAGCGGGTCCCGGGGCCCGCGAGGTCCCGTGGGACGGCGTGGCCGCCGACACCGGGGCCGGGGCGGAAGGCCTGGAAGCCGAACGGCTTGGTCTCGGCGCAGCGGATGACGTCCCACAGATCGACGCCCAGGTCGTGGCAGAGGACGGCCATCTCGTTGACCAGGGCGATGTTGACGTGCCGGTAGTTGGTCTCCAGGAGCTGCACGGTCTCCGCCTCCCGTGGTCCACGCGCGCGTACGACCTTGTCGGTGAGGCGGCCGTAGAACGCGGCGGCCGACTCGGTGCAGGCCGGGGTGAGGCCGCCGATGACCTTCGGGGTGTTGGCGGGGCCGTGGTCGCGGTTGCCCGGGTCGACCCGGCTGGGCGAGTACGCGAGGTGGAAGTCGCGGCCCGCCCGGAGTCCGGAGCCCTCTTCGAGGAGCGGCCGGAGGTATTCCTCCGTGGTCCCCGGGTACACGGGGGACTCCAGGATCACCGTGGTGTGCGGGCGCAGATGCGCGGCCAGGGTGCGGGCGGCGGCGGCCACCTGCCCCAGGTCGAGCGTTCCGTCCGCGCCGCGCGGGGTCGGGGCGCAGATGACGGCGGTGCGTACGCGGCCGAGTTCGGTCGGGTCGGTGGCCGGCCGGAACCCGGTGGAGAGCATCCGGCGCAGGTCGGCCGCGGCCAGCGGCGCGGGGTCGCCGCACTCGTAACCGAGGGTGGCGATGCCGGTGGTGGCGGCGGCCTGGGCCAGGGGCAGGCCGAGCTGGCCGAGGCCGATGACGGCGAGATCTGCGGGCATGGCGGTGGGCCGTCCTTCCCTGTAGCCGGAGTGGGACGAACGCGCAAGCCCTGTGGACAGAACGGGCGAGCGCAATGTCAGACTAGGAGTAAATATGACCGATATGCGGGATTGTTTGGTTGCGTTTCTCCGCAAGTCGCCGAGAGATATCCACAGGTGGACCGCCGCTGGTGGCCGATGGCGGGCAACGCCGTCAGTATTTGGGCATGGGGGATGTGAGCCGGGCCTCGCCGTACGGGTGAGCCCGGCGCGACGGACAGCGGGAGGCAACTGTGCGGACAGCGACACTGGGACCGGCGGAGCGCGCCGAGTCACTCGCGGCGATGGCCGAGCGCGAGCTGGATGTGCTGGTCGTGGGAGCGGGCGTGGTCGGCGCGGGCACCGCGTTGGACGCCGTGACCCGCGGCCTGTCCACCGGGCTCGTCGAGGCGCGTGACTGGGCGTCGGGTACGTCGAGCCGGTCGAGCAAGCTGATCCACGGCGGCCTGCGCTATCTGGAGATGCTCGACTTCGCGCTCGTACGGGAGGCGTTGAAGGAGCGCGGGCTCCTCCTTGAGCGGCTCGCGCCCCACCTCGTGAAGCCCGTCGCGTTCCTGTATCCCCTGCAGCACAAGGGATGGGAGAGGCTGTACGCCGGTTCGGGCGTCGCGCTCTACGACGCGATGTCGATGGCGCGCGGCCACGGGCGCGGACTGCCGATGCACCGCCATCTCTCGCGGCGTCACGCGCTGCGCGTCGCGCCCGCCCTCAAGAAGGACGCCCTGGTCGGGGCGCTGCAGTACTACGACGCGCAGATGGACGACGCCCGCTATGTGGCGACCCTGGTGCGCACGTCGGCGGCGTACGGGGCGAAGGTCGCCAACCGCGCGCGGGTGACCGGATTCCTGCGCGAGGGCGAACGGGTCGTCGGCGCCAAGGTGCAGGACGTCGAAGGGGGCGGGGAGTACGAGGTCCGCGCCAAGCAGGTCGTCAACGCCACCGGGGTGTGGACGGACGACACCCAGGCGATGGTCGGGGAGAGGGGCCAGTTCCACGTCCGGGCCTCCAAGGGAATCCATCTGGTCGTACCGAAGGACCGGATCACCTCGACGACCGGGCTGATCCTGCGCACCGAGAAGTCCGTGCTGTTCGTGATCCCCTGGGGCCGGCACTGGATCGTCGGGACGACGGACACCGAGTGGGACCTCGACAAGGCGCACCCGGCGGCGTCCAGCGCCGACATCGACTACCTGCTGGAGCATGTGAACTCGGTGCTCTCCGTGCCGTTGACGCGTGACGACGTACAGGGCGTGTACGCGGGGCTGCGGCCACTGCTCGCCGGGGAGTCGGACGCCACGAGCAAGCTGTCGCGCGAGCACACCGTGGCGCATCCGGTGCCGGGGCTCGTGGTCGTGGCGGGCGGCAAGTACACGACGTACCGGGTGATGGCCAAGGACGCGGTGGACGAGGCGGTGCACGGCCTCGACCAGCGGGTCGCCGAGTGCGTCACCGAGGACATCCCGCTGATCGGCGCCGAAGGCTACCGGGCCCTGTGGAACGCGCGAGCACGGATCGCCGCGCGGACCGGCCTGCACGTGGTGCGCGTGGAGCACCTGCTGAACCGGTACGGGGCACTCGCCGAGGAACTGCTCGACCTCATCGCCGCGGACGCCTCGCTGGGCGATCCGCTGCCCGCGGCCGAGGACTATCTGCGCGCCGAGATCGTCTACGCGGCCTCGCACGAAGGGGCGCGCCACCTGGACGACGTGCTGACGCGGCGGACGCGCATCTCGATCGAGACCTTCGACCGGGGCACGCGCAGCGCGCGGGAGGCCGCCGAGTTGATGGCGCCGGTGCTGGGCTGGGACGAGGACCAGATCGAGCGCGAGGTCGAGCACTACTGCAAGCGGGTGGAGGCGGAGCGGGAGTCGCAGCGCCAGCCGGACGATCTGACGGCTGACGCGGCCCGGTTGGGGGCGCCGGACATCGTGCCGTTGTAGACCGGACAGCGTGCCGTTGTGGAGGGGGCCGTTGTCGAGCGTTCCGTTGCGGGAAGCGAGGACTTCGCGGGCTTCCCCGGGGAACGAGTGGCAGGTGGGGGCCGGATAAGGGGGCGGCCAAGGGAAGTACGGCCTCCGCGAGGGGCACCCGGGGCACCGGACGGTGGCCGGGTGGGGGACAATGGAGGCTCTGTCAGGGCGGGTTGCATGAGGGGACGCATGTCGGAGGCGGAGCAGGCGGGAGCATCCCGTCAGGACGAGAGTGGACGTCTCCTCGCCGGGCGGTACCGGCTGGGAGGGGTCCTGGGCCGCGGCGGCATGGGCACCGTGTGGCGGGCCCAGGACGAGACGCTGGGCCGCACGGTCGCCGTGAAGGAACTGCGGCTGCCGTCGCGCATCGACGAGGACGAGAAGCGACGGCTGATCACCCGGACCTTCCGCGAGGCCAAGGCGATCGCGCGGATCCGGAACAACGGCGCGGTCACGGTCTACGACGTGGTCGACGAGGACAACCGGCCGTGGATCGTGATGGAGCTCATCGAGGGCAAGTCCCTCGCCGAGGTGATCCGTGAGGACGGGCTGCTCACGCCGAAGCGCGCGGCCGAGGTGGCGCTCGCCATTCTCGACGTGCTGCGTTCGGCGCACCGCGAGGGCATCCTGCACCGCGACGTGAAGCCGTCGAACGTGCTGATCTCCGAGGACGGCCGGGTCGTGCTCACGGACTTCGGCATCGCCCAGGTCGAGGGCGACCCGTCCATCACCTCGACCGGCATGCTGGTCGGCGCGCCCTCGTACATCTCGCCGGAGCGGGCGCGCGGACACAAGCCGGGTCCCGCGGCCGACCTGTGGTCGCTCGGCGGCCTGCTGTACGCGTCGGTGGAAGGCGTGCCGCCGTACGACAAGGGCTCCGCGATCGCGACGCTCACCGCGGTGATGACCGAGCCCGTGGAGCAGCCGAAGAACGCGGGTCCGCTGGAGAACGTCATCTACGGCCTCCTCGTCAAGGACCCCGAGCAGCGGCTCGACGACGCCGGGGCCCGGGCGATGCTCACCGAGGTGATCCACGCACCCGAGCCCAAGGACGAGCCGGAGCCGGCGGACGCGACGAAGGTCGTGCCGTTGCCGGACGTCCCTTCGGAGAGCCCGGCCAAGAGCCCTTCCAAGAGTCCTTCCAAGGGCCTTTCCAGGAAGGGGAGTCCGGGCGGCGGCAGGAAGAGCGAGGATCCGGGGTCGGGTTCGGGGTCTGGGCCGGGTTCGGCAGACCGGCTGCGTGGGGCGCTGCGTTCCGTGCGGAAGGGCAAGGGCGCCGCGGCGGCCGGGGCTGCCGCGGCAGCCGGTACCGGTGTGGCCGCGGACCGGCCGGCGAAGGCCTCGGGCGGGAAGACGGCCGCGGCCTCGGCCGCTGTTTCGGCGCCGGACGCCCCCGCGGTCACCGGGTCGCCTTCCGGCTCGGGCGCGGGCTCGGGTTCCGGCACGGGTTCTGATGCCGGTTCCGGTTCCGGCTCCGGTCCTGGTTCTGGAACCGCTCGCGGTGCCAAGTCCGGCTCCGCAGCCGCGACCGCAGCCGCAGGTACCGCCGCGGGGGCCGATGCGCCTGCTTCCGCGGAAAACCGGGACGCTGCCACTTCCGTGCTGAACTCCAGTGCGACGGGCGGTGGTTCAGGCGGTTCCGGCGGCGGTGCGTATCCGCGGACCACCACGCCCAGGGCGCCCCTCACCGATGTGGTGTCCCGGCAGACGCTGATCGTCATCGCCGTCGTGGTGGTGCTGGCCGTGCTGGGCACGATCCTCGCCGTCACGCTGGGTGGCGATGACGACTCGGGCTCCAAGGACAACAAGAGCGGCGCCGACAAGTCGACTTCCAGCGGGGCGAACGCGGGAAGCGACACCAAGCAGGACGAGAACAGCGGCACGAAATCGGACGACGACGAGAAGGGCGAGAAGGCGGACTCCGCCGGCGGAGGCGCGTCGAAGGAGACCTCGCCCACCGCGAGCGCTTCCGGCGAGTCGAGCGGCTCGGGCGGCTCGGGCGGCGGCTCCAACAGCGGTTCGGGCAGCGGGGTCGAGTCGACGCACAAGGACGGACAGGGTTTCTCGATCGGTCTGCCCAAGGGCTGGAAATACCAGTCGACGAGTGCGGCCGGTTCCCGGTTCTCCGGCCCCGACGGGCAGAAGCTGCTGGTCGGCTGGACCACGACGCCCAAGGACGACCCGGTGGCCGACTGGAAGAACCAAGAGAAGTACATGCAGCGGTCGCAGTATCAGCGGGTCCGAATAGAGAAGGTGGACTACCGCGACTGGAACACGGCCGACTGGGAATTCACCTACGCGGAGAGCGGTACCGAATACCGGTCCATAGACCGTGGGTTCGTCGTCGACGACACTCTCGGATACGGGATCATGTATACCGCGAAGGCCTCGAAATGGGACACCGAGCTTCGTAAAGACACGTGGCGGACGCTGACGACGTCGTTCGAACCGAAGTCCTGAGGGGCAGGAGACAACTGAGATCTCGAATCTCCTCATTGTGGGTTGCTTCCGGCACGTATCGTGAGTGGTTGCGGACCGTATGCAGCCACAACCGAGCCCACAACGGGACGCGTGGCGAACGGAATTGACCAACCGGGCGGCCGGGGGAGGCATCGTGGAGGACTATGCGGGACGGGTACTCGCCGACCGTTACCGCCTGCCGCTCCCGCCGACGGACGAGTACGAGTTCGCCGAGACCCGGGCCTTCGACACGTACAGCGGGCAGGAAGTACTGGTCCGTCAGGTGCCGTTGCCCGAGGTCGTCGAGGCGGAGGTGCTCGACACGGACGGGCTGCCCGACGGGTTCGTGGCGCGGGACGCCGGTGTGCGCCGACCGTCCGCGCGGACCACGCGGCAGCCCGCCGAGCCCGCCGTGCGACGGGCCATCGAGGCCGCCCAGGCCGCCGCGCAGATACCTGACCATCCCCGGCTCGACCAGGTCTTCGACGTGTTCGCCGAGGGCGGGTCGCTGTGGGTGGTGAGCGAGTTGGTGCCCTCGCGGCAGCTCGCGGCGCTGCTCGCCGAGGGACCGCTGAGCCCGTACCGGGCCGCCGAGGTGGCCTCCGACGTGCTGACCGCGCTGCGGGTGCTGCACGCGCACGGATGGGTGCACCGGAACATCACCGCCCGCACGGTGCTCGTCTGCGACGACGGACGGGTGATGCTCACGGGCCTCGCCTCCGGAGCCGCGGAGGAGGCGCTCTGCGGGTACGACCCGGTACCGGCCCCCGAAGGCGAAGCCGGAACGGGCGGGCCCGGAACGGCGGGCGGTCCGGCAGGGGCGGGCTCGGTGGGTACGACAGGTACGGCGGCCGGCGGTCGGCACGGTGGCGAGCCCGCGCAGCTCGGTCAGTCCGGTGCCTCGGGTGCCGTCGGTGTCTCCGGGCGGTCCGGTGGACAGGCGGTGCCGGGAGCGCGTGGGCCGGAGGGTGGCCGTGCCGCGGTCGAGGCCGTGCGCGGGGGCGGCAGCACGTTGCCCGTCACGCAGGCGCAGGCGCAGGCCTCGGACATGGCGCAGCGGGCGCTGGACGCGGGCGGGGACGTACGGGCCGCGCGGGCCGGAGCCATCGCGGCCTATCGCGCGGGCGCGCGGGCGGCGGCCCGGGTCCAGGAGGAGCAGCGGGGCGGCGGCCGGAACACGGCGTTGCCCGCTCCGCGGTCCCTGTCCGCCGGGAGCGACACCGAGGCCGGTCAGATCCCGCATCAGATCGTGAATCAGGTCCCGGGGCACGTCCCGGATCAGATCTCGGGGCCGGTCTCCGGGCCCGGCGCCGGGCAAGGGGTGGAGCATACGGCGCCGCCGGGGCAGATCGCCGACCCGTACGGGGTGGGCGGGATGCCGGGTGCCTGGCACGGCGCGGCGCCCCGCGGCAGTGCCCCCGCGGTGGGAAGCCCGATGGGGAACCCGGTGGGAAACCCTGGGGCGGGCCGCCCTCCCGCGCTGCCGGACGGGCGCACCAGTGGTAACGGCGACGCGACCGGTGGCTGGGCCACGGAGGCCGTCGAGCACGGCGCCGGATACGAACCGTCCGCCGGCCATGTCTCCGCCGAACTCGCCTCTACCGAGCTTGCCTCTACCGGGCTCGCGTCCACCGACCGTGCCGCTGCCGGCCAGACATCCGCCGAGCGCTCCTCCGTCGACCGTGCCCTCGCCGACCCCGCCCGGCGCGGCCCGGCCACCGCGCTGGCGGCGGAGCGGGCCCGGCAGGCGCGGATGGCCGTCGTGGGACCCGTCACCGAGCGCTGGGCGCCCGAGCAGGCCGGGCCCGTGCACGAGAACTGGCAGCTGGCCGCGCCCATCGGCCCCGCGACCGACCTGTGGGCGTTGGGCGCGCTGCTCTTCCGCGCCGTTCAGGGCCATGCGCCCTATCCGGAGGAGAGCACCGCCGAGTTGGTGCAGCTGGTGTGCGCCGAGCCGCCCGCGTTCGCGGAGGAGTGCGGTCCGCTCAGGCCGGTCGTGGAGTCGCTGCTGCGCCAGGACCCCACCGAGCGGCTGGACTTCGAGGAGCTGCGGGGCTGGCTGCGTTCTCTGGTGCGGTCGGCGCCCGAGCCGGAGGCGGGTACGTACGTCGTCGCGGCGCCGCCCGTGGACCCCGCCCGGCTGCCTGTCGTACGCCGTCGGGGCGAGCTCGTGCGCAGACGCCGTGCCGGGCTGCCCGCCACCAGCCCCCACGGCCGTCACAAGCGGGGCAAGCGCGGCAAGGAGACCAGGCCCCGCCGGCTCGGCCGCACCCTGCTTCTGCTGATCCTGCTCGTCATGGCCGCGGCCGTCGCGTACGCCATGGCGTTCATGCCCAGGACCGGCTCCGGTGACGAGCGCACCGGTTCCGCGGGGGACGTCGTCAGCCCCACCCCCGGACACTCCGGGGACACCGGCGCGGGACCGGACGGGAACGCGGGCGCCGATCCGAAGGACGACAAGACGCCGGGCAAGGACAGCAGCCCGACGCGCTCGTCCGGTTCCACGACCCAGACCACAGGACCCGAGCTTCCGCAGGGCTTCACCCTGCGCAAGGACTCCGAAGGGTTCCGTGTCGCGGTCGCCAACGGCTGGGAGCGGACCGGCAAGAACGGCCGCGGCCAAGTCGTCTACTCGCACGGCGACTTCGAGCTGCTGGTCGTTCCCGGGCGCGACACGACCGAGGAGTTCGGCAGCGACCCGATGGCCTACCAGCGCGAGGACGAGCGTGAGCTGCAGCCGTTCCGCGACTCGACGTGGGCGACGTCCAGCGGGATGCGGCGCATCGACGTGGGCGGACGGGCCATGGCCGAGGGGCAGTTCACGTGGCAGGACTCCACGGGGCGCGAGGTCTACGTACGGAACCTCGTGATCATCGCCGACGGGCGGTACCACGTGGTGCAGTTGCGCGGTCCGGAGGCCGAGCGCGACGAAGTGACGCGGCTGTACGAGCAGGCGTCGTCGACGTACCAGATCACCGGTTGATGACGTACCAGATCACCCGTTGATGTGGCGTCATGACACTGCGCGGTCGCGGCCTTTGTGCGGCCGTGACATCGGTTCGGTCAGTTTCCCGGCGGGGTGGTGACCCCGGTTTTGTGCTCCGTGCCTGGTCATCGGTCGGCGGCGGCTCGTTCACGGACGAGGCAACCGTCACAGTGCTGTCTCCGTGGTACCCCGCCGGTTCCCTGGGCGGGTGTCGGTCCTTAGTCTGACCCTGTCAAGAGCATTGCGGGGAAACGTGAATCAGATGCAGGGCCTGCTTCTGGCGGGGCGCTACCGGCTCGCCGAATCCATCGGCAGTGGCGGTATGGGCCGGGTGTGGCGCGCACACGACGAGGTGCTGCACCGCACCGTCGCCATCAAGGAGCTGACGGCCGCACTGTACGTGTCCGAAGGCGAGCGGGGCGTCCTCCTCGCCCGTACCCGGGCCGAGGCACGGGCGGCGGCGCGCATCAACCACTCGGCCGTCGTCACCGTGCACGACGTGCTGGAGCACGACGGCCGGCCGTGGATCGTGATGGAGCTGGTCGAGGGCGGCTCGCTGGCCGACGCCGTCAAGGAGTCGGGCAGTATCGAGCCCAGGGAGGCGGCTCGGGTCGGGCTGTGGGTCCTGCGTGCGCTGCGGGCCGCGCACTCCGCCGGCGTACTGCACCGCGACGTCAAGCCCGGCAACGTACTGCTCTCCCAGGACGGGCGGGTGCTGCTCACCGACTTCGGGATCGCGCAGGTCGAGGGGGACACGACGATCACGCGTACCGGCGAGATCGTCGGATCGGTCGACTATCTGGCGCCCGAGCGCATTCGCGGCGAGGATCCCGGTCCCTCCTCCGACCTGTGGGCACTCGGCGCGACGCTCTACACGGCGGTCGAGGGACTGTCCCCGTTCCGCCGGACGACACCCCTGACCACCATGCAGGCCGTGGTCGCCGAGGAGCCCGAGACCCCGCAGAAGGCGGGCGCGCTCACGTCCGTCATCACCGCCCTGCTGCGCAAGGACCCCGCCGAGCGGCCAGGTCCTGACGAGGCCGAGCAGATGCTCGCCGAGGCCGCGGAGGGGCGCACACCGAACTCGGCGCAGGCCTATGTGCCGACGCAACATGTGGCTGGAACACAGGCACCCCCGGAAACGTATGACTCGGGGTCCCAGGGCAGCGCGTACGGGTCGTCGGGGTCCCAGGGCACGTACGGGTCGGCGCAGGCCGTCGCCCCCGGCTCCCAGGACGCCACCCACGTCGCCGCCCAGGGGTCGCCGTACGGGGCTTCCGGTTCCCAGGGCAACCAGTACGCGCAGGACCCTTATGGCAGGCCGGTCGGTCACGACACCTACGGCGGCCACGGCCGGCCCGTTCCCGACCCGGCCGTCGCCACCGCGAACCAGCCGGCGGTGGTCGCCCGGCCCGGCCGCCGCAGGTTCCGCACCGTCGCCGCGGTCGTGCTGGCGGCCGCGCTCGTCGGCGGCGGTGGCGTCGCGGCGATGCTGCTCTCGGACGAATGGCGGGACACCGACACGTCGTCGTCCTCGGACCCGTCTCCCTCGAACCCGTCCTCCTCGGCCGAGGACGGCGACGGCGACGGGAAGCAGACCGACGGGGCCGGGACCGGTGACGTGCCCGACGGCTGGGAGCGCGTCGACGATGTCCAGGGCTTCAGCCTCGTGCTGCCCAAGGGCTGGGAGCGGCAGGTCGAAGGCACCCAGGTCGACTACACGCCCGACGACGGCGAGCACTTCGTACGCATCGCCGTCGACGACTCGCCGGACTTTGACGAACCGTCCCGGCACCTGGAGGACCTGGAACAGCAGGTCTCGGTGCGGTTGGTCGACTACCAGCAGGTCAGCATGGAGTCCAACACCTTCCGCGACCGCCCGGGGGCGCTGTGGGACTTCACCTGGACCGCGCTGTCCAAGGACACGGAGTTCCCCGGCCCGCGCCGCGCCATCGAACAGGCGTATCTCGGCCGTGACGGTGTCGAGTACGTGATCTACATGTCCTCGCCCGCGGCGGACTGGGACACGGCGCGGGAGCGGTTCGACACGATTTTGCGTGGGTGGCGGCCGCCGGCTTCGTAGTGACGCCGGCCCCCACCATGTCCGTGGTGCCTCGTCGTGCCTGCCGTGCCTCGTCGTGCCTGACGGGGGCGCCGTGTCGTGTCCGCTGCCGGTGCGTTGTGGCTGGGCGCGCAGTTCCCCGCGCCCCCTAGAGGCTAGGGGTCGCTCCTCCTTACGGGGCGCGGCTCTGTACGGCACTTGTCGGCCAGGCCTGTGCGCGGACCCGGAGGGGTTTCGTCCGGTGCGGCATGATGGGGCGCATGGGGACCGAGGGGGAGAGACCTGAGGACAACGCCCGTGTCATCGGGGGCCGTTACCGCCTGGAGGCCCAGATCGGCCGGGGCGGCATGGGCGTCGTATGGCGGGCCACGGACCAACTGCTCGCCCGACAGGTCGCGGTCAAGGAACTCGCCCTGGACACCACGCTCTCCGCAGCGGAGTCCCGGCTGCAACGCGAACGCACCCTGCGTGAGGCACGCGCGGTCGCGCAACTGCGGCACCCGCACATCATCGTCGTGCACGACGTCGTGGAGGACGACGAACGCCCCTGCATCGTCATGGACCTGCTCGAAGGAGGCTCGCTCGCCGAGCGGATATCCCGGTACGGCCCCGTCGACGCCGTCGAGGCGGCCCGCATAGGGGTCGATCTCCTCGGCGCGCTGCGCAAGGCGCACGACGCCGGCGTCCTGCACCGCGACCTGAAGCCCGCGAACGTGCTCCTCAACCTGGACGGCATCGTCGTCCTCACCGACTTCGGGGTCGCGCAGGTCTCGGGCGCGTCGACACTCACCGAGAGCGGGGCGTTCGTCGGCTCGCCCGAATACACCGCACCCGAGCGGATGTCGGGCGCCAGGACCGGACCCGAGTCCGACCTGTGGTCGCTCGGTGTGCTGCTCTGTACGGCTCTGAGCGGTGAATCACCGTTCCGCCGCGACTCGTTGGGCGGCACCCTGCACGCCGTGGTGAACGAGGACATATACCCGCCCGCCGCTGTCGAGCCCCTGCTTCCCGTCGTACGGGGCCTCCTCGAACGCGATCCCGCGCGGCGGCTCGACGCGATCGAGGCGGAGTGGCTGCTGCGGGCCTTTCTGGACACGGGCCGCATGCCGCCCGTGCCGCCCGGCGCCACGCCGGAAGAGCGGGACGTGCCGGGCCGGGAAGTCGCGACCCCGCCGCCGACGACCGTGGAGCCCGCCGTACCGCACCCGCTGAGGCCCTCCTTCGCCGCCTCCTCGGGCGTCCCCTCGTCGATCCGCAACGCGCTGATCGCGACCGCCCTCGTCGCGGCGATGGCCGTGGCGGGCGTGTCCGCGGCGGCGCTGCTGATGGGCGACGACGGCAGCGGGCCGGCCCTGCCCACGGGTTCGGCGTCCTCGTCCGGTACGGCCGCCACGGGTTCCCGGCCCTCGGCCTCCGGCGGTCGCACCGTGCCCACGGGATACCGCCTCGTCCAGGACGCGGCGGGCTTCTCGCTCGCCGTCCCCGTGGGCTTCACCCGCGAGACGCGGGACGAGCGGATCTACTACGTGTCCGCCGGCAAGACCTTCCGTATCGGCGTCAAGGTGTCCGACCCGGTACCGGGCGGCCCGCTCAAGGTGCTGAAACGCGCCGCGGCCAAGGGGCCCGAGACCAACCCCGGATATCGCGGGGGCCGGGTCACGGAGACCACCCGTGCCGGGCGTACCGCCGCGCTGTGGGAGTTCACCTGGGACGGCTTCAGCGAGGCGGAGGGCGCACGGCACACCTACGTCCTGGGCTGGGAGGAGGGCGGCCGGATGAACGACGTGCAGGTGTCGGCGCCGGTCGGCCAGGCACGGCAGGCACGGGAGTACTTCGACGTCGCGGTCGACACGTTCGCCCGTACCGGATCGTAAGACGCCGCGGCAAGGCCGCAGGAAGGCCGCAGGAGGGCCGCAGGCGGGCCGTAGAACAGCGCAGGACGCCGTAAAAGGCGCATAAGGAGCACCGCGCGTCACGGGTCTGTGACCGGAAAGCGCCGAGGGTGGAGCGCAAGCACTTGTCGCGATAAGGATGGACCCATGAGCAGCAACGGGGGAGCCCCTTACGGATCCGACGAGCCAACGAGTTTCGGTCTGCAACCGCCGCGCCAACCGGCCGCCGTACCGCACCCAGGGAACCCGTACGCCACGCCCACCCAAGTCGTACCCGAGCAGCAGGCCCAGCAGGCGCCGCAGGACCCCGGTGTCGGGCGGCTCATCGCAGGCCGGTACAGGCTGCTCGACAAGCTCGGGCACGGCGGCATGGGCACCGTGTGGCGGGCCAAGGACGAGACGGTGGACCGGGAGGTCGCGGTCAAGGAACCGCGTGTCCCCGACCACCTTCCCGAACGTGAACGAGCCAATGTTTTCGAGCGGATGCGCCGCGAGGCGCGCGCCGCGGCCCGGCTCGACCACCCGGCGGTCGTGAACGTCCATGATGTCGCCGTCGTGGACGGCCAGCCGTGGATCGTGATGGAACTGGTCCGGGGCCGTTCGCTCGGCGGCGCGCTGCAGGAGGGCACCCTCGGGGCACGGGAAGCGGCGAGAATCGGCCTGGAGGTGCTCGGCGCGCTGGAGGCCGCGCACGCGGCGGGCATCCTGCACCGCGACGTCAAGCCGGACAACGTACTGCTCGGCACGGGCGACCGGGTGGTCCTCACCGACTTCGGCATCGCCCAGATCGAGGGCGAGACGAACCTGACCGACACGGGCGGCTTCGTCGGCTCGCCCGAGTTCATCGCGCCCGAACGGGTGTTGGGGCAGCGCCCGGGTCCGGCCTCCGACCTCTGGTCGCTCGGCGTGGTCCTGTACGCGGCCACGGAGGGCGTCTCGCCGTTCCGCCGCACCAACACGCCCGCGACGCTCCAGTCCGTCCTCAACGCCGCGCCGGCCCCGCCCACCGCGGCCACGGGACCGCTCGCCGAGGCCATCAACGGCCTCCTCGACAAGGACCCGAACCGCCGCCCGGACGCGGCGCGGGTGCGCGCGCTCCTGGAACAGACCGCGCGCCCGCCCCAGCCGGAGCCCACACGGATCGTCCAGGTCGTGGAACCCGCTGGGACGGGAGCCGCTGGGACGGGAGCCGGCGGGACGTCGTCCCGGGTCGGCCGCAAGGGCTGGATCGGCGCCGGCGTCGGCGCCGCGGTCGTCGCGTCGGCGGCGGCGGTGGCCGCATACCTGGTGGTCGCGGACCCGTTCGCGGGGCCGCTGCCGGACAACTGGAAGAAGGCGGACGTGAAGCCGCTGGGCGCGACGGTCGCGGTACCGGCCGGCTACCAGAGGACGGGGCCCAAGCCCGACGCGCCCAAGGGCGACCACTGGGCCCAGTGGACCGACTTGAGCGGCAGCCTCTGGATCACCCTGTCGCTGGCGAAGAAGACCGAGGACACCGCGGGCGAGATCGCCGGGACGGCGGCGGCCGAGATGTACGACGACGACGCCACGTACCGCGAGAGCGGCGCCTACGGCCTGGACATGGACTCGGAGCCCGCGCCGAGGAGCGATGCCGTCGAGACGACGTACAAGGACCGCAAGGCCGCCCGCAACACCGTCGTCTATACGAGCACGGACACCCAGAATCCGCGTCCGCGCGAGATCCAGGTCCTCTACTACAAGACGAAGTCCGGCGACATGTACAGGCTCATGATCGGTTACCCGGGCAAGGGCGACTTCACCGAGCGCGGGCGTGAGGTCGCGAAGACGGCCATCGCGAACCTGGACATCGACAGGCTGTGAACCGGCGGGCCGGCGGACAGGCGGACAGGCGGGCAGGCGGGAACTGGGGCCCGGGCCGGGTCAGTTCCGTAGTCCCGTGGTCCCGTAGCCCGGTGCAGACGTGAAACGTCAACTCGGCCTGGGGAGAGGCATACTGCTGCCTCTGGACTTGGAGAGAGGCGGCAGGCGTGGGCCTGGAACTTGGCGGCCGGGCGCATGCCCGGCAGCGGTGGGCGGCGCGCGGCGCGCTGGGGGCCGCCGGTGGCGCGGTGCTGATGCTGACCGTGACCACGAGGGTGGAGAGCGTGCTGCTCGTCCCCGTGGGGGTGTTCGGCACGGCGCTGACCGTGGCCGCGCTGTGGTGGGTGCTGACCCTGCGCGGGGCGGCCCGGGGCGCGGCCGGGGCACTGGCCCTCGCGACGCCCGCCGCCGTCCTCTGGTTCTTCGCCGCCGAGAACCTGCTGTGGGTCGTCGTGGTGTCCCTGGTCCTGTGGGGTTTCGCAGTCTGGGCCGGGAAGTACGCGCTCAGCAGCACCAAGTCGCACGTGGTGAGCGTGCCTGAGCACCGGACTCCCGCTCCCGCCAAGCCCTTCCTCATCATGAACCCGCGGTCCGGGGGCGGGAAGGTCGAGCGGTTCGGGCTGCGGGAGAAGGCCGAGCGGCTCGGGGCGCGGGTGCACCTCCTCGACCCCGAGCGGCACGAGGACGTGACCGAACTCGCCCAGAAGGCCGTCGCGGACGGCGCCGACCTGCTCGGTGTCGCGGGCGGCGACGGTACGCAGGCCCTCGTCGCCGCGGTCGCCGCCCAGCACGACATACCGTTCCTCGTCGTCTGCGCCGGGACCCGCAACCACTTCGCCATGGACCTCGGGCTCGACCGCGACGACCCGGCGGCGAGCCTGGACGCGCTCACCGACGCCGGGGTCGAACTGCGCATAGACCTCGGTTTCGCCGACACCCATCCATTCGTCAACAACGCCTCGTTCGGGGCGTACGCGGTGGTCGTGCAGAGCCCCGCGTACCGGGACGACAAGGTCCGTACGACGCTGGAGCTGCTGCCGGAACTGCTCACGCACCAGCGGGGGCCGCGGCTGACCGCCCAGGTGGGTGAGAAGGGCGGCGCCGAAGCGGCCGTCATCGACGCGCCTCAGGCCCTGCTGGTGAGCAACAACCCCTACCGCATGGACGATCCGGCGGGGCTCGGCTACCGCGAGCGGCTGGAGTCCGGTGTGCTGGGCGTCCTCGGCATCAGGGTCGGCAGCGCGGCCGAGGCCGCCGGGCTGCTCCTCGGCCCGCACTCCACCGGGCTCACGGTGCTGACCGCCCGCGAGGTGGTCGTGGACGCCGACCGCCCCGAGATAGAGGTCGGCGTGGACGGCGAGGCGCTCGTCCTTCCCACTCCCGTACGGTGCCGGATCGAGCCCGGCGCCCTGCGCGTGCGCGTCCCCGGGAACCGGCCGGGCGTTCCGGAGACCAAGCCGCCCATGGACTGGCGCCGGCTGCGCAAGCTCGCGGCGGCGGTGGGACGTACGGCACTTCACCACCGGGCCCTGCCCAGGGAGGAACTTTGAGCGAAGACGGGGGGCGCCTGATCGGTGGCCGCTACCGGCTGACCGAGCGCATCGGTTCGGGCGGCATGGGCACCGTGTGGAAGGCCACGGACGAACTCGTGGAGCGGGACGTCGCGGTCAAGGAGCCCCGGCTGCCCGGCGATCCGCGGGACGCGGCCCACCAGCGCGCGTACCACCGGCTGCAGCGAGAGGCGCGGGCCGCCGCGCGCGTCGACCACCCCGGCGCCGTCGCGATCCACGACGTGGTCGTGGAGGACGGACTGCCGTGGATCGTCATGGAGTTGATCCGTGGCGAGTCGCTCCACGAGGTGCTGCAGCGCGGCGCGCTCCCGCCCACCGAGTCGGCGCGGATCGGACTGGCCGTGGTGGGCGCCCTGAAGGCCGCGCACGCCAAGGGCATCGTGCACCGCGACGTGAAGCCCGCGAACGTCCTGCTCGGACAGCACGGCCGCGTCGTGCTCACCGACTTCGGCATCGCGCACATCCAGGGCGAGGAATCCCTCACCATGAGCGGGGAGTTCGTCGGCTCCCTGGAGTTCATCGCACCGGAGCGGATGTCGGGGCGGGGCGCGGGCCCGGCCGCGGACATGTGGTCCCTGGGCGTCTGCCTGTACGCGGCCGTCGAGGGCTGGTCCCCGTTCCGGCGTACGACGCTGGAGTCCACCCTCGCCGCGATCCTGTCCGCCGAGCCGCCGGAGCCCCAGCACGCGGGACCGCTCGGGCCGCTGATCGTCCGGCTCCTGACGAAGGACCCGGACCAGCGGCCGGACGCCGACGAGGTCGCTGCCGCGCTGGAGGCGGTGGCGGAGGGCTGGCCGGTCCCGAGGGGCGACCTGACGGCACCGCAGGACGCCTCGCACTTACGGGAGTTCGCCGACGACTCCGGAACGGTACGGTTCGGGCGGCGCCCGGACGAACCCGTCGTGGTCGGCCCCGCTTCCGGCCCCGTCTCCGCGCCCGAAGCCGACAATAGCGCCCACCCCGATGCCGTACCCCCGAAGCGCAGGCGCCGCACTCCCCGCCTTGTCGCCGGCACCGTCGCCGGCGCCCTGCTCATAGCGGGCGGCGTCTGGCTGGGCACCTCGCTCACCGACGTCGACAGCGACGCCGCCGGCGGAACGGCGGGGGGCGGGGCGGCATCGGGGAGTTCGAAGAGCTCGCCGGCGACCACCACCCCGGGCCCGAAGGCACCCTCGGGCACCGGGGTGTGGACCGCCCGCCCGGAGAAGGAGATGCGCGCCGTCCTGCACCTCCCCAAGCAGTACGTGCGCTTCCACGAGCAGGGCGACGCCGACGACCAGCCGCGGATGGCGATCTTCGACAACGACGAGGTCATCCAGGTCCGGCTCACGCAGTGGGACGAGGCACCGAGCTCGTCGATGGTCCGGGCGAAGGAGCAGGGCGACACCTGGGCGGGCTACGGGGACTCGAAAAGCCTGTACACGCCGACGACCTTCGACGGGTACGAGGCCACACTCGCCGACACCACCTACGACACCGAGGGCACCCTGACCCGCGTCATGGAGCTGGTGATCCTCACCCGCGACAGCCGTATGTACGAGCTGCGCGTGGACATGCCCAAGGGGACGGCGGACGAGAAACGCGGCACGGCGGTGTTCAAGGGCGCACGAGAGGGCCTTGAGATCGACCCGTGACCACGCTCATATCCACGGTCGTGACTGCGGCGACGCCCTGATCAGGGCATTCGTTGCCAGTGATCACTGGCGTCGTGTGTGCAGTCGGTGAAACCCTGTTACCGACGGGTACCCAAAGAGCGCGGGCGGGCATACCCTGCGCCTCATGACGGACTCGCAGGCCCCAGGACAGGCCCCAGGACAGGCCCCAGCACAGGACTCGGCGCAGGACGCGGCACAGGACCCGGCGCAGGACGACCCGGCGCAGGCTCCGGCGAAGACCGGCACCAACCCCCTCGCGCCCGCGCCCGAAGGCGCCCGTACAGCTGCCGACGTGGTCACGCCGGAGCTGATAGCCCAGCTCACGCGGGGCGTGGTCGGCTCGGGCCGCACCGCCAACCACACGCCGTTCACCGGCGAGAAGCTGGCCGACCTGCCCGAGTCCACCCCGCAGGACGTGGAGCTGGCCTACGAGCGGGCCCGCGCGGCCCAGTCCCTCTGGGCGCAGACCCCCGTCAGGCAGCGCGCGGCCGTCCTCCTGCGCTTCCACGACCTGGTGCTCGCCCGCCAGGCCGAGGTGCTCGACCTGATCCAGCTGGAGACCGGCAAGGCCCGCCTGCACGCCCACGAGGAGGTCCAGGCGGTCGCCGTCGCGGCCCGCCACTACGGCCGCAGGGCCCCCTTCTACCTGCGCCCCAGGCGGCACGCGGGCGCCATGCCGACCCTCACCAAGGTCACCGAGCTGCGCCACCCGCGAGGCGTCGTCGGCCAGATCGCCCCCTGGAACTACCCGCTGGAACTCTCCGTCGGCGACGCGCTGCCCGCCTTCGTCGCGGGCAACGCCGTCGTGATGAAGCCCGACACCGAGACCTGCCTCACCGCCCTGTGGGCCCGTGACCTGCTGATCGAGGCGGGTCTTCCGGCCGATGTCTTCCAGGTCGTCCTCGGCGAGGGCCCCGTCGTCGGCCCGGAGGTCGTCAAGCACGCCGACTACGTCTCCTTCACCGGCTCCACCCGTACGGGCCGCGAGGTCGCCCGGAGCGCGGCGGCCCGGCTGGTCGGCGTGTCCCTCGAACTCGGCGGCAAGAACGCCATGCTGGTCCTGGCGGACGCCGACGTCGAAAGGGCCGCGGCCGGCGCGATCCGCGCCTGCTTCTCGTCGGCCGGCCAGCTGTGCATCTCCATCGAACGGCTGTACGTCCATGAGTCGATCGCGGACACGTTCCTGGAGCGGTTCGCGGCGAGGACCCGGGCCATGCGGCTCGGCACGTCCCTCGCGTACGGGGCCGAGATGGGCTCGCTGGTCGGCGAACGCCAGCTGGAGACCGTGACCCGGCACGTGGAGGAGGCCGTCGCCAAGGGGGCGACGGTCGTCGCGGGCGGGGTCGCGCGCCCCGACATCGGCCCGTACTTCTTCGAGCCGACCATCCTCGACGGCGTCGAGGCGCCGATGGCGGTCTGCGGCGAGGAGACCTTCGGCCCGGTCGTGTCCGTCTACCGCTTCGCGGACGAGGACGAGGTGATCGAGGCCGCCAACGCCACGGCGTACGGCCTCAACTCGTCGGTCTGGACGAAGGACGGCCGTCGCGGCGCGAAGGTCGCGGCCCGGCTGCGGACCGGCACGGTCAACATCAACGAGGGCTACGGGCCCGCGTACGGCAGCGTCCAGTCGCCGATGGGTGGCATGAAGGACTCCGGCCTCGGCCGCCGCCACGGCTCCGAGGGCATCCTCAAGTACACGGAGGCCCAGACGGTCGCCCAGCAGCGCCTGCTGCCGATGGCCCCGTCACTCGGCATGGACGACGAGAAGTACGCCGCTTTCATGAGCCGCAGCCTGCGCCTGATGAAGGCGTTCAGGTTCAGGTAGGCGCCCCCGTCAGGGGCTCGGGCCCCGTAAGGGGCGCGGGGAACCGCGCGACCAGCCACAGAGCACCCGCACTGCACACTCAAAGGGGAGAAGGCACGTGCCCAAGGACGCTTACGACTACGACGTCATCGTCGTCGGCTCCGGCTTCGGCGGATCCGTCACCGCCCTGCGCCTCACGGAGAAGGGCTACCACGTCGGCGTCCTGGAAGCAGGCCGCCGCTTCGACAGAGGCACGCTCCCCAAGAACTCCTGGGACCTCAAGAACTACCTCTGGGCGCCGAAACTCGGCATGTACGGCATCCAGCGCATCCACCTCCTCGGCAACGTCATGGTGCTCGCGGGCGCAGGCGTCGGCGGCGGCTCCCTCAACTACGCCAACACCCTCTACGTACCGCCGAAGCCGTTCTTCGAGGACCCGCAGTGGAAGGACATCACCGACTGGCAGGAGGAGCTGAAGCCGTACTACGACCAGGCGCAGCGCATGCTCGGCGTACGGCTGAACCCGACCATGACCCCGTCGGACGTCCATCTCAAGGCGGCCGCCGGGCGGATGGGCGTGGGCGACACCTTCCACCTGGCGCCGGTCGGTGTCTTCTTCGGTGACGGCGAGGACGCCGACGGGACCGTGAAGGCGCAGCCGGGACAGCAGGTCGACGACCCGTACTTCGGCGGCGCGGGACCGGCCCGCAGCGCGTGCGCCGAGTGCGGCGAGTGCATGACGGGCTGCCGGCACGGCGCGAAGAACACCCTCAACGAGAACTATCTGTACCTCGCCGAGAAGGCCGGCGCGGTCGTCCACCCGCTGACGACCGTCGTCTCCGTCACGGAGGACTCGCAGGGCGGGTACGCCGTCTCGACGCTGCCGACGGACCGCATGCGCAAGGGCGAGGGGCGCGTCCTCAAGGCCCGCCGGGTGGTCCTCGCGGCCGGTACGTACGGCACGCAGACCCTGCTGCACCGGATGAAGGCGGGCGGTCAGCTCCCGCACCTGTCGGGCAGGCTGGGTGAGCTGACCCGTACGAACTCCGAGGCGCTGGTCGGCGCGCAGACGACCGACCGCCGCTACCGCAAGGCCACCGGCGAGGCGAAGGCCGACTTCACCCGCGGGGTGGCGATCACGTCCTCGATCCACCCGGACGCCAACACCCACATCGAGCCCGTCCGCTACGGGAAGGGCTCGAACTCGATGGGCAGCCTGTCGATCCTCCAGGTCCCCTACTCGGAGGGCTCGTCGCGGGTGCTCGGCTGGCTGGTCAACGCGGTGAAACACCCCACCCTCGTGGCCCGTTCGCTCTCCAACCGCCGCTGGTCGGAGCGGACCATCATCGGCCTGGTGATGCAGTCCCTCGACAACTCCCTGACGACGTACCTGAAGCCGAAGGGGGCGGGCAAGGGTTTGCTGACGGCACGCCAGGGCCATGGTGCCCCCAACCCGAAGCAGATCAGGGCGGCTTCGGAGGGCGCCTCCGCGATCGCCGCCGAGATCAACGGCTTCGCGGGTTCGAACGTCGGTGAGCTGATGGGCACGCCGCTGACCGCCCACTTCCTGGGCGGCTGCCCGATCGGCGCGACGGCGGACGAGGGTGTCATCGACCCCTACCACCGGCTGCACGGACACCCGGGCATCTCGGTCGTCGACGGCGCCGCGATCTCGGCGAACCTGGGCGTGAACCCGTCGCTGACCATCACCGCGCAGGCCGAGCGCGCGATGTCGTACTGGCCCAACAAGGGGGAGGCGGACCCGCGTCCGGCACCCGGCGCCGCGTACGAGCGCCTGAAGCCGGTCGAGCCGCTGAAGCCCGCGGTCCCGGCGGACGCCTTCGGCGCCCTGAAACTGCCGTTCCTGGGCATGCCGACCATGCCCCCGAAAAAGTAACCGCACGCCCCCATCCGGTCCCATCGGGCCCATCGGGCCCAAAAAAGACGAAGGACCTGCGCCCCCCTCCGAGCGCAGGTCCTTCGTCTTCTTGTGCGTGAAGCGGGTTACGCCTTACGCGTCTTGAGCAGCCCAGGCGCCCCGTCAAAGGGCGCGGGGAACTGCGCGCCAAGCCCCCACCGACCCGCAGTCGTCACTGCGGGCCAAGCGGAGCGTTACGCGTCGCTGCCGGCCTTACGACGACGAGCGATGAACACCGCACCCGCACCGGCGACCAGCGCGGCCCCGCCCACCAGACCGATGGTCGGCAGTGCGGAGTTGGACCCGGTCTCGGCGAGGTTGCCGGTCGGCAGGTCGGAGACGTTGCCCTGCGGCTTCTTCACCGGGTCCTTGCTGTCGCCGTTGTCGTTCGGCGTGGCGGTACCCGGCTTCGGGTTGGTCGAGCCGGCCTTCAGGACCTCGAAGTCGTACTGCGCCCAGCCCTCGGCGATGCAGTCCTGGCCGTCGATGTTGTCGACGTAGGCACCGGAGCCGAAGGAGTACGAGTCGCCGGCCGGGGCACCCTTGTCGACGCTGAAGCGCAGGTCGACCGTCTGGCTCGCCTTGGCCTTGAGCGCCTCGACGTAGAAGAAGTAGTCACCGGCCCAGTTCTCGTCGCCGATCCGCTCCCACTTGCCGGACTCGTCGTTCTTGAACTCCAGCGTGACGTACTTGCTCAGGAACTTCGACTCGTCGAGCTCGTAGTTCTCGATCTCGGCGTAGAAGGCCACACCCTTGAGCTCTTCCTTCGACTCGTTGGTGACGACGAGTTCGAAGGGGTGGGCGCCGTCGCCCGCGACGATCTTGCCGGGCAGACCCTTGATGTCCGCGGAGACCTTGGCGTCGCCGTAGTTCTCGTCGAGGTCCTCGCAGTACGGAGCGTCCTCTTCCGGGTCGGTCGGCTCCTCGCTCGGATCGGCCGACGCGGACGGCGACCCGGAGGGCGGCGTCGTGGTGACACTGGTGCTCGGGTCCGGCGTGGCCGAGGGGATCTCACTGCCCGGAGGCGTCGTCGAGGGCGGCGTGGCGGACGGCGACGTGGTCTCGGTGGTGGACGGGTCCGGGGTCGGCGACGTGGACTCGGACCCGGTGGGCTCGGTCCCTGTCGCGAACGCGGCCGGAGCCGACAGCAGGGTGAGCGGGGCGATGACAGCCGTCACGGCCGCAGCGGCCATGACACGACGAAGCTTCATGAAGACCTCGGAAAGTCCGGTGTGCCGCAACGTAACGGCACGAGATTCGGGAGGCCTCCGCGTGGCGGGCGCGGGTACGGCCGTTGGTTCCGAAAGTGAGACCTGTGACCCCTGTGAAGGGTTGTCCTGAAACTCACAGAATTTTTATGTGGCCTGGGTCACATGCGGGGTCGACTTGTGAACTCCCGTGCCGACACCCTAGAACTGACCGTCGGTCGGCTGTCGAGCACGTCGATCAGTAAGTTGATCAATACGTCGAACAGCGAGTCGGCCGTCGGGCCGGCGATGGGGGAGAGGCGCGAGGGCCGTGACCGAGAAGTCGTCCGAAAAGTCACCCGAGGAGCCCAGCGAGCCAGGGGAGTCGAGGGGGGCAGCGGAGTCGAGGGAGCCGGGAGAGTCCATACCGGACGACGTGTGGGAACGCTTCGTCCAGGACAGCGAGCGGGACATCCGGACCTCGGAGGCGCCCAAGGAACCGTCCGCGCGCGCCCGCATGGTGACCGAGCGGCTGCGGCAACAGGAGGCCCGCGGCGAACTGCCCCAGGGCTGGCGCACGGATCCCGTCGGACAGGGGGCGAGCGGGCGGCAGGCCCGGCGCCGCAAGATGTGGACGATCATCGGCATCCCGCTCGCGCTCGCGGTGGCCGTGGTCGCGATGAAACCGTCCCTGCTGCCGGGCGACCTGTTCGGCACGGACTCGGGCACGGGTACGAGCACGGGCACCGGCGTCGGCACGGGCACGCGCCCACTCCCCGCCGAGACGGTGCCCGAGACCGCGGCCCCGGGTTCCGCGCCCGGAACCCCCACCCTGGACGAGCCCTTCGCCGGCTCCCCGGCCGCGCGGTACGCCGACGGCGCCGCCGGGATCGTACTGCCGGAGGCGAAGGCCGTCGGCGCGTTCTCCAAGGCCCAGGTCGCCCAGGCCCTGGAGCAGACCAGAGCCCTGCTCGTAGACGCGAATCTCGACCGCGGGACGCTGCTCGGCGCCACCCCCGAGACCGTGCTCGACAAGGTGCTCGACCCCAAACAGCCCGAGCTGGTCGACGACCTGCGGTCCCGGCTGCGCAAGCCCGGCAAGGACGACGATCCACTGCGCCTCTTCAGCCGCTTCGACGCGAAGGAGGTGCGGCTCGTCGGTGACGTGGTCAAGACCCGTGGCCGTACGACGTTCGAGGCGGGTGCGGACGGCGCGGTGGACATCCACGTCGACTACACCTTCGTCTACGCGCTGGCCCCGGCCGACCCGGACTCCACCGAGGTGGCCCGCACCATCGTCCGCCGCGTCATCGACCTGCAGATGGCCGATCCGGCGAAGGTCCGGGTCACGCCGGGCAGGCTGGCGATCATCCGCTACGACGACGACGTCGCCAACTCCGCCTGCGAGGTCTACGACGGCTTCCTGCACCCGCGGCTGTCCTCGGCCGATCCGACGGGCGCGCCGCCGAGCGGGCCCACGGTCGACCCGTACGACCGGAGCCGGGACATCGGTGACGACTCCGAGAGCCAGCAGTGCGGGACGGTGTCCCGGACATGACGCCAAGGATCCCGAAGATGGCGACGAGGACGAGGACGAGGACGAGGGCGAGGGCGAGGACGGGGACGGGGATCGCCCGGCCCGTGGTGGCCGTATCGGCCGTGGCCGCCCTCGCCTGCGCGGCGGCGTGCGGCGGAGGCGGCGCCGACCAGGGCGGAAAGTCGTCGCGCCCGACGGCGAGCGAACAGACGACCGCCGGTCCGAAAGAGAAGACCCCTACGCAGGACGGCCAGGACGGCCAGGACAGTCATGACGGTCAGGAGAACGAGGACAGCCAGGGCTCACAGGGCGGCGGCACGTCGGACGCGCAGAAGGCGGACGAGCGGCCCCTGACCAAGGCGCAGTTGAAGAAGGCCGCGCTCGTGACGGCTGATGTGAAGGGCTTCGAGGTCAAGGAGTCGGATGGCGCGGACCTCCTGGGCCGGTCCGTTCCGGCGGCGCCGTCGAAGTGCCAGCCGGTCGCCGACATGTTCCTGTTCGCCACCGACCCGGCCTCGGAGGACGGAGTCAGCCGCGGTGTCGCTGCGAAGGACGAGACGGACGCCTCGGTACACACGTTCGCGCTTCTCTCGTACGAGTCGGGCAAGGCCGACGAGGTGATCGACGGCCTGCGTTCGGCGACGAAGAACTGCACCGGCTACCGGCACGCCGGCTACGACTACAAGGGCGTGAAGGCGCTGGCCGACCCAGAGCTGGGTAACGAGTCCGTCGCGTACCGGATGGTCGCCTCCATCGAGGGAGCGCAGGTGCCTGTCGCGTACACGGTCGTCCGCGACGGTACGACGCTGGTGGCCTTCAGCTCGATGAACCTGCTGGACGCGGACAAGATCGAGGTCCCGGCCAAGCTGGTCGAGGCGCAACTCGCCAAGCTGACGAAGACGACCGGCTGAGACACGGGGCAGAGGCAGGTGACAGAGAGACGGGAAAGCGAAGGGCCCCGCGGGACGATCCGCGGGGCCCTTCGGGGTCAGCACCGACGTCAGGGCAGCGCCGGTGCCTTGGGAAGCGGCGCCGGGGGGTAGCGCCGCTTGTTGGCTTGTCCGCCGGTCTGCACTCCGGCGCACTCGGGGAGTGCGCGTGGTATCGACCAATGGCGGTAGGGCGGTGCAATACGGATGTCTGCTTGGTTTTGGGGGTTGTTCTAGGCATCGTGCTCGATGGGCCGCGGCCTTCGCAACCGTTTCGACCGCCCTTGCACAGATTCCGGCGGTCGGCTCCGAGCGTCCCCGGAGCCGACCTTCTGGGATGACCGGGCCGCTGTCCCCTGCCGTCCGGTCACTTCTCCGGAACGAGGTCCCACGGCGCACATGCGTACGCCTCCCGTTCCAGCGGAGCCACGCGTGGTTTTCTTCGGGCCCGCCCCTGGCTGACACGGACATCGGGACAACGAAGCCCGCGGCGGGGCAGTCACGTGCCGTACGGGTGAGAGGGAGTGCGTACGTGAGTGCACCGGACATCCGTCGTACGGGGATGGCGTACGGGAATGGCCTGCGCGGACGTCGTACGTGGCTGCCCGTAGGCGGATGTCATGGGCGCGCGCACTCAGATGCGGCCCCGGCACAGCTCCAGCAACGTCATCGCGAGCGAGGTGCCGGGCTTGCCCAGGGCTTCCCGGTAGTGGCCGAGCACCTCCATCTCGCGCGACAGGTTCACGCGGCGCCCGCCGGAGGTGATCCGGGCCTCCTGGACGACGGCCGAGACGGCCATGCGTTCCTGGACCAGACCGATGATGCGGTCGTCGAGGGCGTCGATGCGTTCTCGGGCGCCGGTGATCACGCCGGCGGCCTCTTCGGTACGGGCGCCGGTCTTGTCCGCGGTGGGGGCCGGACCCGGGGTGGCTGTGCTCATCTCGTGGGCTCCTCTTCGGATGAGGTGCCCCGGAGCGACAAGGTCCGGAAAACGCAGGCGCCCCGGGCCTTGTCGGCCCGGGGCGCCTGGGAAGTCGCTTGTCAGTTGCTCAAGCAGCACGACCATGGCAGCCGGCGGGCCGGTTGCCATAGATAAAGACGAAGGTCTGGTGCGTGAGCATGAAAGCAGTATGCCCGCGAGGCCGCCCCCGGCCAAGCCGGTTCTTTCAGCCCGTCTGGGGGCACCTCCCAGCGGTAGCTGGGGGAGTTTGAGGACGAGCGTGTTCAGCGCGATGCGGGGGTCTGGGGGCGCAGCCCCCAGAAACGGACGGGAAGGGCAGGGGCGGCGGGGGCGAGAATCCCCGCCGTGAGCGCCGCACTCACGACCCCCGTTAGACTCGGAACCACAGCCCCACAGACCCGCCGGAAGGCAAACCGTGCCAGAAGCGTCCCCCGCCGCCACCCCCGACACCGTCCTGGTCGTCGACTTCGGCGCGCAGTACGCCCAGCTCATCGCCCGCCGAGTCCGTGAGGCCCGGGTGTACAGCGAGATCGTGCCGAGCACCATGCCGGTCGACGAGATGCTCGCCAAGAACCCGGCGGCGATCATCCTCTCCGGCGGCCCCTCGTCGGTGTACGCGGAAGGCGCCCCGCGCCTGGACCGCGCGCTCTTCGAGGCCGACGTCCCGGTCTTCGGCATGTGCTACGGCTTCCAGCTGATGGCGACCACCCTCGGCGGCACGGTCGACAACACGGGCGCCCGCGAGTACGGCCGTACGCCGCTGCACGTCTCCAAGACAGGCTCGACCCTGTTCGAGGGCACCCCGGCCGAGCAGTCCGTCTGGATGTCGCACGGCGACGCGTGCAGCGCGGCCCCCGAGGGCTTCTCGGTGACGGCCTCCACGGACGTCGTCCCGGTCGCGGCCTTCGAGAACGACGAGAAGAAGCTGTACGGGGTCCAGCACCACCCCGAGGTCATGCACACCACGCACGGCCAGCAGGTGCTCGAACACTTCCTCTACCGCGGCGCGGGCCTGTCCCCGTCCTGGACCACCGGCAACGTCATCGAGGAGCAGGTGGCGCTGATCCGCGAGCAGGTCGGCGACAAGCGCGCCATCTGCGGCCTCTCCGGCGGCGTGGACTCCGCGGTCGCCGCGGCCCTCGTGCAGAAGGCCATCGGCACGCAGCTGACCTGCGTGTACGTCGACCACGGCCTGATGCGCAAGGGCGAGACCGAGCAGGTCGAGAAGGACTTCGTGGCGGCGACCGGCGTCCAGCTGAAGGTCGTGGACGCCGAGGAGCGCTTCCTCACGGCTCTCAAGGGCGTCTCGGACCCCGAGGAGAAGCGGAAGATCATCGGCCGCGAGTTCATCCGGGTCTTCGAGCAGGCCCAGGCGGAGATCATCGCGGACGAGGGCCCGGAGGTGGCCTTCCTGGTCCAGGGCACGCTCTACCCGGACGTGGTCGAGTCCGGTGGCGGCACGGGCACCGCCAACATCAAGTCGCACCACAACGTCGGCGGGCTCCCCGAGGACCTTGAGTTCCAGCTGGTCGAACCGCTGCGCCAGCTCTTCAAGGACGAGGTCCGGATGGTCGGCCAGGAGCTCGGCCTGCCGGAGGAGATCGTCCAGCGGCAGCCGTTCCCCGGCCCCGGGCTCGGTATCCGGATCGTCGGCGAGGTCAACAAGGAGCGGCTCGACCTGCTCCGCGACGCCGACGCCATCGCCCGCGAGGAGCTGACGGCCGCCGGTCTCGACCGCGACATCTGGCAGTGCCCGGTCGTGCTGCTCGCCGACGTCCGCTCCGTCGGGGTCCAGGGCGACGGCCGCACGTACGGCCACCCGATCGTGCTGCGGCCGGTGTCCTCCGAGGACGCGATGACCGCCGACTGGTCGCGCCTGCCGTACGAGGTCCTCGCGAAGATCTCGACGCGGATCACGAACGAGGTCGCCGACGTCAACCGAGTGGTCCTCGACGTGACGTCGAAGCCGCCGGGCACCATCGAGTGGGAGTAGCGGGAGTAGCGATTGGTGCGGGGGTCAGCGGCGGATCGCGGTGGTTTCGCGGGTGAACTGGCGGTGGCCGATCAGTTTGTAGGCCAGCCGGGCCGGGGCCGGTACGACCTGTAGGAATTTCCGCCGTTCGGCGTCGTCGGTTTCCTCGGTGATGTGGCCGAGGAAGACCAGCCGTCGGGTGAGCGGGATCGCGCTCATGCCGTGTTTGCCGAGTGCGTCCCATTCGCTTTGCGTCAGTGTGGTGGAGACGATGGGGAGGATCGTCTGTTCCTCCTCGGCCAGGTGGTCGGTCAGTGTCGGCATCATGGCCTCGATGAGAGCGGCCATCCGCTCGCCGGCGGCGGCGTCCGCGCTCGCTGTCCATGCCGGCAGCTCGGCACCGACACCCGTCACGGCGTCGTCGACCTGGGCGTGCTGCGCGTCCATCCGGTCCATCAGCTCCGGGTCGAGGGTGGCTCGCTCGCGCAGCAGGGGAAAGAGCAGCTCGTCCTCGCCGGTGTGGTGCGTGTGGAGGAAGTCCAGCATCTCCCGGGCGTGTGCGCCGATGACCTTGGACCGTGCACGGTCATGTGCCGCGGAGCGCAGCAGTTGGGGGAGCCGGCCGAACTCGCGGCGGATGACGCGGTGGATCAGCACCATCTCGTGGGTGTCGACGCCGGGTCCGGAAGGGCACACGGGGCCCGGTCCGGAAGGGTTCACGGGGCCCGGTCCGGAAGGGTTCACGGGGCTCACCGTGACTCCTCGATCGCCGCTGCGGCCTCGATCGCCGCGGCGGCGTCGCGGACGGCTTCGCGCGCCGTGGTCGCCGGCCGGCCGATGAGCTTTACGAGGTCGTCGCTGGTGGTGAACAGTTCCCCGCGGGCCAGGCCGGCATCCGCGTCGGCGACGACGGCGGCCATCCCCGGGGGCAGCCCGGCACCGGTCAGGACGGCGGTGTAGTCGGCGACCGGCATGTCCTGGTAGGCGATGGGGGTGCCCAGGACGTCGCTGATGGTGGCGGCCAGTTCGGCCAGGGTGAACGGCGTGCCGCCCAGCTCGTAGGTGGCTCCCAGGTGCCCGTCCTGCGTCAGCACCGCGACGGCGGCAGCCGCCAGGTCACTGCGGGCGGCCGCGCTGACGCGACCGTCGCGCGCGCTGCCCGGCAAGGCGTGGTACTGGGTGATCATCGGGAGCTGATCGGTGTAGTTCTCCAGGTACCACCCGTTGCGCAGGACGACGAACTCCGAACCGCCGGCCCGCAGATACTCCTCGGTGCGGCGATGCTCGTCGGCGAGCGTCATCCGCGCGGTCGAGGCATTGACGAGGCTGGTGTACACGATCCGGGACACACCCGCCCGGCGCGCCGCGTCGATGGCGTTGCGGTGGTTGTCGAACCGCTCCCCGACCGTCGTCGTGGAGACCAGCACCATCGCGTCGGCGCCTGCGAAGGCCTCGTCGAGGGTGCTCGGGTCGGCGAAGTCCGCCCGCCGCACGGTGACCCCGCTGCGTGCGAGGTCGGCGAGCTTGTCGATGTCCCGGCCGGTGGCCACGATCTGCGCCGGCGACGTACCGGCGGCGAGGAGTTGATCGACGACGAGCCGGCCGAGATGACCCGACGCTCCGGTGATGACAATGGACATGATGTTTCCTTCGATAGGAGGTGTTTGGTGTGAGTGAACTAGGTGGGCAGCCGGTGAAATTGGCTAATTGGCTAATTGGCTATCTGGCTAATTCGCCAACTCGCTAACTCCAGCCGCCGTCGGCTTCGATGGTGGTGCCGGTGATGTAAGACGCGTCTGGGGAGAGCAGAAACGCGACCACGGCGGCGATTTCGTCGGGTCGGCCCAACCGGCCGAGTGCGCTCATCGAGCGGAGGAGTTCGGGGAACGGTACGTCGGTGAGTGCGGGGTGGATGTAGTGGGGGGCGTAGCGGGTCATGCGGGTGTTGGTGGCGCCGGGGGAGATCGCGTTGATGGCGATGTTTCGTTCGGCGAGTTCGGGGGCCAGATTGCGCACCATGGCCGGGATGGCGGCTTTGCTTGCCGCGTACAGGGCGTGGTGATGGACCGCCAGGCGTACGCTGACCGAGGAGCTGAGGATGATCCGGCCGCCGTCGGTCATCGCGGCGACTGCGGCCTGGGTGACGAACAGCTGTCCGGCCACGTTGGTCCGGAAGAGGTGGTCGAAGTCGGCCTGGGTGATGGTTTCCAGCGCGCCGAAGTGTTCGACGCCGGCGTTGCTGACCAGTAGGTCCAGGCCGCCGAACTCGGATACCACCGCGCCGACCAGTTCGTGGGTCTGCGCCATGTCACTGATGTCTGCCGGGAAAGCCGAAGCGGTGGATCCGTTGTCGCGGAGTTCGCCGACGAGCTCATCGGCGCCGGTCTTGTCGGATCGATAGTTGACCGCGACGGTGGCTCCCTGGGCGGCGAGCCGCCGCACGATCGCGGCGCCGATTCCACCACTGCCCCCGGTGACCAGGACCCGCTTGCCCGCCAGGCTTGATGTCGATGTCATCGCGCTACCTGTCTTCTTTCTCTGTTTTCTCTGTTTTCTCTGCTTTTTCTGTCTGCTCCGGACGCGAACAATCCTTGGGTCGCACCGAACCGTCCTCGTCGGCGCCGCCACACGAACTAGCACGAACTAGTCAGGAACATTGACTACCGTACTCGTGTGGCAGCTCCGAAGCCAACAGCGCAGGTGGGAAGTCGCCGAGGGGTGGACGGCGCGTGCGGGGCGCGGTGTGCGCAGCGTTGTGGCACGCGCTGCCGCGGTCCGGTCGGCGGCGATCCGAGCGGGGCGGCGTTGACGTAGGGTGTGGAACTCGCCGGATCAGATGAGTGATGGAGCCGAAAGCGGCATGGACGACGAGCAGCGGGACGACGAGCAGCGGGTTGATCTAGGGGTGGCGTTGTTCATCCCGTACCGGTACACCGAGGACCGGATGTTCCGGGCTCTGCAGGACGCCGGATTCGACGACTGGACACTCGCCCAGTGCCGGGTGTTCCAGCGCGTCGCCCCGGACGGTTCGCGCCTCACGGACGTCGCTGAGCAGGCACAAATGACCAAGCAGAGCGCCGGTGTGATGGTCGACCAGCTGGAGCGCCTGGGCTACGTCCGCCGGGTCCCCGACCCCACCGACGGCCGCGCCCGGCTGATCGTGATCGAGGAACGCGGCCGGCGGGCGGTCGAGGTCGCCAGGGCGACGCTCGACGAGATCCTCGCGGAGTGGAAGGCCTACCTGGGCACCCGCAACTTCGCGTTGCTGCACCAGATCCTGGATCAGCTCCGTGAGATCACCGACCCCTACGGACGCTGACCCCGGCCACGCCGAGTCACCCGCCTCCCCCGTTTCCGCTCACCCCGGACCGCCGGGACCGCCGGGACCGGCGGGCACCCGCAGGCTTCGACCTTGCCTTGACATAGACAGTTCTACTGACTAACTTTCCCGATGGGATCCTCGCCGCACGGCGCGCCGACACCCGGCAGCGGCCTGACGAGGTTCGATTCGGCCTTCAATAGAATGCGAAATGTCATGAGGTTTCTTGTCCTGGGAGCAACCGGTCGCACCGGCGTCCTCTTCGTCAAAAAGGCACTCGACCAGGGACACCAGGTCACCGCTCTCGTTCGGAGGCTCGACGCCACCGTTGACCCGCGCGCTCACATCGTCAGCGGCGACGTCACCGACGCCGCCGTGATCGCGACGGCAGCCCAAGGCCACGACGCTGTCATCAGTGCCCTCGGAAACGCCCCCGAAGCTCCCACGCTGATCACCGACACCGTCCGTGCAGTCATCACCGCCGCGAAGACATCAGGCGTTGACCGATTCATCATGGTGTCTGCGTTCGGAGTCGGCGACTCTCTCGCCAAGACCTCATTCCTCGTACGCTTCATATCCCGCACCATGCTTCGGAAGAAGTATGCGGACAAAGCCGCGGCGGAAGCGCTCCTGAAGGCAAGCGGTCTGCAGTGGACCCTCGAATACCCCGGGCCATTGAACGACGGAGGCATCAGCCGCTACACCGAGATCGTGCTTGAGGACGTCACGAAATTGCCGATCTTCCCCTCGACCTCTCGCGCGAACGTCGCCGACTTCCTCCTCCAGGCCGCCGTGAAAGACACCTTTGTCCATCAGACCGTCGTCGTCGTCAACGCCAAATAGGTCCCCGATGCGGGCCCCGAACCCCCACTCGTTACTGAGCTTACTGAACTCAAATGGTCATTTCGGGTCGGTGGTCACTCATAAGTGGGAAGGGTCCCGCTCAGGTCCGCCTGAGCGTGCGCACCGGTGCTCCCGGTTTCCAGATCTCGACGACCAGATATGTGTCGTCCTCGACGTAGGTCCGTACGACCTCCGTCAGCTCGGTGCGAAAGAGGTGGAACGGCTCCGGCGGTTCCACCTCTTCGACGTACCCGGCCTTCTCCGCCGGATCGAGGACCTCGACGGCCCGGCCCGCGATCCGTACGTCGCCGCCGGCCATCTCCGTGCCCGGACCCGGGTTCGCCTGCAGGGCGAAGCGCGGGTCCCGGTGCAGGTCCAGCACCTTGAGGGAGTCCGGCATCATGCCGAGCCACAACTCCCCGTGCAGGAAACGGACCTCAAGACCGGAGGTGCGGGGCGACCCGTCCTTGCGGAGGGTCGCCACGGTGTGGTGCGTGAAGGCCGCGAACCGTTCCTCGACGGTTCCGGCGAGCTCCGCTTCCGCGGCGCAGAAGGCCGCCCAGTTCGACGTCGTACGGTTCGTGGGAGTCGTGCGAGGCATGCGGGTCATACGAGGATTCTGGCGCCGATACCCGACATCCGGTGTCGCCTTTCCGCGCCGTCGTCCTTCGACGCCGTAATTTCCGTAGTGTCAGTGGCGTCTTTTCGGCAGGGTGTTCCTCGGACGACCTCTGCCGAAGAGCCGTTCCGCCGACCGCAGCCTCCGGGCGAGCCGGTCCTTCCGTATCACCTCACGGCGCAGGAAGAGCGCGAACACCGCGGCCATCGTGGCGCTCGCGGCAAGTGAGGACCGCCAGCCCACGGGGATCAGCAGCAGCGCCATGAGGGCCGCGCTCGCGGTCATGAAGACGGCCTTGCGGCGCCAGTCGGGGACGTCTCCGGCCAGGGCGTCGAACTCGATGCGGGCCCTGAGAAGAGCTACCGCCGGTGCCACGTCCGGCAGGGGCTTCAGCGTGCCGGGACGCATGCCCGGGGCGCGGCCCGCGGCGAGCCGGCCGAGCGCCGCCGTGCTGCGCTCGCGGGCCTCGGGGCGGGCGTCGCGGACCAGCCGGACCTGAAGTGTCTGGCCGAGTCTGCTCGCTCCCTCGTACCGGAACCCGTACTGCACGGCGACGTAGCTGAGTGCGGCGAGGCGGCGTGGGGATCCGAAGGCTTCGTCCAGGACGACCACGTCGCGCGTGGCGATCTGTCTGAGCATGTTCGCGATGAGGCGCTCGGTTCTCTTCACGGGCGCGACGAGGACAGGGGCGGGAACGGGTAGGCGGTCGTGGGGCGGCGCGGTCCGCGCAGCGGGTGGGGAAGGCGGTGCACGGGGGGTTCCTCCAGGGGACGTCGGCGCAGGTGCCCGACGGGTTCGTTGGCTCCGGTCAGGCAGACCAGCGACCTCTTACAACGGTTGTGCACTCTCTTCTCCGACATCTCTGTTCTCCTGTGCTGACCGCCGGTAACTTCCCGCCCGTAACCACGTACGGAGTCCGTTCCTCAGGGCTGGAGGACATATGCACGGGCCCACCCCGCCCCTGCCCCTTCCCACCGACAGACTGCGCTTCTCGATGCCGCCGATGCACGAGTCGCTCGACGACGAGCGCCGACACCGCAAGGAACGCCTCGCGGGCGCGCTGCGGCTCTTCGGGCGACTCGGCTTCGAGGACGGGGTCTCCGGCCACATCACCGCGCGCGACCCGGAGTACAGCGACTGTTTCTGGGTCAACCCGTTCGGGATGCCCTTCAAGCATGTCACCGTCGGTGACCTGGTGATGGCCAACGGGGAAGGGCAGGTGCTTGAGGGCCGCTACCACGTGAACCAGGCCGCGTTCACCGTGCACGCCCAGGTGCACGCGGCCAGGCCGGACGTCGTCGCGGTCGCCCACTGCCACTCGGTGAACGGGCGCGCGCTGTCCGCGCTCGGCGACCTGCTCGACCCGATCACCCAGGAGAGCTGCGCGTTCTACGAGGACCACGCGCTGTACGACGCCTACTCGGGGGTGGCCGTGGACGCAGAGGAGGGGCGGCGGATCGCCTCCGCGCTCGGTTCGTTCAAGGCGCTCGTGCTGCGCAACCACGGGCTGCTGACGGTCGGCGACTCGGTGGACGCGGCGGCCTGGTGGTTCCTGTCGATGGAACGGTCCTGCCAGGTGCAGCTGACCGCGTGCGCGGCGGGCCGCCCGGTGCTGATCGACCACAAGCAGGCGGTCGCGACGCGGGAGCAGACCGGCGGGGACCTGGTGGCGTGGATCAACTACCAGCCGCTGTGGCAGGACATCAGCCGCAGCGAGCCGGACCTGCTGTCCTGACGTGCTGACGTACTCATATGCTCACGTGCCTCGCCGGAACCGGAACCGGAACACGTGCCTTGCTAGAAGTCGCGGAGCACGGCCGCCTTCGTCGTCGCGAACTCGTCGTCGGTGAGCACGCCGTCGCGATGCAGTTCGCCCAGCTCCCTCAGCCGGCGCAGGAGTACGTCGTGAATGTCCTGCGGGGGCACTTGGGGTGCCTGGGGTACTTGTTGGGATGTCCCGGGTCCCTGGGGCGGTATGGAGTCCCCGGGGGCGGACAGCAGCCGGGGCGGATCGCCCCGCGCGAGTTCGCCGGTCCGGACGGACGGGTGCGGGAGGCGGGCCATGACCGCGGTCGCGACGAGCGCCGTCAGCAGGTCGCGCCGCGCGCTGCCCCACAGGTCGAGCGCGAACGGGTCCTTCTCCGGCGGCAGTTTCGAGAACACCGAGTCGCGCGTCACGAAACGCAGGAACCCGTCCTCGTAACCGGAGTTGGGCAGCCACTCCACCTGCACGAGATCCGGCAGCCCGATGATGCGCGGGCCCGTCGCGCGCTTCACCCGGTCCGAGGTGTCGCTCCAGTCGATACGGACCCGGGTGCCGTCGAAGGAGACCGTGCCGTCGCTGGAGCGCACCGAGACGGGCACGGGCGGGCCCGGCAGCAGATATTCCCTGGCCGGTTCCTTGGGGATCTGTTCGATGAGCAGGGCATGGCGGATCTCCTCGGCGACGTACTCGGCGACGCCCGAGCGGTCGATGGCCACGGACAGCCGGTACGGGTCCGCCGCGTCGGGCAGCCTGCCCCCGGTCGCCTGGAGCAGCGGGTCGGCTCCCTCGCGGAGTCTCAGGCGCAGGCGGCCGCGCTTGCGTTCGGGTTCGTAGACGACGCCCGCGACCGCTTCGAGGGGCACGGCGATCTCTCCGTACGTCTGCCGGAACAGCGGCACGGAACGGTGCAGTCCCGGGGTGATCCGGACCGTGCTGCCGTCGAAGGCCCAGGTTCCGTCGCGCTGGATGATCTCGGCCATACGGAAATTCTCGCAGCCGGGTCAACACGGGGGCGGGCGGTTCACCCGCGCTGACCAGACCTGGCGGCAGCGGGGGCTGTGGGGTACGGCACAATGCGCGTCGGCACGAGGCAGTTGTGCGGCTGCGCAGTTGTGCGGTGGGCGGGTGTACGGCCGATGAACATTCGACGGAGCGGTGCGGAAGGCGGCAAGGGGCGTGGCGGTGCAGGAGGCTGGACAGGGCGCGGGACGTGAGGCCGGCCGGAATGCCGGTCGGGGTCCCGACCGGGGTGCCGGCCGGGGCGGGCACGAGGGCGGCTGTACCTGCGGGGACTGCCCGCACGGGGCACGTGAGGGCCATCGGCGGGCCGTCGCCGCGTTCCTCGCCAAGCGGGACGAACTGGCGTCGGGACACGGGCTGCCGGCCGCGGTGGCGCACTCGGCCGGGGCCTCGCGGCAGTGGGTGTCGGACGAGCTGACCCAGTCCGCGGACCTCGTCGCCGAACGCGGCCGGGCCGAGGGGGAGGTCTGGCTCGGTCTCGTGTGGCGGCGAACCGTCATGGCCGTGTGGGGACTTGTCCTGATCCTGCTCCTGGTGCAGACGCTCACCGCGATCGGGGCGGGCTGGACGTCCGCGCGCACGGCGGGGCTGCTCGCGGCGGTCGTCGTGGCCGGGCTGCTGACCGTGGCCTCGTGGTTCCACCGGGCGCGGGGCGGGGTGCTGGCGCCGGTCATCGGTGAGGACAACCGGCTGTCCACCTCCCGTGTGGTGGCGGGCGGTTGGGTGCTGTTCGTCGTCTACGCGGTACTCGTGCTGGCGGGCCGGCTCGCCGGGGCGTCCTCGCACGCCGAGCGGGACTCCCTGATCGAGGGACTCGAACTCGCGCGCGGCGCCGGCATCGTGACCGTCCTCGCCGTCGTGTCCGGGATCGCCGTACTGGTGCGGCGCGTGGTGGGACTGCGGGTCCTCGGGCAGCGGCTGCAGAAGGTGCGGGCCGACCGGCCCCGAGCCGCCGACCTGATGACCGACGACTCCGGGCGCGGGAGCTTCGCGGACACGCAGTACGTGGTCCTGGGCGCCGTCGCGCTCGTGTTCGCGGCGGTGCGGCTGGCCCGGCGGCCCGAACAACTGCCGGACCTGCCGTGGGGGCTCGCGGTGGTGGTGCTGGTGTCGGCCGCCACGTACGTCGCCGCGAAGTACGCCGAAGGCGGGCGGCCGGTCATTCTCTCGGTCGTGCGGGCGCGCGAGGCCGGGGACTTGGACGCGCCGATCCGGACCGGGGACGACATCGAGATCCGCGGCGCCGGGTTCGTGCCGCCCGGGGCGCAGAGCGCGGACCGGCTGTCGCGGATGGTGGTACGGATCGGCGCGGTCCATGTGCACGTGCCGTTGGTCCCGGTGCCCGGAGGGTTCAGCAACCCGTCCGACGCGGTGCTCACCGTGCCGGTACCCGTGGACGTGGAGCCGGGGCGCGTGGAGGTCCAGGTCGTCACCGCGGCGGGCGTGGAGACGAACCGGGTGGAGGTCGACGTCACGGACTGAGACGGCACTCTTCTTCCTTCCCTTCATTCCTCTCCTTCCTTCCCTCAGGGGATCAAAGGGGATGTTCCGGTGTGCGTGGTGAAATTTGTGCGCCCGGTCTTGAGCGGGAACTCGCTGCCATACGTATTGTCTTGTTGAGGGGTGAACCGTTCGGCGGTTGAGAGGTGGCGGAGGCTATGACTCACGGCATGCGGATGGACACGCACTCCGGGTACGTGGACGGCGGCGGCGGAGGGGACTGGCGGGACACCGCCACCCGATACGCGTTGCTCCCCCTACGGGTCTTCCTGGGCGTCACCTTCATCTATGCGGGGATCGACAAACTCACCGACAGCGCCTTCATGTCCGACTCCGGGGCGGGCTCGATCGGCGACATGATGCGTGCGGTCCGTGACTCGTCCGCCATTCCCGCGCTCCTCGACCTCTCTCTCAAGAACCCCGTCGGCTTCGGCTATGCCATCGCCCTGGGTGAGCTCGCGGTGGGGATCGGCACGCTGATCGGCCTGCTGGCCCGCCTCGCCGCGGTCGGCGGAGCACTGATCTCCCTCAGCCTCTGGCTGACGATGAGCTGGGCCTCGGACCCGTACTACTACGGAAATGACCTCCCCTACTTGATGGCTTGGCTGCCCCTCGTACTCGCCGGAGCGGGCGTCTTCTCCATCGACGCCAAACTGAGGTCCAGGCGCAGGCGCCGAGTCGGCGCGTACTAGACCCCGCCCCGTCCGACTCGACCACTGAGAACTCAAGCCGCCGGTACGCGCCGAGGCGGGGCTCAGCCCCCGCCCCCGGTACGCGTGCTGTCCCGTGTGGGCGACTCGCGGCGGTGGCGGCGTATCCCGTGGGCCAGGCTGCCTGCCACGGCCGCCAGGCACAGACCTCCTGCGACCAGTGGGATCACCGTGAACCACGGGGTCTCCCAGAGGTCACCCGCGTCACCGGCGTAGATGACGCCCGTGAGGGTGAGGAAGAAGCCCGCGACGAGGCGGCCGGGCTGGAATTCATGACGTGGCACGGGCCACCTCCGCCTGTCCGACGCCGACGTCGAGAGTGAGGTCGAGCGTGCCGCCGTCCTTGCTCCCGTCCGCGGGCGTGAGGGTCAGTTGCTTGTGCTTGCCGGGAGCCACGTCCACGTCCTGCTGCTTGTCACCCGGCAACTGGATGTCGCCGACGCCCACCTCGACGGACAGCTTCACCGTCACGTCCTTCGGCACGACGACCTTCAGCCGCCCTATGCCCACCTCGGCGCGTGTCGCCACGGTCTGCCCCTTGTCCAGGTCGATCCGGCTGAGGTCGAGCTTGCCGACGCCCGTACCGAGGTCGTACCCCTCCTGTACGGCGGCCACCGCGGCCGGAGTCCAGTTCGTACGCTCCCAGTGGGTGGTGATGTCCTTCGGCAGAGCCGCCGAGCAGGCCAACAGCCCCGCCGTGACGATCGCGAGGAAGACCGACCCCGCTCCCGTACGCCCGCGGAACGCGCTGACCGCGATACCCAGGCCGAACACGGCCAGCGCACAGGCCAGGCCGGTCTGCAGGCTGCTGCCGAGCGTGTGGTCGTCCCACGTCAGCCCCGTACCGAGCGCGCTCGCTATGAGGGCGAACAGGAACATCGGGCCGCCGAGCCCGCGGGGGCCGCGCGGCTTGGTCTCCCGCGTCCGTCTGTCCCGGCCGGGGCCGCCGCCGCGCGCGATGGTGATCGCCGCCGCGACGTCCCGGTCCCAGGTGCCCTTGGGGCCCCACAGATAGCCCGTGCCGCCCTCGTACGTCCCGTCCTTGACGATGGGCTCCCGCCACCAGGAGGGGAAGGAGCCGGGCACGGGCGGTGCCTGTGCCTCCGGCGGAGCGTCGGCCACGGCCTGCGCGGCTATGGGGCTTCCCCTGTTCCCACGCGGCCGAGCGGTGGGGGAAGGGTCGGGTGCGTCGCTGCCGCGCTGCCGTGACCAGTAGCCGGCGCCCGCGAGGAGCAGCGCGAGCGTCGCCGCGAAGGTCAGTACGCCGCTGTTGCTCAGCATGGAGAGGAACACACCGCAGCCGACCAGGGCGAAGAGCACGGCCGCCATCGCCTGGCCGTCCACGCGGCCGGTGAGGAGCTTGCGCACCTCGTTCTCCTCTTCGTCGTCGTACGCGACGAAGAGCCAGATGAAGCCGTAGAAGATGAGGCCGATGCCGCCGGTCGCGGAGAGCACCGCGAGCACGATCCGGAAGATCACCGGGTCCATGTCGCACTGCCGCCCGAGCCCCGCGCACACACCGCCCAGCATCTTGTGCCGCGAGTCGCGCCGGAACCTGCGCGGCAGCTCGGGCACCGGCGGGTCCTCGGCCGCGAGGGGCTTGGGGCCCGCCGTGGGCACGGCGTCCTGCGGCTCGGTGCCGGATCCCGGGCCCGGGGCGGGGCCCGGGGCGGGTTCCGGCCCGGGCCCCGGGCTCGCCGCGGCGTGCTGCTGATCGCTCATGCGTCCATGGTGACGGCCGCGAGGGCTCGGCGGCAGTCGGTACGACCCTGGCCGAACCCTGAAATCGGCCCCGGGGCGACCCTCATGCCGCTTGCTCCGGCCGGTTTGCCGGTTTGCCGGTTTGCCGGCTGCGGGGCCGCGCCGTTGCTTGTCGCGCAGTTCCCCGCGCCCCCTGGAATTCGTTCCTGCCGGGGGATCTGCAGATCAGGGAAGTCTCGGGGGTCGACCCTGATGCCTGGCGGAGGGGGGCGTGTGAATATCGATGGCATGCCGGATGCCGCAGCTCTGACCGTCGAGGTCCCGCGGCCTCCACGCAAGCTCTACCGCAGCAGCGACGGACGCTGGCTCGGGGGCGTGGCGCGGGGGCTCGCAGGGCATCTCGGCCTGCCCGTGATCTGGGTGCGGCTGGTCTTCGTGGGCCTGTTCATGGCGGACGGCCTGGGGGCGTTGCTGTACGGAGCGTTCTGGTTCTTCGTCCCGCTCGGCGTCGGCGGTGTGGACGCCGAGCGGCCCCCCGCCCTCGCCACCGAGACCGCCCCCGACGGCCGCCGCAGACTGGTGGCCCGCAAGCCCGACAAGGGGCAGATCGTCGCGCTGCTCGCGATGGTCGTCGTGGCCCTGGTCTTCGTGGGAAACGTCGATCTGAGCGGTGGCGCCAAGGCCTACCTCTGGCCGACCGTCCTCGTCGGCGCCGGCGTCGCCCTGGTCTGGCGCCAGGCGGACAACGCGCGCCGGGCCCGCTGGATGGAGGTGGGCCGCCGCAAGCGCACCATCTCACTGCTGCGCTCCGCGGCCGGGGTCCTGCTCGTCGCCGCGGGGGTCTCCGGGATATTCGTGCTGCAGGGCTCCGCCGCCCACCTCGGTTCGGTCCTCCAGGCCGCGCTCGCCGTCCTCGTCGGGATAGCGCTGCTGGCCGGCCCGTATCTCGTGCGCATGACCCAGGACCTCTCCGAGGAGCGACTGATGCGCATCCGCGCCCAGGAGCGGGCCGAGGTCGCCGCGCACGTCCACGACTCGGTGCTGCACACGCTCACGCTGATACAGCGCAACGCGGAGAACGCGAGCGAGGTACGACGCCTCGCCCGCGCCCAGGAGCGCGACCTGCGTAACTGGCTCTACAAACCGGAGGGCACAGGCAAGGACGAGGCGGACGAGCCCGACACCCTCGCCGAGGCCGTCAAGCGCAGCGCCGCGGAGGTCGAGGACAAGCACGGGGTGCCCATCGAGGTCGTGGTCGTCGGCGACTGCCCGCTCGACGACAGGATCGGCGCCCAGATGCAGGCCGCGAGGGAAGCGATGGTGAACGCGGCCAAGTACGGTGGCGAGGGCGGCGCGGTGCAGGTCTTCGCCGAGGTCGAGGGGAGGACCGTCTTCGTGTCGGTCCGGGACCGCGGTCCCGGATTCGACCTGGACTCGATACCCGCCGACCGTATGGGCGTCAGAGAATCGATCATCGGCCGCATGGAGCGCAACGGCGGTACGGCCCGGCTGCGTGCGGTGCCGGACGGCGGCACGGAGGTCGAGCTGGAGATGGAGAGGGCGGAGACATGAGCGACGCGAACGAACCGACCGGAGCGGTCGGGCCGAATCCCGGCGCGTCGTCAGGGGCGGCGCCGGCCAACGACCCGGCGGGCGCCTCCGACTCGACGGCCCCCGCGCCAGGGCGGCAGGTGCGCGTCGTGCTCGTCGACGACCACCGCATGTTCCGTACGGGGGTCCAGGCGGAGATCGGGCAGACCGAGCGGACCGGTGTCGAGGTGGTCGGCGAGGCCGCGGACGTCGACCAGGCGGTCACGGTCATCACGGCGACCCGCCCCGAGGTCGTCCTCCTCGACGTGCATCTTCCTGGCGGCGGCGGGGTCGAAGTGCTGCGTCGCTGCTCGCCGTTGATGGCCGACGCCGCGCAGCCGGTCCGGTTCCTCGCGCTGTCCGTGTCGGACGCCGCGGAGGACGTCATCGGTGTGATCCGGGGCGGCGCCCGCGGCTACGTGACGAAGACGATCACCGGCACGGACCTCGTCGACTCCGTCTTCCGCGTCCAGGACGGCGACGCCGTCTTCTCTCCCCGGCTGGCCGGCTTCGTCCTTGACGCCTTCGCCTCCACCGACGCCCCGCCCGTCGACGAGGACCTCGACCGCCTCACCCAGCGCGAGCGCGAGGTCCTGCGTCTCATCGCCCGTGGATACGCGTACAAGGAGATCGCCAAGCAACTCTTCATCTCCGTCAAGACGGTCGAGTCCCATGTCTCGGCGGTCCTGCGCAAGCTCCAGCTGTCGAACCGGCATGAGCTGACGAGGTGGGCGACGGCGCGTCGGCTGGTGTGACGCGGCCCAGCTCGGTCCGGACCGGTCCGGCTGGTCGGGGTCCGGCCCCGTGCCGCCCCGGCTCCGCGCCGCGCACTGGTTCGACCGCCCGGTGGCGCGTGGGCGAGCACGTGGTTCGCCTGTGTGCGGCGAGAGGAGCTACTACGCCTTGATCAGTTCTTCGCTCAGGTCCCAGAGGCGTTGGGCGGAGTCCGGGTCGATGGAGTGGGATGCGACGGCGGAGTTGGGGTTCTGGGGGTCGAAGGGGCTCAGGTCGTCGTCCAGTTCTGAGATGTCGCTGTTCCTCAGGTAGATACCGCCGATGTCGGCGAGGAGGGGGCTGGTGGCCGCGAACACGATGGTGGCCGCGCCCTGTTGCGGTGTCTTCTTCTCGTGGTCGGGGTCGATGATCGGGCGGCCGGACTCGTCGATGAGTCCCATGGCGCGCAGTTCCTCCTGGCCTCCGGCGCCGTTGAGGCTGGTGCCGACGACGATGCCGGGATGAGTGGCGTATCCGCGGATGCCGTCCGGGGCCCAACGGCGGTCCAGTTCGACGGCGAAGAGCACGTTGGCCGTCTTGGACTGGGCGTAGGCGAGGGTGTGGTCGTAGCCGGCGGTGAAGTGCGGGTCGTCCCAGCGGATGGCGGACAGTCGCTGGGCGCCGGAGGTGACGTTGACGACCCGGGCGCCGTGAGCGGCGCGCAGGGCAGGCAGCAGCCCCGAGGTCAGTTGGAAGTGGCCGAGGTGGTTGGTGGCGAACTGCACCTCGTAGCCTCGGGCGTCCACGGACCGTTCCCGGGGTGCCGGGACGCCGGCGCTGTTGATCAGGAGGTGCAGCGGGCGGCCGGAATCGAGCCACCGTGCGGCGAAGGCGTCGATCGACGCCGGGTCGAGGAGGTCCAGCCGGTCGGCGTCGGCGTTCTCGATCCCGGCCAGTAGTTCCTTGGTGCGGTCCGGGTTGCGCGAGGCCGTGGTCACGGACGCGCCTGCCGCGGTCAGGGCGCGGGTGACTTCCAGACCGATCCCTGCGTGGCCACCGGTGACGATGGCGTTCTTGCCGCGCAGGTCGACTCCCGCGATGACCTCGTCGGCCGTGGAGGCCGCGGTGAAGCCGGACCCGAGAGGATGCTGTTTGTGGTTCATGGCAGGGCTCATGGCAGGGCTCATGGCAGGGTTCCTGTGCTGATTCCGATCGTGGTTCATATCTCCACGTTATGGATCGGGGGGCGCACGCTGAATAATTGACAGTTCGCATTTCTTTCGCAATCGTTCAGACATGGTGAGCGACCCGTTGTCCGACGTCTTCGACCTGATCGAGATCAAGGGGCTGATGAGCAGCGGTTTCACCACCCCGCACGGGCGCGCCTGGGTGGCCCGCGGCTCCGTCACGCGCAGGTTGAAGTTCATCGCGGTCGTCCGCGGTCAGGCCCGACTGACCGCCAGTGGTACCGACCAGCCGCTCGACCTCGAACCCGGCGACGTCGCCATCCTGAACAACCAGGCCTGGCTGGAAGTACGCGGAGGGCCTGAGGATCAGGTCCCGTACGAGGTCGACGTGTCGAGCGCGAGTCACCTTCTCGGTGACGAAGAGGGGGAAGCGGGGCAGGAGGGGGCCGACGCCCTCCTCGGTGGTCACATCGCCCTCAACCCGATCGGCGAAGCCCTGCTCACGCAAGCACTTCCGCCGGTAGGACACGTCCGGGCCGCGACCGCCACCGCTCCGCTGCGCGCCCGGCTGGATCAGCTCCTGGACGAAGTCACCGGCGAGCGCGTCGGCTCCGCCTTCGCGATCCGCCAACACGGACAGCTGCTCGTACTCGACATGCTGCGCGTCTATCTCGGCCAGGCCGCGCTTCCCTCTGGCTGGCTGCGGCTGCTGGTCGACGAGCGGCTGCACGCGGCGGTGACCCTCATGCACGCCGAACCGGGCAGAGCCTGGCGGCTGGAGACCCTCGCACAAGCGGCGGCGATGTCCCGCACCGCATTCGCCACGCGCTTTCGGGAAGTGGCGGGCATGCCACCGCTCACCTACCTCAGCCACTGGCGCATGCTGCTCGCGCAGCGTGCCCTGCGCGACGGGGACGATCACGTCGGCGCGCTGGCGTCCACCTTGGGTTACGCCTCGGAGAGCGCCTTCAGCACCGCGTTCAAGCGGGAGACCGGGGAGCCGCCGCTGCGGTACCGGAAACGCGTGCGCGCGGAGGGTACGAGGCCCGTTCCGAGCGACGATGATCGCGACTGGGTTACCGGGGGCAGCGGCTGAACTCAGGGGGTGAGCACCGAGCTTGTGTGCCACGGCAGGCGCCACTTGATGGTGGGAGGCGGGTGGGTCAGGCGTGGTGACGTCCGGGAGCGCGCAGCAGCCGTAGCCGTAGCAGCCGTAGCAGCCGCAGCAGCCGCAGCGGGCTTGGCGGTACTGCGGCAGCCAGGTCGAGATGTGGAGGGAAGAGGCCGGGGCCAGTCGTCAGGATGAGGATCTGGCCAACGAGGCCGGCGGTATGAACTGCCCGGTGACGGGACAGCCCTTAGCGGTGAGCGAGGCCGTCGATCATCAGGTTGAGGGTGAAGTCGAACCGGTCGTGGCCCTCGCCCGCGGTGAGCTCGGACGCGTAGCGGATGGTGTGGGGGAAGGTTTCGGCGGGCAGCGCCGTCAGTCGGCGCCGGAGTTCGGCGGTGTCGACGACCCACTCCGTCTCGTCGTCGACCTTGCGCTGCTTCAGGACCGAGAGCTCCAGGCAGTAGCCGGCCACGTACAGCAGGAGCGCGTCGATGGCCCAGGCGGCGGCCTGTGGGGCGACTCCGCCGGCCAGCAGGACCGCCAGCATTCCCTCACTCACACGCATGGTTTCGAGATCGGTGGGGGCCATCGCGAGCGCGGCGCGGGAGATGCCGGGGTATCTCAGGTACTGGTCACGTATCTGGACGCACACGCCGCGGATCTGCTCCCGCCAGGCCGCGGGGTCGGGCTCAGGCAGGACGAGCGCGGCGCACAGCCGCCCGATGAGCAGCTCGTCGAGGTCGGCCTTGTTGACCACGTGGGCGTAGAGCGAGGCGGGGCCGGTGTCCAGCGCGCCCGCCAGTCGGCGCATGGTCAGCGCCTCGTAGCCCTCGTCTGCGATGACGCCCAGCGCGGTGTCGACTACCTGCTCCACGGTGATGGGGACCTTGCGGCGCCGTGGCCGGTGGTCGGATCCGGCTCCGGTTCCGGCTTTCGCTCCGGCTCCGGTCCCGGTTCCGGCCTCGGGGGTCGGCGGCTGGTGGCGCGCCGCGCGTCGCTCTCTCGGGTTCACTCGGCCACTATAACTTGACACGAACGCTGTTCGTTTGTAGAACACTGTTCGTGAATATGGATGCGAAAGCGAATGCCAACCAGGACATGGACGTGCCCGTGGACGTCACCGTGGTCGGGGCCGGGCCAGTAGGGCTCATACTCGCCGCGGAGCTGGCGCTCTCCGGGGCGACAGTGCAGGTACTTGAACGGCGGGCCGAGCCGGACGAGGCGATGAAGGCGCAGGGGATCAACATCCCGACGGCCGAGGCGCTCGACCGCCGCGGTCTGCTGCCTGCCGCGGAGCAGGTGCAGCGAGAGATCCTTGAGCGGGTGGGGTCGTTCTTCGGCATGGCCGACGGCCGGAGGCCAGGCGACGACCGGTCCCCTGGCGACGACCGATCCCCTGGCGAGAACGGGGCGCCCGGCCGGAACCGGCGGGCGCCCGACGTGCGCTTCACCGGGCACTTCGCGGGCATGGTCCTCGACCCCGAGCTCGTGGACTGGGCCGATCCCGACTTCACCTCGCACGCCGCGGCCGCCGGAGCGAGGATGGTGCCGCAGCGTGAGCTGGTGGCACTCCTCACCGAGCACGTTGAGCGTCTTGGCGTATCGGTGCTTCGAGGCGTGGAGGTCACCGCGCTCGACGACACCGGTGACGGCGTGCTCGTCGGTACTGCCACCCGTACTGCCGTCGGTGTTACGGCCGGTACGTTGCGCACCGGGTGGGTGGTCGGCTGTGACGGCGGGCACAGCACCGTGCGCCGCCTCGCGGGCATCGACTTCCCCGGTACCGACCCCGAACTCACCGGCTACCAGGCAGTCGTCGACATCGCCGACCCGGAGAAGCTCGCGAACGGGTGGGCTTGGTCGCCGGCAGGGGCGTACCGCTGCGGGCCACAGCCCGGGCGGGTGGCCACGATCGAGTTCGACAACCCTTCCGCCGACCTCCCCGACGCCCGGCTTCGCCCGCGCGGGGGGACCCCCATGGCGCCGGTCACCCTGGAGGAGTTGCAGACGAGTCTGCGGCGGGTCTCGGGCACCGACGTCACGCTCACCGCACTGCGCGCCACCCCGACCCGCTGGACCGACAACACCCGCCAGGCCGCGACCTACCGGTCGGGGCGGGTGCTCCTGGCCGGCGACGCCGCGCACGTGCACCCGCCGTTCGGCGGCCAAGGGCTCAACCTCGGGGCCGGCGACGCGATGAACCTCGGCTGGAAGCTCGGGGCCGTGATCGCCGGGTGGGTGCCCGAAGGGCTGCTCGACACCTACGATTCCGAGCGTCGGCCCGTTTGCGCCTGGGTGATGGACTGGACGCGGGCCCAGATCGGAGTGCTGCGCGGGGACGCCAAGTCGGCCGCGCTGCGGGGGATCGTCGGCGATCTGCTGAGCACTCGGGCGGGTACGACCTACGCGGTCAAGAAGATCTCCGGCGTCACGCAGCGCATCGACCTGCCCGGCGACCAGCGCATCGACCTGCCCGGCGACCTGCCCGGCGGCCATCTGCCGGGTCCGGCGGGTTTGCCACACCCGCCCCATCTGCCGCGTCCGCCGCACCCGTTGGTCGGCCGGTACGTTCCCGACCTGTGGCTGAGGGACGGCACCCGGCTGGTCGACCACGGTCACGGCGGCGGATTCCTGTTGCTCGACCGCACTCCGGACGGCGCGTTCGCGCGCGTCGCCGCGGCCTGGACCGGGCGAGTGAGCAGCGTGACCGATGACCACGCGACGCCGACCGGGGTGTTGGTACGCCCGGACGGGGTGGTCGCCTGGGCCACCGACCTCAGCGACACCACCGACACCACCGACACCACCGACCTCGCCGCTGTCGCCGGCCTCGAAGCCGCCCTGCGCCGATGGGCCGGCGCGCCGTCGCCCTCACCCGAGGAAGAGCAGGGCGGGTCTGTATCTATGTGATCAACGTGAAGCTCCTAGACGTGAAGCTCTGTCGGCGTGAGGCTTCGCCAGACGGGGAGCGTTCAGGAGTGTTCAGGAATAACCGCGGGCCCGCCTCGCGTTGCGGCGAGCATGACGACGAACGCGCCGCGGCCCGAGGTGTTGCGATACACAGCCTTCTCCGACACCCCCGACGGAGGAAACCCCGCCGGTGTCGTGCTGGACGCCAGCGCCCTGGACGACAGCGACATGCTGGCCATCGCCGCCGACCTCGGATACTCGGAGACCGCGTTCCTGACCGCGGCCCCGGAGGGCCTCGGCGGCAAGGAGGAACGGGCGTACAGCATCCGTTACTTCAGCCCCAAGGCCGAGGTGCCGTTCTGCGGGCACGCCACCGTCGCGACCGCCGTCGCGCTCGCCGAACGGACGGGCCCCGGGAAGCTGGTGTTCGCGACGGGCGTCGGCACCGTACCGGTGGAGGTGGCCGAGGAGGGCGGAACCGTCAGGGCCACGCTCACCAGCGTCGAGCCGCACATCGCGAAGATCGCCGACGCCGACCTCGCGGAGGCGCTCGCCGCGCTCGGCTGGCCGGCCGGCGATCTCGACCCGGACTTCCCGCCCCATATCGCGTTCGCCGGCGCCCGCCATCTCGTTCTCGCGGCGGCGACGCGCGCTCGTCTCGCGGATCTCGCGTACGACTTCACGCGCCTCGAAGCCCTGATGCACCGCTTGGAGTTGACCACGGTCCAGTTGGTGTGGCGGGCGTCGGCCACCGTCTTCCATGTCCGTAACCCCTTCCCCGTGGGCGGCGTCGTCGAGGACCCGGCGACCGGCGCCGCGGCCGCCGCGTTCGGTGCGTACGCCCGTGAGCTGGGCCTGGTCCCCGAGGACGCCGTCCTCACCCTGCACCAGGGCGAGGACCTGGGCCGCCCCGGCGAACTCACGGTGACGCTGCGCGCGGGCGACTCGCGCGTCCGTGTCAGCGGCGCAGGCGCTCCCATCGAATGAGCAGTGTTCCTGCGGCGTCAGCCGGCGTCGCCGAGCATCGCTGACAGCTCAGGCATTGCTGATCGCTGATCGCTCACGCCACGCGGGTCCCTCATGCCACGCGCGTCGCCCCCGCGAACGGCATCTCGTCGATCGGCGCCACCCGTACCGGTGCCGACGGGCTCGGCGCGTGGATCATCTGCCCGTTGCCCACGTACAGCCCCACATGACTGATGCCCGAGTAGAAGAACACCAGGTCACCGGGGAGGAGTCCGGACCGCGAGACGTGCCGGCCCGCGTTGATCTGCGCGTACGTCGTCCGCGGCAGCGAAATGCCCGCGGCGCGGTACGCGGCCTGCGTCAGCCCCGAGCAGTCGAAGGCGTCGGGGCCGGTGGCACCCCACACATACGGGCTGCCGAGCTTCTCGTAGGCATACGAGATCGCCGCTGCCGCACGGGAGTTGGGGGCGGCCGTGGCGGAACCCGCCCCGGCGCCGCGCGGCTCCGAGCCGGAACGCGAGGCACGTGCGGTGTCCGGGTCGTCCGCCCCGATGCGGGCCCGGTCCGCCTCCGACAGCCGCGACAGCAACTGACGCGCCTCGCCCAGCTTCCCGGTGACCGCCTTCTTGTGGCGCTTCAGGTCGGCCTGCCGCGCCTTGAGCGAGGCGAGTTCGACGTGTGCGGCTCCGCGCAGCTGTTCGATCTCGCGCAGCTGTGTGCGTACGCGCGACACCGTCGACGCCTGCCTGTCGCCGACCCGCTCGGCGAACGCGGCCCCGTCCAGGTACTGATCGGGGTCCGAGGAGAACATCAGCTCCAGCGAGGGATCGACGCTCCCGTCCCGGTACTGGGCGGTCGCCAGCGAACCGAGGGCGTCCCGCTCCGAGTTGAGCCGTTCCGTCCTGCGCGCGGCCTCGTCCTGCAGTGTGTCGTACCGGCCAGCCGCCTTCGTGGCCTTCTCCTTCGCCCCGTTGTACTTCTCGGTGGCGACCTCCGCCTCCTGGTACAGCTTGTCGACCTTCGCCTCCACCTGCGCCGGTGTCAGCTCGGGCGCGGCAACCCCCGTCCCGTCGAACCCGGTCGCGCTCGCCGCGCCCGCGAGGGCGATGGTGAAGGCGGTACGGGCCGTACCGCCGCCGCCGAGTGAGCGCTGTCTGGGCCTGCGATGCGCTGCCACGTGCGATCCACGTTCCTTCCGTGTTCCTTCCGTACGGCCGCCGAGGTGCCGGGCGGAGCCGGTCACCTGGGGAAGGACGCTAAGCCTGGTGGTGCACTGGGAGTAACGACTTGTGCGGAAGTGGTGACACTCGGCCACGAGCTGACCGGGTACGACCATGATCCGGGCCCGACGCCACCAGCTCGGCACGGAGGGTGACCGATGCGCGGGTTGTGGAGGAACGGCGGGCCGGACAGTGCTACGAGCTCGTAGCACGGGCCCGCAGTGCAGGCTCGTATCACGGGCTTCGTGCGGGGTGTGGTGACCGGGGCGGTGCGAGGCGGTATGCGGGCATCCGGTTAGGGTCCGGGCTCATGGACGTACTCATTCATGTCTTCGTCGCCCTGCACATCATCGGCATCGCCGCCCTGCTGGGCGGATTCCTCACCCAGCTGAAGGCCATGGGCGACGGCACGGCCCGCTTCACCCCCGCCATGCTCCACGGCGCACTGACCATGCTGGTCACCGGCGCGGTCCTCGTCGGCCTGAACCAGGCCGACGACCAGACCGTCAACAACATCAAGATCGGCACAAAGCTGGCACTGCTGGTCGTGATCCTCGGACTCGTCTACGTGAAACGTGACGAGGAGAAGGTGGAGAAGGGACTGTTCGCCCTGGTGGGCGGACTGACCGCGGTGAACGTCTTCATCGCGGTCCTCTGGACCTGAGCGAACCGTCCCCTCCCTCGTTGCGCAGGTCCGTCGTTTTCCGCAGGTCTGTCGTTACGCCGGTCCGTCGTTACGCCGGCCGCACCACGCTGTGGATCGGCATGTAGTAGATCGACTCCTCGCGGACGTACGCACCCGGTTTGGGGGCGTGGATCATCATGCCGTCGCCGATGTAGATGCCGACGTGGCTGATGTCGTCGTAGAAGAAGACCAGGTCACCGGGCTGGGCGTGGTCCACGGAGACCGTCGTGCCGGTCTCGACCTGGTCCCATGTCGTACGGGGAAGGGTCACACCGGCGGCCTTCCAGGCGGCCTGGGTCAGCCCGGAACAGTCGTACGAACCGGGGCCGCTCGCACCCCATACGTACGGTTTGCCGATCTGTGCGCGCGCGAAGGCGAGCGCCTTGGCCGCCTTCGAGGTGGCGGCGGAATCGGAGCCCGGCGCGCTCCCCGTACCCGTACCCGTGCCTGTGCCTGTACCTGTGGCGGTCCCCGCGTCCTGCTGGGCCTGAGCCGCCGCGTCGGCCGCCTGCTGCCGGGCGAGCTCGTCTGCCTTGCGCTGGGCCTTCTCCTGCCTCTCCCGCTCGATCGCGGCGAGCCGGGCCTTGTCCTCGGCGGTCAGTTTCGAGAGGAGCTCGCGCGCCTCGGCGAGCTTCCGCTGGACGTCCGCCTTGGACGTCTTCAGCGTGCTCTGCGTCGTGGTGAGCGTCTCCAGGCCCTCGGACGCCTCTTGTCGCTTCTGCGTCGTGGCGGCCCGCTGCGTCGCGTAGTCCTCGACTGCCTGCTTCTGCCGGGCGGTCAGCCGGTTCATCAGCTGGGTCTGGTCGAAGTAGTCCTGCGGGTTGTCCGCGAGGAGGAGGGAAGCCGTGTCGGGGGCGGAGGCTCCCGTGCGGTACTGCGCGGCGGCGAAGGTGCCGAGCTCCTCGCGTGCATCGTTGAGCTTCTCGGTGCGCTGCGCCATGTCGTCGAGGAGGGTGTCGACACGTTTGCGCTGCTTGGTGGTCTTCGCCTTGGCCTCGTTGTACTTCTCGGTGGCCGTGCCCGCCTGCTGGTAGAGGTCGTCCACCTTCTTCTGGACTTCCTCCATGCTCGGCTTGGGCTCCGCGGCCGGTGAGGCGTCCGCCGACTGGGAGAGCAGGGCCACCGAGGTCAGGGCCGCGGTGGCGAGGGCCGGCGTCCGCATGCTCATGGAAGCGGGGGGCCGCGACTTGCGATGTGGCGCCACGAGGGCGTCTCCTTCCGTCATCCGCCTACCGAGTTAGCTGTCGGGTTCGGGCGAATGCTTCGGAAGGTTTGCCCTACGGCCCTTGTCCCGCGAGGGAGTTCGGACCGATTCACCCCAAGTTCGGTTGGGTCCCCGGTTCCGGTGCCACGAGGGCGTACCGGATTCGGCGGAGCCCGCTCGGCCCGGCGTTGTTCGCCGGTGCGGGTCGAGCGGCCTACCCGAAAGTTAGCCAATTCGTGTGGCGCCTGTGAAGTTTGATGTGCGATATGCCCGATACATTTTCGTGACCTGGGTATGGAGACTCGTTCGCTGGCTTCAATTGGGCGGGATATGCGCCGAGTTGCCCGGAGTGGCAAGTTCCGGGTGGGGTGACCCGTTCGGCGGCAAGGCGCATGTTTCGGCCCCGGTCGGTCTGGTTGGCCCTCGGTCGGCCCGGTCGGCCGTTTGGTTCCGGAACGTGTTCGGGTAGTAGCTATGAGCGATCCACCCTGTCGGGACCGGATTCAGGACCGGATTCAGGACCGGAGTAAGGATCGGATTCGTGTCCGGGTTGGAGTCCGGGTCCGGGTTCGGATTTCGCGGAGTTTCCGGGGTGGCGGCAGGGTGTCAGTGGGGGCGCCTAGACTCGGAGAGCGATGAGCAGCCTCTTTGATGACAGCTTCCTGGCGGACCTCCAGCCCTCGCGGGCCCATGAGGAAGAGCCCCCGCCGCCGCCCGAGGACGAGGCGCCGGACCCGGTTCCGGACGACCTGTTCGGCGGGCGCTTCGACGTGCCCCCGGTGCCGCCGACCAGGGACGGTTACTACCGCGACGGCGCCCCCCGGCCGCTCGTGGACCCGGCCGCGCTCCTGGACGGGCTGAACGAGAACCAGCGCGCGGCGGTGGTCCACCACGGCTCGCCCCTGCTCATCGTGGCGGGCGCCGGTTCCGGCAAGACCCGCGTGCTCACGCACCGGATCGCCCACCTGCTGGGCGAGCGCAAGGTGCACCCGGGCCAGATCCTCGCGATCACCTTCACGAACAAGGCCGCGGGCGAGATGAAGGAGCGCGTCGAGCAGCTCGTCGGCCCGCGGGCCAACGCGATGTGGGTGATGACCTTCCACAGCGCCTGTGTGCGGATCCTGCGCCGCGAGAGCAAGCAGCTCGGGTTCACGTCGTCCTTCTCGATCTACGACGCCGCCGACAGCAAGCGCCTCATGGCCCTGGTCTGCCGCGATCTGGAGCTCGACCCCAAGCGCTTCCCGCCGAAGTCCTTCAGCGCCAAGGTCTCGAACCTGAAGAACGAGCTGATCGACGAGGAGGACTTCGCCGCCCAGGCCGCCGACGGCTTCGAGAAGACCGTCGCCCAGGCCTACGCGATGTACCAGTCGCGGCTGCGCGAGGCGAACGCGCTGGACTTCGACGACCTGATCATGACGACGGTCAACCTCCTGCGCGCCTTCCCCGACGTCGCCGAGCACTACCGCCGCCGCTTCCGCCACGTCCTGGTCGACGAGTACCAGGACACGAACCACGCGCAGTACTCGCTGGTCAGGGAGCTGGTCGGCACCTCGGATCACTCCAAGGCTCTCCCCGAGGATCACTCCGGCGACCACTCCGGGGACGTGCCGTCGGCGGAGGGCGACCTGCCGCCCGCCGAGCTGTGCGTCGTCGGTGACGCCGACCAGTCGATCTACGCATTCCGTGGCGCGACGATCCGCAACATCCTCCAGTTCGAGGAGGACTACCCGAACGCGACGACGATCCTGCTGGAGCAGAACTACCGTTCCACGCAGACGATCCTGACCGCAGCCAACGCGGTCATCGAGCGCAACGCATCGCGCCGCCCCAAGAACCTGTGGACCAACGCGGGCGCGGGCGCGCGCATCACCGGCTACGTCGCCGACACGGAGCACGACGAGGCCCAGTTCGTCTCCGACGAGATCGACCGCCTCACCGACGCAGGCGACGCGAAGGCGGGCGACGTCGCCGTCTTCTACCGTACGAACGCCCAGTCCCGTGTCTTCGAAGAGGTCTTCATCCGGGTCGGCCTGCCCTACAAGGTCGTCGGCGGCGTCCGCTTCTACGAGCGCAAGGAGGTCCGGGACGTCCTCGCGTACCTGCGTGTGCTCGCGAACCCCGAGGACTCCGTACCGCTGCGCCGCATTCTGAACGTTCCCAAGCGCGGCATCGGCGACCGCGCCGAGGCGATGATCGACGCGCTCTCCCAGCGCGAGAAGATCAGCTTCCCGCAGGCACTGCGCCGCGTCGACGAGGCGTACGGCATGGCGGCCCGCTCGACGAACGCCGTCAAGCGGTTCAACACGCTGATGGAAGACCTCCGGACGATCGTCGAGTCGGGCGCGGGCCCCGCGACGGTTCTGGAGGCCGTACTCGAACGGACCGGCTACCTCGCCGAGTTGCAGGCCTCGACCGACCCGCAGGACGAGACCCGCATCGAGAACCTCCAGGAACTGGCCGCCGTGGCACTGGAGTTCGAGCAGGAGGCCGGTGAGGGCGAGGCCCCGGGCGGGCTGTCCGCCTTCCTGGAGCGGGTCGCGCTCGTCGCCGACTCCGACCAGATCCCGGACGACGAAGAGGACGGGTCCGGCGTCATCACGCTCATGACCCTCCACACCGCCAAGGGCCTCGAATTCCCCGTGGTGTTCCTGACCGGCATGGAGGACGGCGTCTTCCCGCACATGCGTGCGCTCGGCCAGGCCAAGGAGCTGGAGGAGGAGCGGCGGCTCGCGTACGTCGGCATCACCCGCGCGCGCGAGCGGCTGTACCTGACACGGGCGTCGATGCGCAGCGCGTGGGGGCAGCCCTCGTACAACCCGCCGTCCCGCTTCCTGGAGGAGATCCCGGACGCGCATCTGGACTGGAAGCGCACCGGATCCATGGGAGCGGTGGCCTCCGGACCGGCCGCCGGCGTCGCGGCCTCCCTGTCCTCCACCCGCTCCCGCTCGGCGGCTTCGGGCGCGTCGGGCTTCGCGACGCGGCGCGGTGCCTCGGACAAGCCGGTGGTGTCGCTGGCGGTCGGAGACCGGGTCACGCACGACCAGTTCGGCCTCGGCACGGTGGTCGGCGTGAAGGGCATGGGGGTGAACTCGGAAGCGACGGTCGACTTCGGCGGAGAGAAGCCGAAGCGTCTGCTGCTGCGGTACGCGCCGGTGGAGAAGTTGTAGGAGCAGGAGCAGGAACTCGCTCGGTTCGTACGTACCGTACTTACTGCCGGTACTTACTGCCCGTACGTACTGCTACGTCGGGTCCACCCCGTGGCTGCGCAGCCACGGGAGCGGGTCGATCGCCGAACCGCCGGCGGGGCGTACCTCGAAGTGCAGGTGGGGGCCGGTGGAGTTGCCGGAGCTGCCTGAGTAGGCGATCGGGTCGCCGGCCTTCACGACCGTCCCCGAGGCGACCTTGTACGTGGAGAGGTGGCAGTACCAGGTCTCCGTGCCGTCCTTGGCCGTCACGATGACCATGTTTCCGTAGGCGCTGTTCCACTCCGTACGGACGGTCCCGTCGGTCGCGGCCATCACCGTCGTGCCGAACGAGACGGGGAAGTCGATGCCGGTGTGCACGGACATCCAGTTGACGCCGGCCTGACCGTAGTAGGCGCTGAGTCCGTGCCGCGAGACCGGCAGCGCGAACTTCGGGCGCAGCCGCTCCTTGCGGGCCGCGTCCGCCGCCGCCTTCTGCTTCTCGGCGGCCTGCTCGGCCTTCAAGTCGATACGTTCCTGCGTACGGCTCGCGCGGTCGGCGAAGTCGTCAGCGTCCGCGGAGAGGTTCTCAAGCTGCGTGTCCAGCTTGTTGTTCACGGCCGACGGCTTCACGGCGCTCGCGTCGGGCGCGGCGGCCGTCGTCTGGACGTCGTCACCGCCGTCGCCACCGGTCACGGACGCGGCGGCGATCCCGGCGACACCCATCACGCACGCCGACGGCACGGCGATCGTCATCAGCGCGGAACGCTTGGCCGGGGGGCGGCGGCGCGACCGGGAACCGGAACGGTTCGTCGCGCGGGACGCGACACGGGAGGCCGGGGCCGGGGAGTCGGGAGCGACGTCCTCGACGTCGTCGAGCAGCGGGGAGTCGTCGTGAGCTTGATCAGATTGACCGTGACCGTGACCGTGAGTGTGGGTGTCGGCGTGGGTGTCGGGGTCCGCGCCGGCGATGCCATCGGCTTGGTCGTAGTGGCCGAAGTCGCCTTGCGCGGTGACCTGTTCCTCGTGCGGAACCTGCTCGAACGTGCGCGTGGCCTGCTGATGGAACGACTCTTGCTGGTCGTACGCGTCCGGCTGGTCGCTGTGTGTATGGGGCTGCGCCTGGTGCTGCTCGCCGCCGTCCGAGTTCCACGCCGTGGCGTCGTACGTGCCCGTCTCGAAGGTCGGCGCGCTCCACTGCTGGGTGGGGTCGACCTGTTCGGCCTGGAGCCAGGCGTTCGCGTCCCACTGACCCGTGCCGTCGGGGCTCGCGGCCTGCGCCGGGATCCCGCCCAGCTGCTGGTAACCGGCCTGCGCCCAGACACCGCTCGTGTCGTAACTGCCGGTCTCGTAGGCGGTGTGGTGCTGGGCCGCGTACGGGTCGTAGTTCAGCGTCTGATGACTGCCCGTGGAATCGCCCCAGTTGTTGCTGGGAGCCGCCCCGGCCGTGGCGTCGTACGAACCGGTCCCCGCGCTGCCGCCGTCGGTTCCGCTTCCGTTGCCGGGCAGGTCGCCGAAGAGGGGGTCGGTGTCGAACGTGGACGTCGCGTAGGCGCCCGCCGTGCCGTAACCGCCCGTTGTGTCGTACGAGCCGGCGGCGGCCGGGTCGAAACCGGTGGCGGAGTATGTGTCGTACGTGGTGAAGTCGCCGTACTGGTCTCCCTGCTGGCCATAGGACGCGTAATGCGCCGAGGTGGCCTCGGGAGCCGGAGCCGGGGGAGTTACGGTCCCCGACGGGTGACGGTCGTTCACCAACTTCTCTTTCGCCTCGACAACAGGGGCTGGCAGAGCAGTGCGGTGACTGTACCCGGCGGTATGAGGGCGCGACAATCTTCGGCAGGTTTCCTCCTCTCGGGAAACGGGCATTCGGCCGCCTTTCGGCGGAGGATGGGGACACCTTTGGCCTTGTGTTCGATGAGCGTTCGAAGAAAAGACGGCTGCGAAGCCGAATACGGCTTCCGCTTACGGCACTTCCCGCCGCTCTCCGTTGCCCCGGTACGGGGAGGATGGCCGCCGGATGTCCGCTTCCGGTTACGCCACTGTCAGGGCGCCGGTGTGGGCGCCGGTGTCGGCGGTGGTGCGGGGGGTGGCGTGGGTGGCGGCGTGGGCGGTTTCCTCCGCTGTGTCCAGGGCCTGGCGTATGCCCGCCGCGACCGCCGGGTGCACCGGTAGGGCGAGGTGTCCGATTCCGGTCACCCGTACGTTCTGCACGAGCAGATCCGGGTGCTCGATGCACGCCGTTTCCAGCGGTTCCATCAACTGGTCCAGGTCGCTCCAGAAACTCACGAACCGCGTGCGGCAGTGCGGGGCCGGTTGGCGCAGTTCCTCAAGTACGCCGGAGCCCGGGCGCATCTGCCGGACGATCGGGTGCGCGTTCAGCAGCGGCACGACACGCGTGCCCGCGTGCGGTGTGCCCAGGGTGACCAGGGTCCGGACGCGGATGTCACCGCCCAGGCGCTGCACGTAGTAGCGCGCGATCAGTCCGCCGAGGCTGTGCCCGACGATGTCCACCTCCTGGTGGCCGGTGCGTTCGCAGATCTCCTTGATGTGCCGGCCGAGCAACTCGGCGGCGGCCCGTATGTCACAGGTCAGCGGGGAGTAGTTGAGCGACTCGATCTGCTGCCGGCCGTGCTGGGTCAGGGAACGGCGCAGCAGCACGAAGACCGAGCGGTTGTCTATGAAGCCGTGCAGCAGGACGACCGGGGGCCTGTCCGGGGTGGGCAGCCGGATTGCCTCGGCGGTGCTCTCCGTGTCGAGGGCCGAGGTGGCCGGGTCGGACAGGTCTGCCGGGTCGGACAGGTCGGTCAGGGGCTGGGCCGGGACTGGGGACGGGGACGGGCGGCGCTCCGGGGTGATGCCGGAGGGATAGAGGACGAGGTGGCCGGCGAGGATGGCGATCTCCAGGGCCGTCGCCTTCAGCAGGGTCAGTGAGAGTCCGGCCAGTCTGGCGGGGAGCAGGTGCCGGCAGAGTGGAAGAAGGGGCGGTAGCGCCCTGGTGACCTGCATGGCCGACCTCCCGTCGGCGCACGGCAGGACCCCTCTGTCCCCCGTGTGCCCTCGTGGGAAGCCGATGGCGAGGACGGCGACGGTGCACGTACGGCGTGGGTGACACCGGTGGAGCGACGGGGTGCCCGTCGTCGTGCGATAGCCGATGCGCCGCACCACCCCGTCGCGCGGCTGACGGCGCGGAGGCGCGGAGACCTCGTAGCGGTTTCCCTTGCGCTCGTCCCGGGTGCGAACCGTGTGTCGTGGTGCGCGGGATCGGTGCGCTGCGAACTTGTCCCACCGTGTGATTTCCCCCTCGGTCTCCGCCCCGAAACTGCCGGTTGCGGGATGCTGCGGATAACGCTCGTTCACTTCTCCGGACCGCGCGGTGCGGGGTGGCTGTGTCGGGCATGTCCGCATAGGTTCGGAGCGGTGGTCGGTGGCCGCCGTCGCTCGACAGAGATCGGTGTAGTCGGTTCATGGAGGCAGTGATGGGTGTGGCAGCCGGTCCGATCCGTGTGGTGGTGGCCAAGCCGGGGCTCGACGGACACGATCGCGGGGCGAAGGTGATCGCGCGGGCTCTGCGGGACGCGGGTATGGAGGTCATCTACACCGGTCTTCACCAGACGCCCGAGCAGATCGTGGGCACGGCGATCCAGGAGGACGCCGACGCGATCGGTCTCTCCATCTTGTCGGGCGCGCACAACACGTTGTTCGCCGCGGTTCTTGAGCTCCTGAAGGAGCGTGATGCGGAGGACATCAAGGTGTTCGGTGGGGGGATCATTCCTGAGGCGGATATCGCGCCGCTCAAGGAGATGGGTGTGGCTGAGATCTTTACGCCTGGGGCGACGACGACGTCTGTGGTGGACTGGGTGCGGGTGAATGTGGGGCAGTCGGTGTAGGGCTCCGCCGGGGTGGGGTGGTTTGTTGGGTGCGGGTTGCCTGTGGCTGGTCGCGCAGTTCCCCGCGCCCCTGAAAGACAAAGATCGCGCAGTTCCCCGCGCCCCTCAAAGACAAAGATCGCGCCGTTCCCCGCGCCCCTGGAAGACGGCGCCGTTCCCCGCGTCCCTGGAAGCCGTGCCCCTGGCCGGAAGCCCGCGCGGCTCTGGCGAGACGGTGTCGTTGGTGGGGTGGGGTGGGGTTACGGGGGTGTGAGTTCTGTTTGGATTGTTGCGCGTAGGCGGAGTGTGGTGAGCAGGCGTTGGAAGGACTCGGCCCAGTAGCCGCCGGCGCCCGGTGCCGCGTGCTCCGGTTCGTCGGGGACCGCGGTGAGTGCTTCGAGGCGGATGGCCTCCGCCGGGTCCAGGCAGCGTTCGGCCAGTCCCATGACTCCGCTGAAACTCCATGGGTAACTCCCCGCGTCCCGTGCGATGTTGAGCGCGTCCACCACAGCCCGGCCCAACGGGCCGGCCCACGGCACCGCGCACACCCCGAGCAGTTGGAACGCCTCGGACAGTCCGTGCACGGCTATGAATCCCGCCACCCACTCGGCCCGCTCCGCGGCCCCCAGCGTGCTGAGCAGCTTCGCCCGCTCGGCCAGGGACATCGCGCCGGGCCCGCCCGCCTCGGGCACCGCCGGTGTCCCCAGCAGCGCTCTTGACCAGGAAGGATCACGCTGCCGCACCGCCGCCCTGCACCACGCGGCATGCAGTTCGTCCCGCCAGTCGTCGGCCACGGGCAGCGCCACGATCTCCTCCGGCGTACGTCCCCCGAGCCGCCGTGACCAGGTGCCGAGCGGCGCCGCGTCCACCAACTGACCCAGCCACCACGACCGTTCACCACGCCTGGCCGGAGCCTTGGCCACCACGCCGTCCCGCTCCATGCCGGGATCGCATTCGTGCGGCGCCTCCACCACTATCGTCGGCGTGCCGCGCGTATGGTCGACCGCGACGCAGGACCCCGCTCGCTCCGCCATCCGCCCCGCGAGTGCCGAGGCGGGCAGCGCGGACAGCAGTTCCGCCGCCGTGGACCGCACATTGCGGCTCCGGTCGGCCAACGCCTGCTCCAGGAACGGCTCGTCCGCCGCGCACAGCCCCGTCCGCAACGAGTCGAGGAACATCAGCCGGTCCTCGGCCCGCTCCGAAGCCCACGTCGTGGTGAGCAGGTCCCGCGCGGCTCCGGCGTCCCGCCCCCGTACCGCCGCGAGGAGCGCGACCCGCTCGGCGAACAGCCCCTCCTCCCACAACTCACGCATCCGCTCCGGCTCCTCGGGCCCGGGCAGGGCCGCACCACCGCCCGGCGCCGCGCGCAGCGCAAACCGCCAGTCCGCGTTCAGCCGGGCCAGCCACAGTGCGCGCGGTCCCGCGAACGCCAGCACCGCAGGCCGGATGTCCGTACGCCCCCGGGCCGCGTCCAGCAGGGCGGGCAGTGCCGGTGCGGGAGCCGCGAAACCGTGCCGGTTCGCCGTGGCGAGCCACTGCGGCAGCAGCTCCATGAGATCGGGGGTCGTCCCCCTGCGGCCGCCGCTCCCCGCCCCCGGCCGGTCGGCGAGCAGCATCGTCAGCCTGCGCGCCGCCGCCGACGGCAGCGCGGGACGGGAATCCTCCGCCGCCGGCTCGATCCGGGCCGCCGCCCGCCCCGGCCGCATCCCGGCCCTGCGCCGTACGGTCTCCACGGCCGCCGCGTCCAGCAGCGCCGTCGGTGCGTCGCGCCGGGCCGTCATCCCCGACGGCGTACGCCGTGCGGTCCCCAGCAGCGCCACGGTCACGAGCTCCTCCCAACGGTTCCCGTCGGGCGGCGTCTTCGTGGCAGCGGGGGTGCCGGGCACGGCCGTTTCGTTCATCATGCGTGTCCCTTTCATCGGGAGGTGGGGAGCGCGGGGCAGGGTGGCTTCAGCACAGGGGCACTGCCTCGCCCCGGCCCTCCGGCCACGCCGCGAGGGGGGAGAAGCCGCGGTGACCGCACTCCCCGAACACCGTCAGCGGCGCGCCGCCGGAGAGCGCGACCAGACGCCACAGACCGGAGCGGGACCGGGCGGGCGGAGCGAGCGGCAGGGCGAGTTCTCCGTCGGCGTCCGCCAGCTGCCAGTCGTCGCCGTCCGGAGTCGGTATGACGCGGCCGAGCGTCACGGGCCGGGACTCCAGCCACGGATCGTCCCGGAGCGCCTCGCCGTACTGGGCCACGGCCCGCGCCACGCCCACTCCGGGCGGCCGGAACCCCGTGGGCGCCGGAGCGGCGAACCGCTCGCCCAGCGCCACCCGCGACTGCCCGGCACCCGGATATGCCGACACCTCCGCGTCGAGCGTCAGCCCGACGGGCAACACCAGCTCCGGCGCACGCCCGGCGGCCCCGTAGGAAAGGACCAGGACCGTACGCCCCGACTCGGCCCCGTACAGCCAGATACGGCGAGTCGTCAGCCGGCTGTCCGCGGTGTCGTACTGGGCCAGGACCAGCCACTGGTCGCGCACCGGCGGACCGTCCGCCGAGCCGGGCAGCCCGATCCGGGAACGGACCGTCGCGGCCAGGCCGCCGGGCAGCACGTCACGGCGCAGCCACCCCTGGTCGAGAAGGTGGAGCAGCGCGCACTCCTCAAGCAGCCGCACCGGCCAGCCGGGGCCGGACGACGGTATCGCCCCCAACTCCCGCACCCGCGCGGCAAGTCCCGGCGCCTGCGCGTCGACCATGCGGGCCGCTGTCTCCTCCCACAGCCCGTACCCCGCCTGTTCCGCCGAGGCCAGACCGCCTCGCAGCAGATCGGTCAGCCGCTGCTCCAGCTCCGCCGCCCCCGCGGTGATCCACTCGGCTCGCCGCTCCGCCCTGCGCCGCGCCGCCTCCGGATCACCCGCGGGCGCGGAACCGGCCGCGCTCGCCGCCGCCCGCTTGTCGTCCGCTCGCTTCCTCCGGTCCTCGATCCACTCGTCCGCCCAGTCCGGCGCCTGCCCCCGCGGCACCGTGCCGTCCTCGCCGGCCCAGAGCAGCAGCAGCCCCAGCGCGTGCTTGCACGGGAACTTGCGGCTCGGGCAACTGCACTTGTACGCGGGCCCGGTCGAGTCCGCGATGTCGATCACCGTCCGATACGGCTTGCTGCCGCTTCCCCTGCACAGCCCCCACACCGTCCCCTCGTCAGAACTGCCCGCCTCAGACCACGGCCCTGCCGCGCCGAGCTTGCTGCCCGCCTTGCGTGACGCGGTGTCAGGCGCCAGTGCCAGCACCTGATCCGCAGTCCAGCGCACCCCCTGCTGAGTCATGCAATCGAAGGTAGGTCCCACCACTGACAATCGACTGCGCCGAGCGTGTTTGTGCAGGTCAGAGTGATTGTCAGTGGCGTGGTGCACGGTGGAACCAGATCCGAACCGGCCGAGCCGCAAGGGGGACCGCTCCATGTCCGTGCCCATGTCCGTGTCCGTGGACCCGACGTCCGTCGACCCGAACCACCACCAGTCCGCGCCCGCGCCCGCATCCTCGGTCGCGCAGGACAAGCAGGACAAGCAGGACAAGGGCGAGGAGCTGCGGCCGCACGCCGAGGACGCGTTCGCCGTCGAGCTCGCCGCGCTGGCCGCGCAGGACGACCGCCCGCGGCCCGCCCGCTGGCGGATGTCCCCCTGGGCCGTCGCCACGTACCTGCTCGGCGGCATGCTGCCGGACGGCACGGTGATCACACCGAAGTACGTGGGCCCGCGCCGCATCGTCGAGGTCGCTGTCACCACGCTCGCCACCGACCGGGCGCTGCTCCTGCTCGGCGTGCCCGGCACGGCGAAAACCTGGGTGTCCGAGCATCTGGCCGCGGCGGTCAGCGGCGACTCCACACTTCTCGTGCAGGGCACGGCCGGCACACCGGAGGAGGCGATCCGGTACGGGTGGAACTACGCGCAGCTGCTTGCGCACGGCCCGAGCCGCGACGCGCTCGTGCCCAGCCCGGTCATGCGGGCGATGGCCGAGGGAATGACGGCCCGGGTCGAGGAGCTGACCCGCATCCCCGCCGACGTACAGGACTCGCTCATCACGATCCTGTCCGAGAAGAGCCTGCCCATACCGGAGTTGGGCTCGGAGGTGCAGGCCGTGCGGGGCTTCAACCTGATCGCGACGGCCAACGACCGCGACCGCGGGGTGAACGACCTGTCGAGCGCCCTGCGCCGCCGCTTCAACACGGTGGTCCTGCCCCTGCCGGAGAGCGCCGACGCCGAGGTCGACATCGTCTCGCGCCGGGTCGACCAGATCGGCCGGTCCCTGGACCTGCCCGCCGTGCCCGACGGCGTCGACGAGATCCGCCGCGTCGTCACCGTCTTCCGCGAGCTGCGCGACGGCGTCACCGCCGACGGTCGTACGAAGCTCAAGTCGCCCAGCGGCACGCTGTCCACCGCCGAGGCGATCTCCGTCGTCACCAACGGCCTCGCCCTGGCGGCCCACTTCGGGGACGGCGTCCTGCGCGCCGGTGACGTCGCCGCGGGCATCCTCGGCGCCGTCGTCCGCGACCCGGCGGCCGACCGTGTCATCTGGCAGGAGTATCTGGAGGCGGTCGTCCGCGAGCGCGACGGCTGGAAGGACTTCTACCGGGCGTGCCGGGAGGTGAGCGCGTGAGCGAGCACGACGAGGTGAGCGAGCATGCTGCGGTGAGCGGGGCCCGGCGGGCGCCCGGGCCCCTGCTGCTCGGAGTGCGCCACCACGGGCCCGGCTCGGCGCGGGCCGTACGGGCGGCACTCGACGAGGCGAACCCGCGCGTGGTGCTCCTCGAAGGGCCGCCGGAGGCCGACGCGTTGATCGAGCTCGCCGCCGACGAGGACATGCGGCCGCCCGTCGCGCTCCTCGCGCATGTCGTGGACGAGCCGGGACGGTCGGCGTTCTGGCCGCTCGCCGAGTTCTCACCGGAGTGGGTGGCCATCCGCTGGGCCCTGGAGCACAAGGTGCCGGCCCGCTTCATCGACCTCCCGGCCGCCCACACGCTCGCCTGGGGACGCGAGGAGGGGGAGAGCGAAGAAGCCGAACCCGATCGAGCCGATCGGTCCGTGCGGATCGACCCGCTCGGCGTGCTCGCCGAGACCGCCGGGTACGACGACCCCGAGCGGTGGTGGGAGGACGTGATCGAGCACCGGGGGGCGGGAGCGGGGGCGCGGGAAGGGGACGCGTTCGCACCGTTCGACGTGCTCGGCGAGGCCATGGAGGCACTGCGGGAGGTCTACGGCACCGGGGGACACGACCGGGATCTCGTGCGCGAGGCCTACATGCGCCTTCAGGTGCGCGCGGCTCATAGGGAGTTCGCGGACGACGTGGCGGTGGTGTGCGGCGCCTGGCATGTCCCCGCACT
>NZ_LIPP01000399.1 GCF_001418335.1 Streptomyces aurantiacus | reverse complement strand
GTTGGTTCTGAAACCACGAACAACCCCATACTCCTTTGTTTGGTCACGGGGGGTGTGGTGCGGTTGTTTGAATCAGAGTTTCAAAGTGTTTCGGTGGTCATAGCGTGAGGGAAACGCCCGGTTACATTCCGAACCCGGAAGCTAAGCCTTACAGCGCCGATGGTACTGCAGGGGGGACCCTGTGGGAGAGTAGGACGCCGCCGAACTTCTTTTAGAGCTCCGGCTCTCGGACGAAAGTCTGAGAGCCGGAGCTTTTTTTATTTCCGGGGAAGGTTCCCGGAACCCCTCCGCGATGTGGGCAGATGCGTGAGGGTAGGGTCAGGGGGCATCGTCGGCACGTTCCCCACAGGAGGCCCCCGGGTGGAGGTCCAGGAGACCCGCGTCCAGACAGACCGGGTGCTCACCATCCCGAACATCCTCAGCATGGCGCGCCTCGCGGGCGTGCCGCTCTTCCTGTGGCTGATCCTCAGGCCGGAGTTCGGCGGCCCCAACAGTGACGGCTGGGCACTTCTGGTGCTCATGTTCAGCGGCATCACCGACTATCTGGACGGCAAGCTCGCCCGGCGCTGGAACCAGATCAGCAGCCTCGGCCGGCTGCTCGATCCCGCGGCCGACCGCCTCTACATTCTGTCGACCCTCCTCGGGCTCACCTGGCGCGAAATTCTGCCACTGTGGCTGACCAGTGTCCTGCTGGCGCGGGAGCTCGTCCTGCTCGTGATGGTGGGCATCCTCAGACGGCACGGCTATCCGCCGCCTCAGGTGAACTTCCTCGGGAAGGCCGCCACGTTCAACTTGATGTACGCCTTCCCCTTGCTGCTGCTCAGTGACGGAAGCGGGTGGATTGCGTCACTCGCTGCTATTTTCGGATGGGCGTTCGCCGGATGGGGTACAACTCTGTATTGGTGGGCAGGGATCCTCTACGTGGTTCAGGTCCGCCGCCTTGTTCGTGCGGACAACCATGGCCGACTGAGCCAGTCCAATGGACGGCCGTAGTGGCCCCTGATGGCCCGCAACGAGAATGTGCGGGACAATCTGACGGGGAAGTCGGCTAGACCGTCTCTTCAAGGAGGACGCTTCCGACATGAAGGCCGTCGTGATGGCCGGCGGCGAAGGCACACGCCTTCGCCCCATGACCTCAAGCATGCCCAAGCCGCTCCTGCCCGTGGCCAATCGCCCGATCATGGAGCACGTGCTACGGCTGCTCAAGCGGCATGGGCTCAACGAAACCGTCGTCACTGTCCAGTTCCTGGCCTCCCTGGTCAAGAACTACTTCGGTGACGGTGAAGAGCTCGGTATGGAGCTCACCTATGCCAACGAGGAGAAGCCACTCGGAACTGCCGGCAGTGTCAAGAACGCCGAGGAGGCACTGAAGGACGACACCTTCCTCGTGATCTCCGGTGATGCTCTGACCGACTTCGATCTCACAGATCTGATCAATTTCCACAAGGAAAAGGGGGGACTGGTCACTGTCTGTTTGACCAGGGTCCCCAATCCGTTGGAATTCGGCATCACCATCGTGGACGACGAAGGCAAGGTCGAGCGCTTTCTTGAGAAGCCGACCTGGGGGCAGGTCTTCTCGGACACAGTGAATACGGGCATCTACGTCATGGAGCCCGAGGTCTTCGACTATGTCGAGGCCGACGTATCCGTCGACTGGTCCGGTGACGTCTTCCCGCAGTTGATGAAGGAAGGCAAGCCGATCTACGGCTATATCGCCGAGGGCTACTGGGAAGACGTCGGTACGCACGAGAGCTACGTGAAGGCGCAGGCCGACGTCCTGGAGGGCAAGGTCGACGTCGAGCTGGACGGCTTCGAGATATCGCCCGGAGTCTGGGTCGCCGAGGGCGCCGAGGTCCACCCCGACGCAGTACTGCGAGGACCGCTCTACATCGGGGACTACGCAAAGGTCGAAGCTGACGCCGAAATTCGGGAGCACACCGTCGTGGGCTCCAATGTCGTCGTCAAAACCGGGGCGTTCCTGCACAAGGCCGTACTGCACGACAACGTGTACATCGGTCAGCACAGCAATCTGCGCGGCTGTGTCATCGGAAAGAACACCGACATCATGCGGGCCGCGCGTATCGAGGACGGCGCTGTCATCGGGGACGAGTGCCTCGTCGGCGAAGAATCGATTGTCCAGGGCAACGTGCGGGTGTACCCGTTCAAGACCATCGAGGCCGGCGCCTTCGTCAATACGTCGGTCATCTGGGAGTCACGGGGCCAGGCCCATCTCTTCGGGGCCCGCGGAGTGTCCGGCATCCTGAACGTGGAGATCACGCCCGAGCTGGCGGTGCGCCTCGCGGGGGCGTATGCGACCACGCTCAAGAAGGGCTCCACGGTCACCACGGCCCGCGACCACTCCCGAGGCGCCCGCGCACTGAAGAGAGCGGTCATCTCCGCTCTCCAGGCCAGTGCCATCGACGTACGGGACCTGGAGAACGTACCGCTGCCGGTGGCCCGGCAGCAGACCGCGCGGGGCAGTGCGGGCGGGATCATGATCCGTACGACGCCCGGGGTTCCCGACTCGGTCGACATCATGTTCTTCGACGGGCGTGGGGCGGATCTGTCGCAGGGGAGTCAGCGCAAGCTCGACCGGGTGTTCGCACGGCAGGAGTACCGGCGTGCGTTCCCCGGTGAGATCGGGGACCTGCACTTCCCGGCCAGCGTCTTCGACTCGTACACCGGTTCCTTGCTCAGGAATGTCGATACGACCGGGATCGCCGAGTCCGGTCTCAAGGTGGTCGTGGACGCCTCGAACGGCAGTGCCGGACTGGTGCTGCCCAGCCTGCTGGGCAAGCTCGGGGTCGATTCGCTGACCATCAACCCGGGTCTCGACGAGTCTAGGCCCACGGAGACGGTGGAAACCCGGCGGTCCGGGATGGTGCGGCTCGGAGAGATCGTGGCTTCCGCACGGGCCGCGTTCGGCGTGCGGTTCGACCCGGTGGGCGAGCGGCTGTCGCTCGTCGACGAGAAGGGCCGGATCATCGAGGACGACCGGGCGCTGCTCGTCATGCTCGACCTGGTGGCCGCCGAACGGCGCAGCGGGCGCGTGGCGTTGCCCGTGACCACGACGAGGATCGCCGAGCAGGTGGCGGCGTACCACGGGACCCAGGTCGACTGGACGACGACGTCTCCCGACGATCTGACGCGCGTCGGGCGCGAGGAGTCGACGATCTTCGGAGGCGACGGGCGCGGTGGGTTCATCGTGCCGGAGTTCAGCAGCGTGTTCGACGGCTCGGCGGCCTTCGTGCGGCTCATCGGCCTGGTGGCGCGGGCGCAGCTCACCCTCAGTCAGATCGACGCGCGGATCCCGCGGGCGCACGTCATCAAGCACGATCTCGCGACTCCCTGGGCGGTCAAGGGGCTTGTGATGCGCCGCGTCGTGGAGGCGGCCGGTGATCGGTTCGTCGACACGACCGACGGTGTTCGTGTGGTGGAGACCGACGGACGCTGGGTGATGGTGCTGCCCGATCCGGCGGAGGCGGTCACCCATCTGTGGGCCGAAGGGCCCGACGACGCGTCGGCGCAGGCACTGCTCGACGAGTGGTCGTCCGTGGTGGACAGCGCCGGTCGCTGAGTCGCACGCGCGCGTGCCGGACGGTGCCCTCAAAAGGGCTCGTCCGGCGCGTCGGTGGGGCCATTCGGAGGTACTGGTCGCGACGTGCGACGATGTGCGGCATGCCGCAGCAGCTCCCCGTTCGGAGCACCCCCACGCGCCCCTCGCGCCCGGACGCGTCCATGTCGCTGCTCACCAACGTCATGGACCACAGCCTCGACGAGGGGTATGCCGAGGCGGCTGTCCGTAAGAAGGCCGAAGGCACCGGCGGGATGCCCAAGACGGTGCGCGCGAAGCTGGGGCTCGCGGCCGGTCTGGTGCTCGCGGCCCTCGTGGTGACCGTGGGTGCGGCGCAGGCACGGATAGTGGCTCCGGTCGTCGCCAAGGAGCGCGAGGAGCTCATCGACCGGATCGACAGTGAGACGTCGGCGGCCGAGGACCTCGAAGACGGCATCGACGAACTCCGCGACGACGTGAGCGCACGGCAGCGTGAGGCGTTGAAGAAGCACGGCGGCGACCAGGGCGAGTTGGTAGCCGTCCTGGCCGGCGCCGTCGAGGTGCACGGTCCCGGTGTGAAGCTCGTCGTGGACGACGCGAAGGAAGCCGACCAGGGCGGTGACGGGGACGCGCGTGAGACGTCGGGCTTCTCCGACACCGGACGCGTGCGCGACCGCGACATGCAGCGGGTGGTCAACGGGCTGTGGGAGTCGGGCGCCGAGGCCGTCACGGTCAACGGACAGCGGCTGACGGCCCTGTCCGCGATCAGGGCCGCGGGTGACGCGATACTGGTCGACAACAAGCCGCTGGTGCCGCCGTACACGGTGCTGGCCGTGGGGGACGGGCAACGGCTGAGCAGCAGGTTCCGGAACAGCGGCGACGGCCAGTATCTGCAGGCCCTGAAGGAGAACTTCGGGGTCAGGACCAGCATGTCCGTCGAGGACGAGGTCCGGCTGCCCGCAGCGCCGAGTGTGATCGTACGAACAGCAAAGCCGAGCACAGAGAAAGGCACATCGTGATCGCCGTACTGGGCCTCGTCGTGGGAGTCGTGGCGGGATTGTTGGTCCGGCCCGAGGTCCCGGCAGTGGTCGAGCCCTACCTTCCGATCGCCGTCGTCGCGGCGCTCGACGCCGTGTTCGGAGGTCTGCGGGCGATGCTCGACGGCATCTTCGACGACAAGGTCTTCGTGGTGTCGTTCCTGTCCAACGTCGTGGTGGCCGCGCTGATCGTCTTCCTGGGCGACAAGTTGGGCGTGGGCGCTCAGCTGTCCACCGGCGTCGTGGTCGTCCTCGGTATTCGCATCTTCTCCAACGCCGCGGCGATCCGTCGGCACGTCTTCCGGGCGTGAGGCCGATGAGCGGCAAGGACGAGACGCCGGGCACGCACGAGAGCCCGCTGCGCAAGGCGCTGCCCGCAGAGGTGTCGGCGCGGGCCCCGGAAGGGGCGGAGGACGCCGCGGCACCGGAGGTCGGGCCCGAGCAGGGCAAGCCGGCTGTCGTCACCGGCCGGCAGCGGCTGGTGAAGGGCCTGTGGCCGCCCCGCGTGTCCCGTGCGCAACTCATCGTCGCGCTCCTGCTGTTCGGACTCGGCTTCGGTCTCGCGGTCCAGGTGGCGTCCAACAGCGACAGCGACGGCGCTCTGCGCGGCGCTCGCCAGGAGGATCTCGTACGCATCCTCGATGAACTGGACGACCGCACACAGCGTCTGGAAGAGGAGAAGCAGGGGCTTGAGGACCAGCGCACCGAGTTGGAGAACAGCTCGGACCAAGCCGAGGAGGCCCGCAAGCAGACGGTCGAGAAGGAGAAGCAACTCGGCATTCTGGCGGGCACCGTGGCGGCGCAGGGCCCCGGCATCACGCTGGTGATCGACGACGAGAAGGGGACGGTCGAGTCGGACATGCTGCTCGACGCGGTCCAGGAGTTGCGCGCCGCCGGCGCCGAGGCGATCCAGGTCAATGGCGTACGGATCGTCGCGGGTACCTATCTGACGGATGTGAGCGGGGGAGTCGCCGTGGACGGGAACAAGATCAGCTCCCCGTATCGTTTCAAGGTCATCGGCAAGTCCCAGGACCTGGAACCGGCACTCAACATCCCTGGCGGAGTGGTGCAGACTTTGGAGAAGGAGCAGGCCACTGTCACGGTGGAACGCTCGGACAAGATCGTCGTGGACGCCTTGCGACCGGCGAAGCAGCCTGACTACGCTCGGTCGTCCTCCCAGTGAACCGGGGGCGCTTGGAGTCCGTTCCGCAAGGGCATGAGGTTGCGGGGGGTCGACGCACCGAATGGCTGGTGCGTGGTGGAAACTGTCTGGTGGATACGGACGTTGTGAGGGTGTCCGGCTCGGCCGGTGTATGTAATCAGGGTTCGTCCTGCCCCACGGGCGGGTCTGTTTCGGTCAAGGGGAATCGCCCGTGAAGTTGTTTGCGAAGTTGTTCGGCAAGAGCGCACGAGAGGGCGGCGACAACGCCACTGCCCGGCATCGTGCACCGCGTCCCTCGGAGGCCGAGGGGCAGGAGGACCGTCCGCTGTTCCGGGACCAGGTCGGTGGGCCGGGTGGTGACGTTTCCGGTGGTCAGGGCGCGCCGTCTGTTGACCCTGCCCAGTCGGGGCGCATAGGTTTCCCAGATCCGTCAGCCTCAGGTGCGGGTGGAGGTTTCGGCTCCGACCCGTACGCGTCCAATACCCCGGCGGGGCAGCCGCGGCAGGAGGATCCGTCCATGTCGGCCCTGGTGTGTACGAGGTGCGGTAACCGCAACACGGAAGCGAGCCGCTTCTGCTCGAACTGCGGTGCGCCGTTGCGGGCCGGAGCGACCCCGGAGCGTCCGTCGGAGACCACGTCGACGATCTCCATCTCCGGCCTTGAGGCGTATGACGCCGAGGTCACTGGTCAGACGCAGATGCCGATGCTGTCTCCCGAGGCGCAGGCCGCCGTCGACGCCCTGCCGCTCGGCTCGGCGCTCCTGGTGGTGCGACGCGGGCCCAATTCGGGCAGCCGTTTTCTGCTGGACGGCGAGTTGACCACTGCCGGCCGTCATCCGCAGAGCGACATCTTCCTGGACGACGTGACGGTCTCGCGCCGCCATGTGGAGTTCCGCCGTGAGCCCGACGGTTCGTTCACGGTGGCGGACGTCGGCAGCCTCAACGGCACGTACGTCAACCGGGAGCGGATCGACCGGGTTCCCTTGGCGAACGGTGACGAGGTGCAGATCGGCAAGTACCGGCTGGTCTTCTACGCGAGCCAGCGGGGCATCTGACCCTCCCCCAGACTTTGTCCGGGGAGACCCCCAGGGAAGGTCCATGCTTCGAACACCGAGCGGCGGTGCCGGACACGGTGCCGCCGCCACGGACAACGGGCCGATGAGCATCGGCACAGTGCTGAACGTGCTGCGTGAGGAGTTCCCCGAGGTCACTGTCTCCAAGATCCGTTTCCTGGAGTCCGAGGGGCTCATCGAGCCGCAGCGGACCCCGTCGGGGTACCGCAAGTTCACCGCGGACGACGTCGAGCGCCTCGGTCACGTCCTGAGGATGCAGCGTGACCACTATCTGCCCCTGAAGGTGATCCGCGAGCACCTGGACGCCATGGGGCGCGGCGAGGCGCTGCCGCTGCCTTCCGTGGGGCGTCAGCGCGACGGGGAGGCCCTGAGCGACCCTGAGGGGCCCACGGTGGCCAGGATCGGCCGGGCCGAGCTGCTGGCCGCCGCCGAGATCGGTGAGCAGGAGCTCGACGAGTGGGAGTCGTACGGCCTCATCACCCCTCTGCTGGACGGGGTGTACGACGCCGAGGCGCTGACCGTGGCCGGACTGGTTCTGGAGCTCGGGCGGTTCGGGATCGAGCCGCGGCATCTGCGTGCCGTGAAGGCCGCCGCCGACCGCGAGGCCGGGCTCGTGGACCAGGTCGTGGCGCCGCTGCGGCTCCATCGCAACCCGCAGACCAGGGCACACGCACAAGCGCGCACCAGGGAGCTGGCGGGGCTCGCGGTGAAGCTGCACGCGGCCCTGGTGCAGTCCGCGCTCGGGGTGCGGCTGCCCTGACGTGGCGGCTCGCGCCGAGCGTGGGATGGCGCACCATTCCGTGCTCGACTACCCAAAGGTGCCGGGCACGGCCTAGGGTTGCTGTGTGAACGAGCTCGACGTCGTAGGTGTCCGGGTCGAAATGCCCTCCAACCAACCGATCGTGCTCCTGCGTGAAGTGGGAGGCGACCGTTACCTCCCCATCTGGATCGGGCCGGGGGAGGCGACGGCGATCGCCTTTGCGCAGCAGGGCATGGCTCCCGCGCGACCGCTGACCCACGACCTGTTCAAGGACGTGCTGGAGGCCGTCGGCCAGGAGCTGACCGAAGTGCGCATCACGGACCTGCGGGAGGGTGTCTTCTACGCGGAGCTGGTGTTCGCCAGCGGGGTCGAGGTTAGCGCCCGCCCGTCGGACGCCATAGCGCTGGCGCTGCGCACCGGGACGCCCATCTACGGCAGCGACGGGGTCCTGGACGACGCCGGCATCGCGATCCCGGACGAGCAGGAGGACGAGGTGGAGAAGTTCCGCGAGTTCCTCGACCAGATCTCGCCCGAGGACTTCGGGACCAACAGCCAATGACGGTGCGACAAACCGGTCGGTGACCCTCCGGGGCCGCCGGACAACAGGCCGTGCGGCGGCCGGCGCGAGAGCATTCGGCTAGCCTTTCCCCGCGGTGGGGCACGGGAAACCACTCTTAGGGTGATTATCACCCGGCGTGCCGAGTGTGGCGATCGTTGACGCGCCCCTGGTGACTGCCTACCGTCGAGAAGGCAGGTCAAGGACGGAGGTCGGCGTGAGAAGCAGCGGCGACGGTACGGCTGGGGGTGCTCCCGGACGCGGTCCGGGGGAGAGCGGCCCGTACCCGCTTCAGAGCAGCGCGGCCGATCACGTACAGCGGCCGACGGCGGTGCCGGGGGGCGGCGAGGTGGCGTCCGAGGAGGTCGGTTATCGCGGGCCCACGGCCTGTGCGGCCGCGGGGATCACCTATCGGCAGTTGGACTACTGGGCCAGGACCGGACTGGTCGAGCCGAGTGTGCGGCTCGCCCACGGGGCGGGGGCACAGCGGCTCTACAGCTTCCGGGACGTGGTCGTCCTGAAGATCGTCAAGCGGTTCCTCGACACGGGGCTCTCGCTGCAGAACATCCGCACCACGGTCCAGCACCTCAGGGAGCGCGGATTCCGCGACCTGGAGCGGATGACGCTGATGAGCGACGGCGCGACCGTCTACGAGTGTTCCTCGCCCGGCGAGGTCCATGCCCTTCTCCAGGGCGGCCAGGGCATCTTCGGCATCGCCGTGGGTGTGGTGTGGCGGGACGTGGAGAGCGCGCTCTCGCAGCTGCACGGGGAGCGGGTCGACACGGGCGAGACGCTCGTCGGACCCAATCCCACGGACGAGCTGGCGCGGCGCCGCAACCGGGCGGTCTGAAGCGGCTGTCCCGGCTGCCCCCGTCATTCCGGATTCCGGTGCTCGTCGTGCTGTCCGGCGTACGGTCCCGTGGTGCTTCGTGAGGCCGTGCGCGGGGCATTGTCAGTGGCGTAGGGCAGCATCGGACATGTGAGAACCGCGCCCACGATCCTGCATCTCGACATGGATGCCTTCTTCGCATCGGCGGAGCAGGCAGCCAAGCCGAGTCTGCGCGGGAAAGCGGTCGTCGTGGGCGGTCTCGGGCCGCGCGGTGTGGTCGCCACCTGTTCGTACGAGGCACGGGTCTTCGGGGTGCATTCGGCGATGCCCATGGCGCAGGCCCGCCGCCTGGCGCCGAACGCCGCGTACCTCGTACCGCGCTTCGGGCTGTACCGGGAGATCAGCGAGCAGGTGATGGGGCTGCTGCGGGAGCTGTCGCCGCTGGTGGAGCCGCTGAGCCTGGACGAGGCGTTCGTGGACCTGGAGGCCGGGCGGACGGCCTGGGACGAGGCGTCGGCGCGGCTGACCGCGGGGAAGCTGCGCGCGGACATCCGGGCCGTCACGGGGCTGACCGGATCCGTGGGGCTCGCAGCCTCCAAGATGCTCGCGAAGATCGCCTCCGAGCAGGCCAAGCCCGACGGGCTCGTGCTGATAGAACCCGGCACCGAGCGGGCGCTGCTCGCTCCCATGTCGGTGCGGATTCTGCCGGGCGTGGGGCCCGCCACGGGGGACCATCTGCGGCGGGGTGGGATCAGCACGGTCGGGGAGATCGCCGAGGCGGGCGAGGACGAGCTCGTACGGCTCCTGGGGAAGGCCCACGGAGGCTCCCTGTACGCCATGGCGCTGGCCCGCGACGAGCGGCCCGTGGTGGCCGAGCGGGACACCAAGTCGGTGTCCGTCGAGGACACGTACGACGTGGACATCCACGACCGGGTGCGGGTGCGGACGGAGGTGCAGCGGCTTGCGGACCGGTGTGTCCAGCGGTTGCGGGGCGCGCATCTGTCGGGGCGGACCATCGTGCTGAAGGTGCGGAGGTACGACTTCTCGACGCTGACCCGGTCCGAGACGCTTCGGGGGCCCACGGACGACGCCGCGGTGGTACGGGAGGCGGCCGCGCGGCTGCTGGAGTCGGTGGACACCACGGGAGGCGTGCGGCTGCTGGGGGTCGGGGTCTCGGGGCTGGCCGACTACACGCAGGAGGATCTCTTCGCCCAGGCGCGGGTCGCTGCCGCGGAGGAGTCGCAGCAGGCTGGGGGTGCGGCTGGTGCCGGTGCCGGTGCCGGATCATCCGGTGCTGGTCAGGAAGAAGCCGCGGAGGTGGTGGCTGAGGAGCCCGAGCCGGTGGTGGAGCGGCAGTGGCGGGCGGGGCATGACGTTCGGCATGCCGAGTTCGGGCACGGGTGGGTGCAGGGCAGTGGGCTGGGGCGGGTCACGGTGCGGTTCGAGACGCCTGATTCCGGGCCGGGGCGGGTGAGGACGTTTCGGAGTGATGATTCTGCGTTGGAGGTGGCGGAGCCGTTGCCGTTGGTTGGGCGAGTACCTGCGGTGCGTGGGGAGGGG
>NZ_LIPP01000398.1:1475-1595 GCF_001418335.1 Streptomyces aurantiacus | reverse complement strand
CTGCGCGACCAGCCACGAACGACCCGCACCCGCCCACAGGGGCCCGTGAACTCTTAGAACTTGTTCCTCGGGGTGATGCCCAAGGACATGCCCGACAGGCCGCGCTGGCGGCCATCGCGG
>NZ_LIPP01000398.1:1028-1424 GCF_001418335.1 Streptomyces aurantiacus | reverse complement strand
GTGGGGGCAGGGCATGCCCGCCATGTTCTCGACGACGCCGACGATCTTCTGGTGGGTCTGTACGGCGATCGAGCCGGCCCGCTCGGCGACCTCGGCGGCGGCCTGCTGAGGAGTCGTCACGACCAGGATCTCCGCGTTCGGGACGAGCTGCGCGACGGAGATCGCGATGTCGCCCGTGCCCGGCGGGAGGTCCAGGAGCAGGACGTCCAGGTCGCCCCAGTAGACGTCCGAGAGGAACTGCTGGAGGGCGCGGTGGAGCATCGGGCCGCGCCACACGACGGGCGTGTTGCCCGGCGTGAACATGCCGATCGAGATGACCTTCACGCCGTTCGCCGACGGCGGCATGATCATGTCCTCGACCTGGGTGGGGAGGCCCTCGGCGCCGAGCATGCGGGG
>NZ_LIPP01000398.1:0-976 GCF_001418335.1 Streptomyces aurantiacus | reverse complement strand
GCGCTGCTCGTCGCTCATCACGTCCAGCGTGACGTCGACCCGCGTGACCCCCTCGACCCGCGCGACCGCCTCGGTCACGTTGTTGGTGATGGTGTCGCGCATCGGGCACCCGGAGACAGTCAGGTACACCGCGACCGCGACCGAACCGTCCGCGCCGATCTCCACCGATTTGACCATCCCCAGCTCGGTGATGGGTCGATGGATCTCGGGGTCGTTCACCGTCGACAGTGCTTCACGCACCGCGTCTTCCGTAGCCATGGGTCCGATGGTACGGCGCCCGGCCCTGGGGCCGGAAAGCCCTGTCACCGGTCGTCTACGTCACGTCCCCGAGGATGTTCTGCCGGGAATACGACACGGCCGTCCCCGTGCCCGTCGGAACGCCGGTCCTCCAGCTCCCTGACCAGGTCCTCCAGCTCGGAGCGGATCCAGTCCCGGGTGGCGACCTCGCCGAGTCCCATGCGCAGCGCGGCGATCTCCCGGGTCAGGTACTCGGTGTCCGCGATGGAGCGCTCGTTCTGCTTGCGGTCCTGTTCGAGGTTGACCTTGTCGCGGTCGTCCTGCCGGTTCTGCGCGAGGAGGATCAGCGGGGCGGCGTACGAGGCCTGGAGCGAGAGCATGAGGGTCAGGAAGATGAACGGGTAGTTGTCGAAGCGCAGGTCGCGCGGCGCGGACACGTTCCACACCACCCACAGGATGATGACGACCGTCATCCAGACGATGAACCGTCCCGTGCCCAGGAACCGCGCGATCCGCTCGGAGAGCCGCCCGAAGGCCTCGGGGTCGTACTCGGGCAGGAACCTGCGCCGCGGCGGCTGCGGCTGGTCGAGCCGCAGGCGCGGCCGGGCGGGGGCGGTCGTCGTCGTCCCGGTGGCGGCCCGTTCGCGGGCCTCGCGCTCAGGAGCCATCAGCGGCCCCCCGAACGGCCCCCCGGACGGCCCCCCGGACGGCCGGGTGGCCGGTGCCGAACCCGGCGCCG
>NZ_LIPP01000397.1 GCF_001418335.1 Streptomyces aurantiacus | reverse complement strand
GAGGGGCCCGGGGGCGGTAGCGGGGCTGGGGCCGGCAGCCGACGGGATGGCTGCCGGCTTGTCGCCGTCCGGGGGCTCAAAAGACTTGGCCGCCCGGAGCCCCGCGACGACTCGACCGCTGATTGCGATACGCGACTCGATCGCTCTGTAGGGCAACGTGGGCGGAGTCGTCTGCGGAACTGCAGTGAAGCGACGAATCGGCGGAGGGGACTGTGCCCGAGATCTGGGCCGGAGTGGACATCAGCAAGGAGCACCATCACTGCGTATCCTTTTCCTTCCGGCCGCGAGCGGTGTCTCGTACTGGGGCGCTCACCTGGGAGTTCACCTGGGAATTCACCGGGTGGCCGTAACAGCTGTCGAGTGCACAAGCCGGACCCGCTTCGGTCCAGACAACGGCGCTCCGGCGTTCTTCCCGTTCGAGGAGCTCGTCCGAGGGCACTGCAATAGGATGAATCGGACGGCTGCTCGCCTGGGTGGCGCGCCTCTGTATGTGGGCGGGGAGGCGGTGGCGTGGTGGATGTGAGCGCGACCCTGGCCCGTATTTTGCGTGATCTCCCCGACGGGAGCGGGTCCGGTCTTCTGGGCGGTGACCCGGCTCGGTGCGCGGATGTGCTGGGCGTGGACGGAATCTCGGTGGCGCTGGAAGCCGGCGGGGTGCTGACGGAGCTGGTGTGGTCGACGCCGGGCAGCAGTACCGCTCTGGACGACGTGCAGTGCACGGTGGGTGAAGGGCCGGCGCTCGATGCCTACCGTCATTCGGTTCTGGTCGCGGTCCCGGATCTGCAGCGTGCCGATACGCGCCGGTGGCCGGCGTTTCTGCCCGAAGCCCAACGGCTCGGCGTCCAAGCGATGTTCTGCTTCCCCCTGAACTTGGGGGCTGTCTGCCTGGGCGTGTTCACCGCGCAGCGTGCCGTCCCCGGCCCGCTGAATTCTGCCCAGATGAACGACGCACTCATCGTGGCGGCGGCCGTCACCGCGGCGCTGATCCGTGACAGCGGGCAGCGGAAGTCCTTCGCTCAGGCGGAGCCGCACACCGAGCTGCACCGTGCCGCTGTCCACCAGGCCACCGGCATCATCAGTGTGCAGGCCGGCGTCCCGCTGCCCGAGGCCCTGGCCATGCTGCGCGCGCACGCCTACCGCACCGACGTACCACTGCTCGCAACAGCCGAGGAAGTGGTCGCGCGGCGGCTGCATTTTCGGGACAATCGCGACGGGACGTCCGCCCCGTCCGGGAACAAGGACTGATCGATGATGCCGAATCAGCAACGCGTGCTGGAGATCCTGGTGGAGGCGGTGGACACGCTCACCGATGACTTCGATCTCATTGAGTTCCTGCACCGTCTGTCCACCCGCTGTGTGGAGCTCCTCGACGTCGACGCGGCCGGCGTGATGATCGTCGATCAGCACGGCGAACTCCAGCTGATTGCCGCCTCCGACGAGAAGACCCGCCTCCTGGAACTGTTCGCCCTGCAGCACAGCCAGGGCCCCTGCGTCCGCTGTTACCACAGCGGACGGGCCCAGTTGAACATCAGTCTCACCTCAAGCGCCGCCACCGCGGGATTCGGCCCCTTCGCCGCCCGCGCCAGGACGGCCGGCTTCACGGTCACCCACGCGCTGCCGATGAAACTGCGCCACCAGGTCGTCGGAGCCGTCAACCTCTTCGGCACCCGGCTGCGCCGCCTGAGTGACGCGGACGTACACGTCGGCCAGGCCATCGCCGACGTCGCAACGATCGCAGTCCTCCAGCAGCGCACCATCGGACAGATCTACGCCGAGAAAGCACAGTTGCAGACCGCTCTGACCAGCCGCGTCGTCATCGAACAGGCCAAGGGCATCCTCTCCGAACGCCACAGCCTCAGCCTCGACGACGCCTTCGAGACCATGCGCGCCTACGCCCGCCCCCGCCGGCTGCGCCTGACCGAACTCGCCCAGCAGATCGTCGACAACACCTTCGACGGCGACATCGCACCCACCGACAGCCCCGGTCAGCCATAAGCGCCTGCCTGCGATGTCGGCACGCCCGTTCCCCGGGGAGCCGTGAGCCGGTGCGGGGCCCTCTGCCTGTGGCCACCGCGGGGTCTACGCTGTTTGTACTGGCGAGCGTGCGAGCGGTCCGGCAGCGCTCCGGGCAGGTATGGGGACTGTGTCATGGAAGAGCGGCAGGACACCGCGGCATGGAAGCGCGTCGTCGAGGTCGCGAGTGCCGCCGGCCGGCCGGTCGCGTTGGAGTCCGCTGTGACAGCGTGTGTCGAAGACATGGGTGCGGACGGTCTGGGCATCAGCCTGATCACCCCAGGGCAGATCCGGACCGTGGCACATGCCTCTGACGAGCGAAGTCACCGGCTGGAGGACGCGCAGCTCGTGTCGGGGGAAGGCCCGTGCACCGACGCCTACCTGCGGCGCAGGATCGTGGAAACGGACGTCCGGCCCGCCGGCGGGCAGTGGCCCGTCTTCATGCGGACAGCCGGCGAACTCGGCATCCATTACGTGGTGGCCGCCCCGCTCCTGGTCGGCAACAATGTCCCGGTCGGCGCCATGGACATCTACCGCACCACCTCCGTCCCTCTCCTCGCGGCAGACCGGGCGAGGATCGAGGTCTACGCCCGCATCTTCGCCCTCCTGGCCCTGGACGCCCACCCCGCGCTGATCGGCTGGGAACAAGCAGTCCCGGAAACGGGCCCGGTGGGCTATCCGCCCCTCGTCCACCAGGCAGCCGGCGCGGCTGCCGAAACCGCCGACGTCCCCGTCACTGAAGCCCTGGCCCGCATGCGCGCCCACGCCTTCAGCCACCAGCAGCTCCTTGAGGACATCGCCCGCGACATCCTCACGGGTCGGCTCCGCCTGGAGGAAGACCGCGACACGCCACCTGGCTGACCGTGGTTGTGCGGCGGAAGGCTGCCGGACCGCGCCGCGGCCACCGATCTGGAACAGCTGCTTCCGTTCCGTCGAGCCTTGCGTAGCACCTTGCGGTGGTCGTGGCTGCGAGGACGGCGATGGATTTCTTGTCGCCGCCTCGCATCGGCCGTTCTCACCACCCGCCCCGGGGTGCGCGGGAGTTCATCCCGGGCTCGGGGCTCGAACGGGACTGGGGAGGACGAAGGGCTGAAGCTGCGTTGTCGGCGATGCGGCTCCAGCCGCATCGCCGTGGTCGCGATGGTCGCGATGGTCGCATTCTCACTGCGGCCCGGGGGCCGATACCGGCGAAGATGCCGGGGCAGGCTGGTGTTCGTCATGAAAGAACCGGTATGGCCTGGCGTTCTTCCTGTACCGAGAGCCGCCGAGGGCTCAGTGTCCGTTCTGCAGGGCGTCCTCCACGGTGGCCAGCGGCGCGAAGAGCGTGCCGACCCCTGCGGCTTGGAGAATCCTCAGGTGCCAGGGACGGGCGCAGACCAGAATCAGGTGGCCACCGCGTTCCAGGGCCCGGCGCCGTGTCCGGCAGAGCAGGCCGAGGGTGGAACAGTCGAAGAAATCCACCGACCGCAGGTCCACGACCACGCAGACTCCGGGCCGGGCAGTCGCAGCATCGGTATGCAGCTGAATCTCAGGGACGGTACTCAGGTCGATGGTGCCGTGGAGTTCGACCACGGTGCTGCCGCGGGCAAGGTAACTGCGCGCCTGCCGGCACGGGGCCGGCAGCTTCTCCGGCGTCGAGTGATTCTGGCGCTGCCCCGAAGTCGCATTCGTCTCGTGGACGCACATGACGGTTCCTGCCGTGAGACCCCGTATGACGGGAGTTCGTGGTTGTCGGACCGCCGCCGGGGGCCGGGGCAACGGCCAACCACCGTAGGAGAAGCAGGGGATGCAGAAACGTCCACGCACTCGATCATCCATCCGTGCGGGTGATAGTCATGCCGCAGCATTGACAGGTCGGCCTGCGCAGGCTCCCTGGGCGAGGTAATACGAGGCGATGTCGCGCCGTTCCGCCGGAGGGGTTGTGCGGCGGGCGGGTTGCGCGGCGGGCGGATCGTGCGGCGGGCGAGACGCCTGGTGTCGGAGCCGGCCATGAACGGCCTTCGTCCGCCCTGAATCTGACTGTCGCCATTGGCATATGCGGGCCTACGGTGGCCGCAGTCCGCGACCTGGCGGCTGTCCGTTGCTACGGCGCCGCGGTCCGACGATCACTCGGGGCCCAGGGAGCGCCTCTACGTCAGCGGCTCTGCCATGCGGGACCCTCAGCCCGCTTCTTCGGCATCGCACGAGGAACCACCGCTGCGGCTTCGCCCCCAGACCCCGGGCCGCTTCCGCCTCCCCGCGGTGCATGGCTACGAGGAATCAAGCCATGTCCACATACTTCGCCGACGACCTCATGTTCATCCAGCCTCTGATCGACGAGCCCGGCATCAAGCTCTACGGCCAGGTCATGGGCATCCACAAGATCCCGCTGAACCTGGCGTTACAGGCCTGCCGCCGACAGCACCAGAACATCACCATCGATCTCACCCGCGTCGACCACCTCTCCCGCAGCGCGCTGGAAACTCTCGTCGGCGCCGCCCGCTCCCTACCGCCCTCCGTGCGCCTGACCCTGCGGGCACGCCCTGAACTCGACCTCCCCGGCCGGCTGACCGCACACGGCTGGCATGAGACGCAAAGCCTCCACCTCGCCGAACCCTGAGGTGTGTGCCCCTGCGTCCGCGGGAGGCCGCAGGGGCATACACCGCGACGCCTGCGAAACAGCGGGACCAGACACCGGGGCAAGTCCGCGCCGGACATCCCGCGCTGCGGTTGCGGCGGTCTCTTCTCGAAGCGTCGGACACCCTCGTCGACGACTTCGACTCCGTCGATTTCCTGATGAACCTGGCAGACCGAACGGGTGCACTGCCAGGGGTGCCGAAGACCGGGATCGTGCTGAAGAGCAAGGGGTCCGGGCCCATTACCGGTGGCTGCCTGCGACGAGAACACCGAACTGCTCGACCTGCTGCGCGACCGCCCTCCCTCTCCGTGGCCGCAGAAGCTCATGGTCCGACACTGACGTCGAAACAAGCGGACACCGCACACTCGATCACGCAGTGACTCCCACGGTCACCTCGAAACGACTCCCCACCCCACGCGCACAGCCACACGCTGACCGCCCCGGTCGGCACGCGAGACACATGCGTGATGTGGAGTGCTGAGGACGCGGTCCGGGTCGCGGTGAGGCGCCAGGGTGAGAAAGCGTGCACTTCGCGTGAGGGCCCGGATCCCGCCCGGTCCCGGATCCTCACGCGGCACGGATTCCGCGGCCCCTGCGGTGGTGAGAACGCGGTGCGAGATTGCACCCCCTGAAGGTGCGGACAGAGCGCGCCCGTGGTGGCACGCTGGACGGGCCGGGTCGCCGCCGCAACGGGTGCGGCGGCGACCCGGGAGCGCGAGAGACCGGGTTCCCCCCGGACCGGTCCTCGCGCGAGGTGCCCTCCTGGCGGGGCGAGACGGCGGGAGTTGCCTCGCCACACGTGCCAGAAGGGCTGAAGGCTGGAGCCGTGTAGTCGGCGATGCGGCTCCAGCCGGTCCGACAGCCATCGGTCGATCACGGGCTCGGGGGCCGGGAGCCTGCGGTACGGGGCAGAACCCCGATGTCACTGGTCCGAGGGTAGAGGCCGATCCGCGTGATCGGAAGCCGGGAAAGTCGCCAGAACATCGCCAGAACATGCTTCCCGCTGATGGACGTACGAGGCATACGCCGCAACCCCCGCCACCACCAACGCACCCCCACACCGCAGGACGGAACCGCCCCTCCACCACCAGCCGTCCAACAAGAAACCGCTGGTCAGTCCCGCAACCATCTGGGAATAGTCCCCCGGGGGCACGCGACGAAGGGCCAGTTCAGAGGCTTGATTCTCTCGAACTGGCCCTTTGCCATGATCACGGCTGTGTCGCACCCGTGCCGCAAAATCCACTAGGAATCCGCGTCGCCCCACGTCTCGCGGATCATCGAGCCGAGCCGAGCCGAGCCGATCGGCGATCTAGCGATCCGGCCGCTGACGACGTCCGGTACGCCTTGATCAGGGTCGGTTCACCGATCCGCGCAAGGCGCTCCTTACGCCAGGCCTCCACCCGGGTCGAACACGAGCAGGCCACCCAGGTGTTCACCGGCGGCCACGTCACCTCGGACACCTGACCCGCCATCAAAATGTACTGCCGGGAGCCCAAAGGCAGCTGAACTCCGCCTCTACCGGCCCCTCCGTGCATCACGCACCGCCGGGGGCATGTCAGCGGGTCGGAGCGGCGTCTTCGAGTGAGGCCAGGCCGGTGTCGATGAGTTTGGCTGCGCGGCCTACGTCGGCGGTCACCGCCTCATGGATCTGTGTCGGCGTGCGGGAGCCGTCCAGATTCTTCCCGAGGCTTTGGAACTGGATGGACCACAGTCCGAGCAGGGCAGTTGCCGCGATCTGCGGTTCCGGGTCGTCCGGTTCTCTGCGCGTGCGCTGAGCCAGCGCCTCTGCCGCGACGGTGACGAGCCGGTCGGTCATGTCCTGATGGTAGGCCCGCAGCGAAGGCGTGGACCTGGTCAGTGCGCCGAAGCGTCTGATCGTGACAGCGGCCTGGTGGGGGTCGTCCTGCGCGGCGATCCAGGAGGTCATGGCTCGCAACTCATCGAAAAGGATTCGCAGCGCCACCTCGACCGGAGAGTGGTCTGTGTCGGCCAGGCCAGCGCGCAGGCTGGCCAACGTGGTCTCGCCCCGGTCCAGAACGAGCGATTCCTTGGTGGGGAAGTAGTTGAATACCGTCTTCTCCGAGACTCCGCATACCTGGGCGATCTCCGACACGCGGACGGCGTCGAAGCCGCGCTCCAGGAACATCTCAGTCGCGGTGTCGGACAGGCGTTGCCGCAACAGGCGCTTCTTGCGCTGCCGCAACCCCCCGGCATCAGGCTCCACGGGCTGCGGATGCCATGCCGTCCAGTCCACCGTGCTCATGACGACAGAGTAGTGCAGCGGCGTGATATTTACTGCTACTGTAAATTTCTAGTCGCTGTACATTCTGCACTCGACCGTCTCGGGAGCACCCATGAGCGCCATCCACATCGTCTGTGACTACCCGCACTCCCCTGCCAAGGTCTGGCACGCCACCACCGACCCCGGGCTCATACCGCTATGGACCGCGACCGGGGCCGGGGCACGCCCGGAAGGGTTCACTACCACCGTCGGTGCCCAGTTCCAGTTCATCGCGAAGCCCAAGCCCGGCTGGAGCGGCATCGTCGACTGCGTCGTACTTGAGGTGAACAAGCCCCGGCTGCTGCGCTACTCGTGGACCGACCATGGCGGCGGCGAGACAACCGAGGTTGCCTACTCCGTCGAACCGCATGGCAGCGGAACGCGCTTCACCTACGACCACACGGGCTTCACAGGGGCAAGCGGGCTCGTGATGACCCAGATCCTGGGGCACGTCCGGCGGAAGATGCTGCGCGTCGGCCTGTCCGCGGTGCTGAACGATCTCGACGAGGACGGCAAGCTCCGCCCCGGAAGTGCTATCAGGCCCAAGACCTGACTCCCTCATTGAGCCCGGCAACCAGGTGAGGACGACGAGCATGGCCGGATTCCCACCGAGCCCCGACAGGGGCAGCTGAGAGGCAGCTGAGAGGCCAGGACGGCCACCGCTGATCATCGGTGTGTGAAGACTGAAGATCACGCGATGGCCACGGGTCGCAGCGTAGGCCCTGCCCGCTGGCAGAAGGCGTTCGAGGTCCTGACGGGCCGGACAGCGGGCCGCTTCGCGCGTGTGGCCCCCCGCCGAGTACGGGATTTGGTGCTGGGACTGCTCTCGGACCTGCCACGCAAGAACTGCTGGTCGATCGCCGAGTGGGTCGGGGAAGCCTGCCCGGACGGCGTGCAGCACCTGCTCGGCCGGGCCAGGTGGGATGCCGACCGCGTGTGTGATGACCTGCGTGAGTACGTGCTGGAGCATCTGCGCGACGAGGACGCAGTGCTGGTGGTCGACGAGACCGGCGCCGTGAAGAAGGGCACGCACACCGTCGGCGTCCAGCGCCAGTACACCGGCACCGCTGGCAGGATCGACAACGCGCAGGTCGCGGTCTACCTCGTCCACGCGGGAATACGCGGGCACGCGGCGGTGGACCGTGAGCTGTAGATCCCGCGCTCGTGGACCTGCGATGCGCACCGCTGCCGGGCCGCGGGCCTGGGCGGCCGAAGTCCCCGCCGGTGCGGGCAAGTTCCGCGCTGACGTTCTGGCCGCGAAGGTGCCCAGGCGGGCGCCTGGCAGAAGCTGTCGGCAGGGGCCGGCGCCAGGACGCCATCTCGTTCGGCGACTGAAGGGATAACAAATCCGCTGATGAGAGTGGTGATTGGGCGGTTGAATGACGTCGTGAGTGACTACTGGACGCCGGCCCATCACACGGTGGAGCACGATGATGTGGGGACCTTGGCCTGCGGTAGCAGATGAGGGCGCGGGAGCAGATGAAGGTGCAGGCGATGCTGGTGAAGGCCAGGAAGTGCTCGGCCTTGCGCTCGTAGCGTCGGTACAGGCGGCGGCATCCGGCGAGCCAGGACATCGTGCGTTCCATGGTCCGTCTGTGGCGGCCCAGCCGCGTGGAGGACTCGACGCCCTTGCGGGCGATGCGGTGCCTGATGCCGCGCCCGCGTAACCATCGCCGCAGGTGGTCGTAGTCGTATCCCTTGTCGGCGTGGAGCTTTCCCGGTCTGCGTCGCCGAGACCGATGACCTCTTCGGCGCCCAGGTCCGGCTCGCCGATTACGACAACAACGGCAAAACCGACCTGGCGGTGACCGCCTCCTTCGAGAACGACCGCAGCGGAGGCCTGTGGGCCCTGCCGGGTACTTCGTCCGGCCTCACCGGTTCCGGTTCCAAGTCCCTCAGCTCCGCCGATTTCGGCCTCGCGAGCGGATCACGGTTCGGGGAGACGCTGCTCGACTGAGCCAGACGGACCGTCTCCAATCGGTCGCGGACCGGTGGACTCCATGTCCCGAGCGAACCAGCTGATGCATGGCTCTCCCCGCTCCCTCCTGAAGCGGGTGCCGCAGGTTCAAAGCCTGCCAGGGCACCGGGGCACCAGGGCGAGGCAGTTGGAAAGCGCGTCAACGGCAACGCATGAGCGCCCTAACCCGTTTGACATGGTTGAACCGCCGTGAGGTGATCCACCCACTGTGATCATGTGAGGGAGATGACTTGTGTCGTACAGGGCTGTGACGCTCGCCGGCGCCGATTCACCGAGTGAACATCTTCAGCTGGCCGCCTTCACGGCGCTGGTAGCTGTCGTCTTCATATGGCTGGGGCGGAGGCAACGCCGCACCGGGCGCAGCCTGCTCGCTCCGAACGAGATGATGAGAGTGGGCGATCAGCTGATTCAACCGCCGCCGCCGAGCCGCGGCCACCGAACAGCCGGGGGCGTGTGGATCGGCGTCGGTGGCGTCTTCGTCTTGCCGGCGGTGTTCAACGTTGTGGCGGCGATCCGCCAGCTCATCGGCTGAGCCCCCTGTCGGGACCGGGGGCACCCACACGAGAACCCCCGGCGTGTGCCGAGGCTGACGTTCACGGGGAGCCTAACGGCGACTGGCCAAGTGCCCTTCAGGTGGGCTGATTTGGAATGCGCGACCGCCTCTCCAGCAGTACGGCAACTGACGCCGCGGCTACGACCCACCGCCGACAGCGAAGCCGCACCATCGGCATCCCAGCGCCTCAAGCCCCCCTCCGGCGGTACTGTGCCGCGTGGCCGAAGCCCGTACGGCGTACGCAACCTGAACTCCGAGGCCGCTGGGATGCCGTGCTTTCACTGTCGCCCGTGCGGGCCGGTCGCGTCATTGGCAGGACGCGCGGTCTTCCTTCGCATCCAGCGCAGCCGCCGCGTCCGGTGCAGCCGCCGCGTCCCGCGCACCCGCCCTGACCTCGCTCGGCGAAACGCCGTACGCGGTCCGAAAAGCACGGCTGAGGTCCGCGGGGTGGCGGAACCCCCACCGCGTGGCGATCTCGCCGATGGACACGTGCCGCAGTGCGGAATCGGTCAGGTCGGCTCGGCAGCGCTCCAGGCGACGGTGCCGGATCGTGGCGCCCACGGACTCCGGTTCGCTCCGGAAGAGCTGGTGCAGGGTGCGTACGGAGATGTGGTGGTGGGCGGCCACGGCCGCCGGGCGTAACTCCGGGTCGGCCAGGTTGTGGCCGATGAAGGTGTTGATACGGGCGAGGAGCGACGCCTGGCGCGTCTCGGCAGGCAGCCTGTCCGCCTCACCGAGCTGCGTGCCCAGGAGCGAGGCGGCCAGGTCCATCGCGACCGCACCAAGCCGGGCCACCTCCGCCGGCCCGCAGTCGCGAGCGGCCCGGGGCAGTCCCATGAGGTACGGAACGAGCAGGGCGCCTGTTCCGGAACCGGTGGACAACGGCTCGGCCAACAGCCGGTCCGCCCGCCCTGCCGCCAGCGGGAGAACAGTGCGTGGCAGCCGCAGCTGCGTGGTCCGGCAGAGCCCGCCCAGATCGAGGAACTCACAGGTCAGCGGATGTGACGTGGAGAAAAGCGCCATGTCGCCGGCGTCGAGGCAGGCGATACTGCGCTCCTGCTCAAGCCGGATCGCGCTGCCGTCCCGGACAAGGACCAGGAAGTAGCTCTCGGGGTCCTGGCGGCGGATCTGGACCGGGGAGCGGCGGGCCGTCAACGGGGAGTAGGTGAAGGTCGACACCTGGCTGAGTGGCAGTTGAACGGATTCCGCCCGTCCCTCGAAGTGACGCGCGTGCGGGCTGCGGAGCGTGACGGGCATGACCTCCTGGCCCACCAAGTCGTTCCACCAGCCGAATCTGTCCGGCGCCGGCACGGAGTCGGTGTCCACCGTCAGCACGGGCCCAGCCGTGCTGCTCCGCTCCGCCGTGTTCTTGAGGATGGACATCCAACAATCATGCCGGGCAGCGGAGTTGAAGTCAGCGGGCAGTGAGGCACACATGGGCATGTACGCAACGACTGCGGTAGTGATCGCCGTATCGGTCGCGGGATTGGTATCGGTCGCGGGATCGGTCGCGGTTACGACGGGCAGGACCTCCCGGTACTCGGACAGTTCCGCATGTCCGAGGTGCCGAAAGGCCCTGCCCGTACCCCCGTACCCCCTGT
>NZ_LIPP01000396.1 GCF_001418335.1 Streptomyces aurantiacus | reverse complement strand
TCTGCTGGGCGCGGCCGGGGACGGGCGGCGGGAGCTGCTCGGTGACGGCGGTGAAGGCGGGCGCTTCGGCGCCGTGCAGGACCGGGCGGATGACGGCGTGGAAGGCGTCGAGGTGGGACAGGTCGTGCGCGGTCAGCCGCGGTTCGCTGTGCCGGGCGAGATGACGGGCGTCCTCGGGGGAGGAGTTGAAGAAGATCTTGGTGCGGGCGTTGGTGCTGATGCCCTCCTCCAGTTCCTTGGGCAGTTGCCGTAGGTACTGGTGGGCGAGCGTCATCGACAGCCGGTAGCCGCGGGCCTCGGCGAGCATGTCCTCCAGCGCGTAGGGCAGGTTGAGGAAGTTGTGTGCCTCGTCCAGGTACAGCCCGGCGTCTGGGCGTTGGCCCTGGGAGATGCGGGCGCGGTGGGTGGCGGCCTGCCAGGTGCGGGCGACCACGATGGAGCCCATCAGGTGGGCGGTCTCGGTGCCCAGGGCGTCCTTGGCGATGCGCACCAGGCAGATCCCGCCGTCGAGCACGGCGTCCATGTCGACGGTGGACGGCCCGCCGGCGAGCGCGGCGCGGACGAAGGGCCGCAGCAGGAAGCCGCGGAGCTTGTTCATCAGCGGCGCGGTGACCTGGGCGCGGGCCGGCCCGGAGAGGTCGTCGTACCAGGACCAGAAGCCCCGCAGGACGTCGTCGTCGATCTGGTCGACGGCCCGCTGCCGGAACGAGCGGACGGACAGTAATTTGGGCAGGTCGGTCAGGACCGGCGTGCCGGGCTGTGCGTGCAGGGTCAGCAGCCCGGCCCGCAGGATGTCGTCGGTGCGCGGTCCCCAACTGCTGGCGTAGACACGGGAGAAGATCGACACCAGGTTGTCGACCGTCCGGGCCGCGTCGGCGCCTTCGAGCGGGTTGATGACGGGCGGGCGGGCCTTGCTGTCGGCGTCGAAGAGGATCACTTTGTCCCCGAGCTCCGCGGGCAGCCGCATCAGCACATCGGTGATCAGGTCGCCCTTGGGGTCGATGACCACCAGGCCGCGACCGGCCTCGGCGTCGGCGAGGATCATGCGGGCCATGAGCTCGGATTTGCCGGAGCCGGTGGCACCGAGGATGTGCAGGTGATGTCGGGCGTCCGGCACCCGCAGCCCGACAGGGCGGGGCCGGCCGGTGTCGGTCAGCCCGATGGGCCGCACGGCCGGGCCGGTGGCGGCGATGCCGGGCGGGGGCGGCACCGCACGGGCACCGGCACGTTGCAGGCCGGGAATGGCCTCGTCCCACGGCAGGTGCGCCACCGCCGCCAGTTCCGGGATCGACAGCAGGTCGCCTTTGGCCAGGCGGCGTTCGGCGACGTACAGCCAGGGGCGGCGGAGCTTGGCGCGGCGGTAGTAGTTGTGCTCGGTGAAGGCGGCGAACGCACTCGCGAGGGCGTGGCCCCGGCCGCGCAGCCGCGCGCGGACCGCCGCCCGCTTCTCACTGCTCAGATCTTCGGGCACGGTCGCGGTGATCGCGTAGCGGATGCGGGTCTCGTACGGGGCGCCGCGCTGCTTGGCGACGATCACCTTGTCCTCGACGGACGCCTCCAGCGCCGTCTGCCGGTCCAGCACCGGGCCGGCGCGGCGGGAACGCGGAGGGCGGTGGCCCGGGGTGAGCAGGTCCAGTAGGCGGCTGACGAGGCGGACCGGGTGCCCGGCGCGCGCCCGCCGGGCAGCCCGGCGGGACTTGGTGATCCGGTGTCCGGTGACGGGTCGGGCCAAGACCTGGACCACTGCCTGTTCGTCGGCGCCGAGGCCGACCGGTGCGCCGAGCAGGGCGCGGATCGGGTCGGCGGGAAAGTTTGTACGGATCGGCAGGGCTTCGGAGCGGGCCAGGCGCAGTTCGCCGCCGGCGGCCTCGCTGCGCTGCCCGGCGAGTGGGGTGGACGACGGTGTGGGTGCGGTGCGTGTGCGGGCTCCGGGCCAGGCGGCCTCGATCGCCCGTTCGACCATGCCGGGCGGGACAGCACCCGGGACCCACAGGCGAACGCGGATCGTTTCCCGGTCAAAGGCGTACTCCCACGCCAGGTGGGGCTGGCCGGTCAGGCGGCGCCGCCAGGCGGGCCGCAACAGCCCCAGCAGGTTCGCCCACAGGGCTTCGGCTCCAGTCGGGTCGGCGGTGGGAGGCGGCAGCACGCTGACGATCCGGGCGTCGGCGTTCAGCATGCGGCGGCAGCGGCGGCGCCACCACCAGCGCGCCCAGCCGAGCCCGGCACCGGCGAGCACCAGGAGGGGGCCGGCGATGAGCCACCCAACAGTGACCCACTGCACGGCGTGGGCCAGGACCGCGTGCACGGTGCCGCCGGGATCGCGTAGATAGGTGCCCAGCGGAGAATCGGGGCCTGCCGGAGCCGCGAGGTGCGAGGGGGACGACAGGAAGTGGCCGGTGAACATGGCAAGGACCTCCAGGGGCGCGGTCACGAAGCGGGGGTCAGGCGGCGCGGCCGTGGTGCTCCGCAGCGCCGGGCAGTTGGCCGGACTCGGCCGGTGCCGACGGCTCGGGATCGGTGTCGCCGTGCACGGGTCGCAGGCCGCCGCGCCGGCGGCGCTGGGCGTGGCGTTCGGCGTCGACTTCGGCCTGCCAGGAGCGGAACGTGCGGCCGCCAAGACGTTTGAGGAAGTGCGGGATGCGATTGGCGGGAATGCCCACCAGGCGCGGGCCGAGGACGGCCAGCAGGTCGCTGGCCTCCTGCGAGTGCCATCCGGCGGCGTCGATGGCTGCTTCGTCGGGGAAGACATCCGCCAGGCGGTCACGCTTGATGTCCAGCAGCGTGTCCTGGGTTCCGCCGAAGCTGTAGACCCACAGGAAGTTGTCTGGTGGGTCGGGCTCCACTAGGGCCCGGAACCGGGCGACTTCCTTGGTGTAGGCGTAGAAATTCGTCTTCGGCCGGCTGCGGATAATCCGAAGCCACGCGAGCAGGTAGCGGTCGGAAAAGAAGTCTCCCGAATCGTGAATCCTCACCCAGGTGCCGCGGAATTTCCGCCTGCCGAGCTCGGCGAGCATCGCCTGTTCCCAGCCGGGCAGGTCGTCGAGGACGAAGCGGAGATTGGCCTGGTGCTTGGCCTTCACCGTGGGCCAGGTGTACGTGCCGAAGCGGGCGTAGCAGACGTGGCGGCAAATCCCGGCCGACGGGCAGGTGTTGTAGGTGCGGCCCTCCGGAAAGCGACCGGCCCAGGCGGGCAGCGTCCAGTTCCAGACGCCGATCGCACGCATTTCACGGTTCTGGGTCAGTAGCCGCGCGGGGCGCCTGGGAACGGGAGCGGGCAGCGATAGGTGAGACGACATGGATGGCCTCCCAGAAGGAGATCAAGAGAGATACGACGGCCTCTGTGCGGAGACCGGCTGGCAAGCCGCGGAAGGGGTGATGGGGGGGCCGTTCAGTCGGCGTCGAGATCGACCTCGCTGCTGGCAACGGCGTCATCGTTGTTGTCCGGGGAATCGGCTACTTCGAGATCCAGGAACGGGCCCTCGGCGTCCCCAGCGGCACCGTTGTCCGCGTAGGCGGCCAGCTCTGCCGGATTCGTGGTCACCAGGTAGTGCTCAGTCGGTGAGGCCACGGAGGCGAACGCGACCCGCTGCGTTCCGGCGGACAGCAGGCCTTGGCCGCGGTCGGCGGTCAGCAGGAACTGCCGCTCGCCCTCGGACAGATCGAACGTCCGGGTGATCTCGTCGACGGCCTGCGGGGCCTGTCGCAGCAGGATCTGGGTGGCGGCGTTGGCGACGACCGCCTTGCCCAGGTCGGAGCCGAGAACGTCGGCGGTGTCCTGGGTGGCTACGGTCAGCCCGGCCCAGTGCTTGCGGGACGCCTTGGCCATCCGGAACAGGAACTGTGCCCCGGCCGGGGCCTGCATCAGCAGCCATGCCTCGTCCACGGTCACCAGTCGCGGTCGGCGCAGCGCCGGGTTGGACACCCGGCGCCAGATGGCGTCCAGCGTCAGCAAAGTCCCGATGGGCTTGAGTTCGTCCGGCAGGTCGCGCAGAGAGAACACCACCAGGTGGCCGTTCGGCCGGGTGGAGGTGGGCCCGGCGAACAGTCCGGAGAACGCGCCCCGGGTGAAGGGGTGCAGACGGGAAGCCAAGTCAGCAGCGGTCTGGTTCTTCGAGGCGTGCAGGGTGGTGGCGAGGTCGGCCAGCAGTGGGGCCGGCCGAGTCCAGGTCCGCGAGTCCGCGGTGATGCCGGCCTGCTGGTACGTCGCGGCGATCGCCTGGTCCAGCACCGCCCTCTCCGTCGGTGCGAGCCGCTCGCCGAGCAGCACGGCCAGGACGGTGTGCAGGAACAGGGAGCGCCGGACCAGGGCGTCCTTGGGCGCGGTGCGCCGTCCGTCGGGACGGGTGTGGACGGGCAGGTCGAAGGGGTTGAGCCGGACGTCCTCGGCGCCGAGATGGACGTAGGTGCCGCCGACCGCGTGGGCGAGGCGGGCGTATTCGTCCTCGGGGTCGATGACATAGTTTTCGATGCCGCGGTAGAGCGAGCGCAGCAGCTCCAGTTTGACCAGGTAGGACTTGCCGGCGCCGGAGCGGCCCAGGACGACGGAGTTGTGGTTGTCCAGGGCGAAGCGGTCCCAGTGGACGAGTCCTTGGCTGCCGATGTTGTAGCCGTAGAGCACGCCGGACGGGGCGGCGGCCGAGGTGGGGTCGGGCGGGGGCAGGTCGGGGCTGGTGAACGGGAACGCGGCGGACAGTGCGGCGGTGTCGAAGGTGCGGCGCATCGTCACCAGGTCGAGGCCCATCGGCAGGCAGGTGACCCAGCCCTGGAGGCTGCGGTAGGTGGTGGGTTTGGCATCCAGTAGCAGGCTGGCGGCGAGAGCCCGTACCGCGGCGGCCTCGCTTACCAGCTCCTCGCGGCTGGTGGCGTGGACGGTCAGGTACAGGCCGAGCCGGTAGAGCTTGCCCTCGCCGCGGGCCACTCGGGAAGAGAGGTCGTACGCGTCTTCGGTGGCCGCCTCCACCTGCGGGTCGAGGAGCCGGTCATGATTCTGCGTGTGGCGGCGGCCGGATTCGAGCTTGGCCAGTTGCCGCTTGAGCCGGTTGGCGGCGGTGACCGGGTCGACCGGCTCGATGTGCAGGCTGACGTCGACCCGGCCGGGGTAGGTCAGCAGCGGTTGCAGCCACCCGGGGTGCACCTCGCGCGGATAGCCGGTGACCGCGAAGGAGGCCACCCACTCAGCTCCGACCTCCAGATGCCGGGGCCCGACGGCCAGGGCATCCGGAACGAACGCCCCGGCGCCGTGGGCAGGCGTCGTCGGAGACGAGTGTCCTGTAGGCGTGCGTGAGCGCTTCACAGCGCCTTCCCTTCAGGCTCGTCCCAGGGCACGGACGTGTCATGGGGCCAGTCCTCTTCATTCGAGGCGGTGGTGATGACGTCGGCGGCGCCGGCGAGCGCGGAGGTGGGCGGCAGCAGGCTGTCGGGGTTGCACGCGGCGGCCAGCACGGCGGTGGCCTGCCCGGCGTCCAAGGGAGTGACGACGATGCCGATGGGACCCAGGAGTTCGACCGCCTCGCCGAGGCGGCGTACCAGGCGCGCTTCAGCGGCTCGCCGGACAGCATGCTCCTCGCCCTCGCCGCCGGGTGAACTGTGCCTACGGTGGAACAGGGCAGCCAGCGGCGAGCCGCTCCCCAGCACATCGGCGGGAACACTTGGACCGAGGTGTTCGCGCAGGATGAGCAGGACCTGGCGGCGCAGCAGGTCGGTGTTCTGGCCGAGCTGGGTGAGGTAGTCGGCGTGCTCACGGGCAGCGGCCTCCAGCGCCGGGTGCGGCAGGGACGGGGCATACCGCCCCAGCTCGCCGATCTGCGCGGACAGGTCCAAGCGCTCGGCGCGGATGAGGATCTGTACGGGGGCGGTGAGCGAGTGCAGGTACCGGCCGAACGCGCTCACCAAGGAGTCCTGTTCCGCCGGGGTGCGCAGGGCGAAGTTGACGGTGCTGCACACCGCCACCACCGCGACCCCGTCCGCGCCGAGGTCGATCACGCCGGTCTCGCTCACACCTTCGCCGGGCAACTGCAGCGCGGCTGGCACGACGCCGCCGGTCGGCTGCTCGGGTTCGGTGGCCTGCCGGGCCAGCCAGGCCGGTGCCGGGCGAATGCCCTCGGGGGCGGCAACCTGGTAGCGGGGCATCATGCGCTGGCGCAGGGCGGCGAGCATCAGCCGGTCCAGTGGCATCCCGTCGCGCCTGCCCAGGGCCAGGAAGACCGCGGTGGCCCCGATGGGGACGGTGGGGATCAGAAACACCGGCAAAGGCACGAACGCGCGGGTGAGCGACCACAGGCCGTACAGCACGATGCCGGTGACGGCCAGGATCATCAGCTGCCGGGCGGTCAGGTTCGCCAGGACGGTGTCCTCGCGATCGACATCGGCAGGGATACGCACCGGCTGGGTCATGACCGGTCACCTCCTGAGCGTGTGCCACCGGTACGGCGCCGAGACGGTGGCTGCGGGGTACGCCGTGTGGGCGGGGGAACAGATGGTGGGGAGCTGAAGACGGCCGGGGGCGCTCCCGTGCGGGGGTGCCGCCTCGGGGCGACCCGGGGCGGGGGCACCGGCGGCTGGAAGGCGGCGGGCGCGGGTGGCCGGGTTGGGTGCCGGGGTGGGGTGAGGGGCTGTGGAGTGGGTTGCTGGAAGTGTGGCCGGGACGGTACCGGCGGCGTGCTGCTTGCCCTGACCGGCGGCACGGTGCGGGTGCCGCTCGGCGCGTGGAACACCGGCAGACCGGGCGGGTGAGCAGGCCGGGGCGGCGGCGTGCCGGGCGG
>NZ_LIPP01000395.1 GCF_001418335.1 Streptomyces aurantiacus | reverse complement strand
GGGGCATCCGAGCGGCATCCCAGCCCGGGAGCTCAGGGTGTCTTCGGGCCGCTGTCGGGCGAGTTCAGACCCCGCAGGCGTTCCAGCTCGCGGCGATCGCGCTTGGTGGGGCGGCCCGTGCCCCGGTCGCGGATGCCGGCGGGGGCGACGGCCTCGCGGGGCGGGGGAGGCGGGCTGTTGTCGACATAGCACTCGGCGGCGACCGTGGCCCCGACCCGCTTGCGGATCACGCGTTTCACGACGACGACCCGCTCCCGTTCGGCGTGCCGCAGCCGGACCTCGTCACCGACGCGGACGGCGTACGCGGGTTTGACCCGCTCGCCGTTCACCCGGACGTGGCCACCGCGGCAGGCGGTGGCGCCCATGGAGCGGGTCTTCACGAGGCGGACGGACCAGATCCAGCTGTCGACGCGCACGGTCTCGCCGCTCGCGGGTGCGGCCGCCTTCGCGACGGCCACGGCGTCGGCGTCGGTGTCGGTGGAGGTAACGGCGGAGACATCGGTACCAGCACCGGCACCGATGTCACCGGTACCAGCGCCGGTACCAGTACCCCTACCGGTATCCGTGGCGGTGGCGCCGGCGGAGCCGTTCGTGACCGGCCGCCCGGAGTCCTCGCGCCTCGTCTCGTTCCTCTGAGTCCCGTTGGTCCCTTGGGTGCCTGAAGCCATGGTCCGACCTTAGTACTCGGCGGGCGGGTGGCCGGAGTCGTTTTCCGTCGGGACGGGCCGGGCTCTCGCCGGGCATACCGTGGGGGTATGGAGCAGGAGCGCAGCCTGGCGGAGCTGGACCGGCGGATCGCGGGGTGCCGGGCCTGCCCTCGGCTGGTCGACTGGCGGGAGGAGGTGGCCCGGACGAAGCGGGCCGCCTTCGCGGACTGGACGTACTGGGGCCGGCCGGTGCCGGGTTTCGGGCCGCCGGATGCCTCGCTGCTGGTGGTCGGGCTCGCGCCGGCGGCGCACGGAGGGAACCGGACCGGCCGGATGTTCACGGGGGACCGGTCCGGAGACGTGCTGTACGCCGCGCTGCACGACGTGGGCCTCGCCTCGCAGCCGACGTCCGAGAGCGCCGCCGACGGGCTGGCCCTGTACGGCGTCCGCGTCACGTCACCCGTGCACTGCGCCCCGCCCGCCAACAAACCGACTCCCGAGGAACGGAACACCTGCCGTCCCTGGCTGGTGAGCGAACTGCGACTGCTCGCACCCACCCTCCGCGCGGTCGTCGTGCTCGGCGGCTTCGGCTGGCAGGCCGCGCTGCCCGCGTTCGCAGAGGCGGGGTGGAAGGTGCCCCGGCCGAGGCCGGCCTTCGCGCACGGTGCGCGGGTCGCGCTGGAGGGCCCGGCCCGACCGCTGGAACTCTTCGGATGCTTCCACGTCAGCCAGCGCAACACCTTCACAGGGCGGCTGACCCCCGAGATGCTGCGGGACGTGCTGCGTACGGCGGCGCGGGCGGCGGGGCTGCCGACCACCCCGTACACGGGATCACACGACAGCCCCTACCCCTAGGGACCTTCTGCCACGACACTAAGGTCGTGCGGATGGGCCTGTATCCGGAGATCGAACCGTACGACCACGGCATGCTCGACGTCGGTGACGGCAACCGCGTGTACTGGGAGGTGTGCGGCAATCCGCGGGGCAAGCCCGCGGTCGTGCTGCACGGTGGGCCGGGTTCGGGCTGCGCCCCCGGCTTCCGGCGCTACTTCGACCCGGCCGCGTATCGCATCGTCCTGCTCGACCAGCGCGGCTGCGTACGGTCGACGCCGCACGCGAGCGTGTACGAGACCGACATGAGCGTCAACACGACGGCGCGACTGATCGGCGATCTGGAGCTGCTGCGGCGGGAGTTGGGCATCGAGCGGTGGCTCGTGTGGGGTGTTTCGTGGGGTTCGGTACTCGGGCTGAGGTACGCGCAGACGCACCCGGGGGCCGTGTCGGAACTGGTACTCACGGGCGTGGCCACCGGGTCCACCGCCGAAGTGACCCTCCTGACCAGGGGACTTGGTCGGATCTTCCCCGAGGCTTTCGAGCGGTTCGTCGCCGAGTTGCCCGAGGGCGACCGGGACGGGAGCCTGGCCGCCGCGTACAACCGGCTTGTCGAGTCCTCCGACCCGGAGGTGCGGGCGCGGGCCGCGCGCGCCTGGACCGACTGGGAGACGGCGATCGTCCCGGCGCCGCCGCGGTCGGTGGAGCGCTACGAGGACCCGGTGTTCCGCCTGGCCTTCGCCCGCACCGTCACCCACTACTTCGGCAACGACCACTTCCTGGGAGAGGGACATGCCCGGGGAGAGGGACATGTCCTGGAACGGGGACATGGTGGCGGCGGCCAGGCCGTCGTTCTGCGTGACGCCCCGCTCCTCAAGGACGTTCCCGGCACCCTCGTCCAGGGCAGCCTCGACTTCGGGAACCTCCTGGGCATCGTGTGGCGGCTCCATCACGCCTGGCCCGGCAGCGAGTTGGTCGTCGTGGACGACGTGGGCCACAACGCGGGAGCGACCGGCGTAGTGGACGCACTGGTCGCGGCCACCGACCGGTACGCGGCTCGCCGGGGAACGCGAAACCGGCTCTAGCGGCGACCGCGGCGACCGCCCGCCGTACCGGCAGTCACGCTTCTTCTGTGATAGCGGTGCCGGTGGCGGCCTCGGCCTCGGCGCCCGAGTCTGTGTTGCTGCCGAAGAGGTGGCGCACCGTCGAGCGGTAGTTGGCCTGGACGTGGGCCAGGGCGTGGGCGCGGGCCCGCTCACGGTTGCCGGAGGCGATGGCGGCGTACAGCTCGCGGTGTTCGGCGAGGAGCTGGGGCCACTCCTCGTTCTGCCGGGTGAGCCAGCGCAGCCGACCGTCGACCGGTTCCATCACGGAGATCAGCAGGCTGTTTCCGGCCATTGCCAGAACCCGGTCGTGGAAGCGTGTGTTGATGTCGGTGATCGCCTCCGCGTCGTCGGCGTCGGTCGCCTCCGCGGCCTGGTCGAGGAGTTCCTCCAGTTCGGCCAGATCGGCCCGGGTGGCGCGCTGGGCGGCCAGCCCGGTGGCGTACACCTCAAGGGCCTCGCGGAGTTCGAAGAGTTCCGCGACGTCCGTGGGGGTCAGCCGGCGTACGACCGTACGGCGGGGAGTCTCGAAGAGGACGAAGCCCTCGGTGACCAGGGCCCGGATCGCCTCGCGCACCGGCACCCGGGAGACCCCGAACCGTTCGGCCAGCTCGCGCTCGACCAGCCGGTCGCCGGGCAGCAGCCGCCCGGCGATGATCTCCTGCCGCAGTGAGCTGAGCACCCGTTCGCGTACCGCCCCCAGCGGTTCCACCGTCGTCATGTGTCCATCCTCGCCGACTCCTGGACTGTTTTACCGAGCTGTAACCGCACGGACATGGCGAGATGTCGTCGAAGGCGGGACCATGACCACAGTTTGGTATACCAAAACTGCTCGCGATTGCCCTGTGCCTTGTCTAGCGACGTGCGCTGTGACTGCCCTGCGGTTGCGCTGCGCTCGCCCCCACTGCTCTCGCACGCCCGTTCTCGTTTCCGTCCCCACCTCTCGCTCCTCAGTCCTCCCGTCGTCCCCTCGCCCATGGAGGCCCTGTGTCCCTCGCCGATCCCGCCGCAGCCACCGGCGCACCAGCGTTCGTTCCCGATCCCCGGCTCACCAACGAAGACCTCGCGCCCGCGGGCAAGCGCAACTGGAAGGTCTTCGACCTCTTCGCCATGTGGATGTCGGACGTCCACAACCTCGGCAACTACACGTTCGCGGCCGGGCTGCTGGTCCTCGGCATGAACGTCTGGCAGATCTTCACGTCCCTGCTCGTCGGCTTCGTGCTCATCTACGTCGGCATGAACTGGATGGGGAAGATCGGGCAGGCCCACGGCGTGCCCTTCCCCGTCATCAGCCGCATCAGCTTCGGGGTCTGGGGCGCCAATATTCCTGCCCTGATCAGGGCCGTCATCGCCATCATGTGGTACGGCATCCAGACCTATCTGGCCTCCGTCGCCGTCAACATCATGCTGCTGGCGGCCTGGCCCGGCCTTGAGTCCTGGACGCACAGCTCATTCCTCGGCCTCCACGCGCTCGGCTGGCTGTCCTTCGTCTCACTGTGGCTGGTCCAGGCGCTGATCATCAGCCAGGGCATGGAATCCGTACGGAAGTTCCAGGACTTCTGCGGCCCGGCGATCTGGCTCGTGATGATCGCCCTCGCCATCTGGATCCTCGCGAAGGCCGGTTGGACCATCTCGCTCACCTCGACCCCGAACCCGGTCTCCGTGGGCGAACAGTGGCGGCAGTGGTTCGGCGCGATCGGGCTGATCCTCGCCACGTACGGCACGTTGATGCTCAACTTCTGCGACTTCTCGCGCTTCGCGCCCAGCTACCGGACGGTCAAGCGCGGCAACTTCTGGGGTCTGCCGATCAACTCGACCGCCTTCGTGATCGTGTCGGTCATCGTCACGGCAGGTTCCATCGAGGTGTTCGGCAAGGCCATCACCGACCCCGCCCACCTCGTCGCCGAGATCGGCAACAAGTGGGTGCTGATCCTGGGTGCGCTGACCTTCGCCATCGCCACCATGGGTGTCAACATCGTCGCCAACTTCGTCTCGCCCGCGTACGACCTGGCCAACGTCTGGCCGCAGAAGATCACCTTCAAGGTCGGCGGCATGATCAGCACGGTCGCCGCCCTGGTCGTGACGCCGTGGAACCTCTTCTCCAACCCCACGGTCGTCAACTACTTCCTCGGCGGTCTCGGCGCCTTCCTCGGCCCGCTGTTCGGCGTGATCATGCTCGACTACTTCTGGGTCAAGCGCGGTCGCATCGACGTGAACGAGCTCTTCGACGCCGCGCCCGGCTCGCGCTACTACTACCGCAAGGGCGTCAACCCCAAGGCGCTGTGGGCGTTCCTGCCCGCGGCGGCGGTCTCGGCGGTCCTCGCGCTGGTGAAGACGTTCAGCGACGTGGCCCCGTACTCCTGGTTCATCGGGACGGCGCTGGCCGCCGGACTGTATGCGCTGCTGTGCCGCTCCGAGCGCGCCGCGGCCCCCGCGATCGAGCCGGCCCCGGCCCCGGCTCCGGGCGCGGCCCCGACCTCGGGTGCGGTTTCAGCTCCGGCTCCGGCTTCTGCTACCGCTCCGCGGGAGGGCTGAGCGTGCGAATCGTCGTCACCAACTGCAATACGACGCAGGGGATGACCGAGGAGATCGTGCGCGGTGCCCGAGCCGCGGCAGGCTCGGGCACCACCGTGCTCGGACTCACCCCCGCATGGGGGCCCGAGTCCGCGGAGGGCTGGCTCGACAGCTACCTGTCGGCAGCCGCCGTCCTCGACACCCTGCGCACGTACGAGGAGCCGTACGACGCCGTCGTGATGGCCGGTTTCGGGGAGCACGGGCGCGAGGGCGTACGGGAACTCGTGGACGTACCTGTCGTCGACATCACCGAGGCGGCTGCCCACCTCGCCTGCCTGCTCGGGCGGCGGTACGGAGTCGTCACCACGCTGGAGCGGTCGGCGGGGCAGATCGAGGACAGCCTGTACACGGCGGGCGTCGCCCGGAACTGCGCCGCCGTCGTGGGCACGGGGCTCGGCGTTCTCGACCTCGGCGACCCCGAACGTACGGAAGCGGCCTTCGTCGCCGCGGCCGAACGGGCCCGGGACGCCGGCGCGGAGGTCCTGGTGCTCGGGTGCGCCGGGATGACCGGTCTGCAGCGGGCCGTGGGGGAGAAGCTGGGGCTGCCGGTCGTCGACGGAGTGGGCGCGGCGGTGAAACTTGCCGAGTCGCTCGTGGCGCTGGGGCTCACGACGAGCCGCGCGGGCGGTTACGAGAAGCCGCTGCCGAAGCGGCGGACGTGGGGGCGGCCGGCGGAGTGACCCCGGGCCTTACCGACGACGGGGCCGACCGGACGGACCGGGCGTCCCGGGCCGACCGGGCGTACCGGGCGGGCGGGCACCTGCGGTGATCAGCCGTCTGAACCGGGCCGGTCCTCGATGAGGCGGTCATCGTGGTGGGCGCCGAAGTGCTCGGCCTGCCGGGCCATGATGTCGCGCATCGAGGTGCCGCGAGGAACGCCGTACACCGTGCCGGGGAAGTCCAGTTCCCTCTGCACCTCCCACAGTTCGTCGTGCTGGTCGGGTGAGAAGAGCTGTGCCCGCGGGGCACCGGCCGCGATCCATCCGATGGGTACGACCGTGCCGGGCGGCAGAACCGAGTTCGCGTGCAGCACGCTGTTGATCCGCAGCTCCGAACCGGCGCCCACGACGGATCCGGGGAAGGCGGAGGCGCCGGTGGCGACGAAGACCTCGTCCTCGATGCGGGCGCCGTTGACGTGGGCGTGCGGGCCGATGAGTACGGCGTCGCCGATGATCGCGGGGTGCCGTCGGCGGCCCCGTACGAGGGCGTTCTCCATGATGACGACGTCCGCGCCGGTCCGTACCTCCCCGTCCTCCGCCGTGACGACGGCGCCGTGCAGGACGCGGGCCCGTTCGCCGAGGACGACCGCGCCGCAGAGCACGGCCGACGGGGCGACGTAGGCGGAGGCCGGGACGACGGGGCGCTGCCCACGGTGTTCGATCAACATGGGGCGACTCTAGACCGCCCCTAGACCGAGTCGGTTCCGGCATCGGCATCGGCATCGGCACCGGTGCCGATG
>NZ_LIPP01000394.1 GCF_001418335.1 Streptomyces aurantiacus | reverse complement strand
CCCCGAGCCCACCGACCCACCGGAGCCCCCAGAACCGCCGTCGTCCCCACCGCTCGACTCGTCGCGCCCACCCGGGGCTTGACTGATCGCGGGGTCCGACCCGGAAGGGCCGGGCGTGATCGACGCGGTGGGGTTCTTGCCGTTGGACCCGTCGGCGTCGTTCTTGTTGCCGCCTCCGCCGCCGGAGGTGACCACCCACGTGATCAACAGCGCCAACACCGCGACCATGGACGCCAGAATGGCCCTCCGTCGCCAGTAGATGGAGGAGGGAAGCGGCCCGACCGGATTGCGCATAGATCCCACGGCGCAACCTTACGAGAGATCCGGGAGTTCGCTGGCCCCACCCGCCGCCAAGCGCCTCAACTTTTTCCGATCATCGGCACGCAAAGGGGCGCGGGGAACTGCGCGAGCAGCCACATCGGGCCCGCGGACAACACACGACGCGGTCCGGCCCCGGCCGAACCTTCGAAGATCCCACCGCATGGGAGAATCGGATGTGCCATGACTGCGCCCACGAAACCCACATCCCACGCCCAGGCCAACCCCCACGCCGATGCCCGTGAAACCGTCGGCGACGACCTGCACGCCCCCGTCATCGACTGGTTCGACGAGAACGCGCGCGACCTCCCCTGGCGGCGGCCCGACGCGGGACCGTGGGGGGTGATGGTCAGCGAGTTCATGTTGCAGCAGACGCCGGTGAGCCGGGTGCTTCCGGTGTACGAGCAGTGGCTCGCCCGCTGGCCCAGGCCCGCCGATCTCGCCGAGGACGCGCCGGGCGAGGCCGTCCGTGCCTGGGGCCGGCTCGGCTACCCCCGCCGCGCGCTGCGCCTGCACGCCGCCGCAGCCGCCATAACGGAGCGGCACGGCGGCGACGTACCCATGGAGCACGCGCAGTTGCTCGCGCTGCCCGGCATCGGCGAGTACACGGCGGCGGCGGTGGCCTCCTTCGCGTACGGGCAGCGGCATGCCGTGCTCGACACCAACGTGCGGCGCGTGTTCGCGCGGGCCGTCACCGGCGTCCAGTACCCGCCGAACGCCACGACCGCCGCCGAACGCAGACTCGCCCGCACCCTGCTGCCCGACGACGACCGCACGGCCTCGCTGTGGGCCGCCGCGTCCATGGAGCTCGGCGCGCTCGTCTGCACGGCGAAGAACGAGACGTGCGTACGGTGTCCGATCGCGGCCATGTGTGCCTGGCGGCTGGCCGGAAAGCCCGCGCACGACGGACCGCCGCGGCGCGGCCAGACCTACGCGGGCACGGACCGGCAGGTACGCGGCCGGCTGCTCGCCGTACTGCGCGACGCGCTCACCCCTGTCCCGCAGTCGGTTCTCGACCGCGTCTGGGAGGAGCCCGTGCAGCGGGCCCGCGCCCTGGACGGCCTGGTCGCGGACGGACTGGTGGAGCCGCTCACCGGCGGCCTGTACCGACTCCCGCAGAGCTGACCCGGCTGACCCGGCTGACCTGGCCGATCCGGCTGACCCAGCTGACCTGGCTGATCCGGCCGATTTGACTGATCCACAGCTTGCACCGAGCCGGGTAACAGCTTCCCGATGGTTTCAGGCGATCGTCGGCAACCTCCGGCGGGCGAACCCCGGTGGGCAAATCGCCCGTACCCGTCGCAGTCACCACCTCGCTTTAACCAGCCCCTACTTCCGTTACACAACCTATGGACAGCCGAGCGCTTGTCGAAGGCTCGCTCGGACAACCCCGTGACAACACCTCCGTAACTTCGGTGTCGTACCGCAAACAGCGGCACGGCAGGCAACGGACAGCCGACAGCACGCAGGTCGGAACGGGGACGGAGGCGGTTGGAATGGCGCACGGCGAGGTGCTTGAGTTCGAGGAGTACGTACGTACCCGGCAGGACGCGCTGCTGCGCAGCGCACGCCGTCTGGTCCCCGACCCTGTCGACGCCCAGGACCTTCTCCAGACCGCGCTGGTGCGGACGTACGGACGCTGGGACGGCATCGCGGACAAGCGGCTCGCCGACGCCTATCTGCGCCGCGTCATGATCAACACGCGTACGGAGTGGTGGCGGGCCCGCAAGCTGGAGGAGGTCCCCACCGAGCAGCTGCCGGACGCGAGCGTGGACGACTCCACCGAGCAGCACGCGGACCGCGCGCTCCTGATGGACATCATGAAGGTGCTCGCTCCCAAGCAACGCAGCGTGGTCGTGCTGCGACACTGGGAGCAGATGTCCACGGAGGAGACGGCCGCCGCCCTCGGCATGTCGGCCGGTACGGTCAAGAGCACACTGCACCGGGCGCTCGCCCGGCTCCGCGAGGAGCTGGAGCGCCGGGCCTGTGACGAGAACGACGAGCTCGGCGTACGCGTGCCGGAGCGTGAGGAGCGGGAGCGTTGCGCGGCCTAGACACAGGGACTCCCCGGGCGCGTGAAGCCCGTAAGGCGGTGATCGCGGCAGTGGCCGTGGTCGCCGCCCTCGGGCTTTTCACGTCCGCCTGCGGTACGGGCGGCACCGGCGCCCGGGACGAGGGCCCGGCCCTCTCCGACTCGGTCGCCGGAAGCGCCCAGGCCCCCTCCGTCGCGCGCTCCGCGACCCCCAGCCGTGCGAACGCGGTGCGGCTCGTCGAGGCCGACCCCGGGGTCAGCGCGGCGGTCAAGCGCGACCTGAAGCCGTGCGTCGGCGACGAGTACCCGGTCGACGTGTCGTACGGCAAGCTCACCGGCGGCTCCGCCGACGACATCCTGATCAACGTGATGACCTGCGGAGACGCGGTCGGCGTCGGCTCGTACGTGTACCGCGAGGAGGGCGGCGTGTACCGGAACGTCTTCCGCGCCGAGGAACCTCCGGTGTACGCGGAGATCGACCGGGGCGACCTGGTGATCACCCAGCAGGTGTACGAGAAGGGCGACTCGGTGACGTATCCGTCCGGCGAGGTGGTGATCACGTACCACTGGCGGGCGACCCGCTTCGCGGAGCAGGCCAGGACGCACAACGACTACAGCAAGGTGGTGGGCGGCGATACGCCGGAGCCGGCCCCTTCCGATGGATAGACCGAACCCCGTATTCGCCGAACCCCCGATCGACCGACCGAGAAATCGACCGACCGAGAAACTGAGAGCACGGGATGGCAGAGCAGACCCATGTCCTGTTCGTCGAGGACGACGACGTCATTCGCGAAGCCACCCAACTCGCGCTGGAACGCGACGGCTTCGTGGTCACCGCCATGCCCGACGGCCTGTCGGGGCTCGACGCGTTCCGCGCGGACCGGCCCGACATCGCGCTCCTCGACGTGATGGTGCCGGGCCTCGACGGGGTGTCGCTGTGCCGTCGGATCCGTGACGAGTCGACGGTGCCCGTGATCATGCTGTCGGCCCGCGCCGACTCGATCGACGTCGTCCTGGGCCTGGAGGCGGGCGCCGACGACTATGTGACCAAGCCCTTCGACGGGGCCGTACTGGTCGCGCGCATCCGGGCCGTGCTGCGACGCTTCGGGCACGCGAGCGGTCCGCGCGCCGCCACCGATGCCGACGGCGCGTCGTCCGTCCCGGTCGGCGGCGTGCTGACCTTCGGCGCCGGCCAGCTGGAGATCGACACGGAGGGCATGGAGGTACGCAGGGGCGGCGCGCCGGTGGCACTGACGCCGACCGAGATGCGGCTGCTCCTGGAGTTCTCGTCCGCACCGGGTACGGTCCTGTCGCGCGACAAGCTGCTGGAGCGGGTGTGGGACTACGGCTGGGGCGGTGACACCCGGGTCGTCGACGTCCATGTGCAGCGGCTGCGTACGAAGATCGGCCAGGACCGGATCGAGACGGTCCGCGGCTTCGGATACAAGTTGAAGGCCTGAGTGGCGGAGCGAGCCGAACGGGCGGAGCGGACGGAGCGGACGATGCGGGGGACGGACGAGAACCCGGCCGACGGGCCCGGACGCGACGGCCCAGGTGCGGAGGCACCCGACCGAACCGACCGAACCGACCGAACCGATCGCGACAGCCGCGACGGTCGAGGCGGCCGTGGCGGTCGTGGCGCCCGTGTTCCTCGCGCCGCCGCTCGGCGCGAGAGACTCGGGCGTCTGATGCCGCGTACGGGGATCAGGTGGAAGCTCAGCGCGGCGATCGCGGCGGTCGTGGCGCTGGTGGCCGTCGCGCTGAGCCTGGTCGTGCACAACGCCGCCCGGGTCTCGATGCTCGACAACGCCCGCGATCTGGCGGACGAGCGCGTCCAGATCGCGCAGCGCAACTACGAGGCCTCCGGGCGGCCGAACTTCCCCGGCGTCATGATCGACGACCCCGACCTGCCGAAGGACCTGCTGGCGAAGGCGACGGCCGGGCGCCGGGCGACCTATGTGACGGAGCACCCCGACGGCGTGCCCGACATCTGGGCGGCCGTACCGCTCAAGGACGGCCGGACCCTGTCGCTGCACACGAACTTCACCGACCGCAGCGCGACCGTGCTCAAGGACCTCGACGAGGCCCTGATCATCGGCTCGACAGCGGTCGTCTTCGGCGGCTGCGCGCTCGGCGTACTCATCGGTGGCCAGCTGTCACGGCGGCTGCGCAAGGCGGCCACAGCGGCCCGGCGGGTCGCGCAGGGCGAGCCGGACGTACGGGTGCGGGACTCCATCGGCGGGGTCGTGCGCGACGAGACGGACGACCTCGCGCGGGCCGTGGACGCGATGGCGGACGCGTTGCAGCAGCGCATCGAGGCCGAGCGGCGGGTGACCGCCGACATCGCGCACGAGCTGCGTACTCCGGTGACCGGGCTGCTCACCGCGGCCGAGCTGCTGCCGCCGGGGCGCCCGACGGAACTCGTACGGGACCGGGCGCAGGCCATGCGTCAGCTGGTCGAGGACGTGCTGGAGGTGGCCCGGCTGGACAGCGCGTCCGAGCGGGCCGAGCTGCAGGACATCGTGCTGGGCGAGTTCGTCAGCCGGCGGGTGATCGCGCGGGACCCGGAGATCGTCGTACGCGTGGTGCACGAGTCGGCGGTCACCACCGATCCGCGCCGGCTGGAGCGGGTCCTCATCAACCTGCTGATCAACGCCGCCAAGCACGGCAGACCGCCCATCGAGGTCACGGTCGAGGGCCGGGTCATCCGGGTCCGCGATCATGGGCCCGGCTTCCCCGACGCGCTGCTCGCGGAGGGGCCCAGCCGCTTCCGCACCGGCAGCAGTGACCGTGCGGGGCACGGGCACGGGCTGGGACTCACCATCGCGGCGGGGCAGGCGCGGGTACTGGGGGCGCGGCTCACCTTCCGCAACGTGCGGGCCGGCGGCGCGCCGCCCGGCGCCCCGGCGGAGGGGGCGGTGGCGGTCCTGTGGCTCCCGGAACACGCTCCGACGAACACCGGCAGCTATCCGATGCTTCCGGTGTGAGCAGGGCCTTTTTCGCCCCCGCCGCCCCT
>NZ_LIPP01000393.1 GCF_001418335.1 Streptomyces aurantiacus | reverse complement strand
GCCCGGGCCCGGGGGCCGACGAGGGATCCCCGCACGCGGTGAGCAGCAGCGCTCCTGCCAGTGCTCCCGCCAGTGCGCCCGCCCGCACTCCGACGATCCACGGCCTGCCCATGCGGCAACTCCCGCCCCGGTCACCGAAAACGGCCCCCAGACAAGCACAGGGGGCCGCAAGGGGGAAGGGGCGGCGCGGCTACGAGCCCGTGGCCGGCCGCGGAGAACCGGCCGCCCGTGTCACGGCTTCGAGCACCCGGTCCGTATCGGTCTCGGACGTCCGCCAGTTGCTGAACGCGGCCCGCAGCGCGTGTGCGCCCTCGTAGAACGTCGGTGTCAGGAACGCCTCGCCGGACTCCGCGACCGCCCGGCCCAGCGCGTGCACCCGTTCCCGGGTGGCGGACCCGGCGAGCGTGAAGCAGACGACGTTCAGCCGGACCGGGGCGAGCAGGCGCAGTTCCGGTACGGCAGCGATGCCCTCGCCGAGCCGCCGGGCCTGCGCCACGTTCCGCTCGACGATCTCCCGGTGCCCCGCGCGGCCGTACGCGGCGAGCGAGAACCAGGCCGGGAGGGCCCGCAGCCGACGTGAGTTCTCGGGCGTGAGATGCACGAAGTCGGGCTCGCCCGTGGGCAGTCCGAGGTACGGCGACGCGTTGTGGAAGACCCGCACCTGCAGATTCCGGTGGCGGGTGAACTGCACGGCCGCGTCGTACGGGACGTTGAGCCACTTGTGCAGATCGACGCAGACCGAGTCGGCGGCGTCGATGCCGTCGGTCAGGTGGGCGTGCTCGGGGGACAGCGCGGCGAAACCGCCGAACGCGGCGTCCACGTGCAGCCAGAAGTCGTACCGCTCCTTGAGCTCCGCGATCGCCCGCAGGTCGTCGAAGTCGACCGTGTTGACCGTCCCGGCGTTGGCCACGACGACGGCCGGGCGCCCGTCAAGGGCTTCGAGCGCGTCGGCCAGCCGCGCCACGTCGACGGCCTCCCGGCCGCCGGGCAGCACCGGTACCGTACGCAGCCGGTCGCGGCCGATGCCGAGAACGGACAGGGCTTTGGGGATGCTGGAGTGCGGGCTGCCGGAGAGCACGTCGACCGGACCGAGTGCGGCGGCGCCGGCATCGGACACGCGGACCCCCAGACGCTCGCCCAGCCATTCGCGCGCCAGTGCCAGGCCGACGGTGTTGGACACGGTGGCGCCCGTCACGAAGGCACCGCTGTGTGCCTCGCCGAGCCCGAACAGCTCGCGCAGCCAGCCCAGCGTCTCCCGTTCGAGACCGCTCGCCGAGGAAGCGTCTCCCCCGGTGGCGTTCTGGTCGTAGGCGCTGGTCAGCCAGTCCCCGGTGACCGCGGCCGGGGTCGCGCCGCCGGTCACGAAGCCGAGGTAGCGGGGGCCCGCGGAGGCGGAGAAGCCGGGCGCCCACCGCTCGGCGAACCGTGCGAGGGCGCCCTCCGCGCCCACGCCCTCGGCCGGGAGGGGCCGCGCTTTCGTCGTCTCGGCCGGTGGAACCACAGGGCGGTCCCCGATCCCCGACACCTCCCGGGCGGCGAAGTCACGGGCGGACTGCAGGAGCTCGGGGAGCCGGGAGAGGTCGTCGGCGAGTGCGGGATGCATAGCGGGTAGCGTAGGCGGGCAGCCCTACGGAAGCAGGGGCCGATCGCGGAGAAGCGACCCCGTGCCGAATGAGCCGGTTCAAGACCATGTCACCGTTTCGTTCCAGCCGGGCGGGCCCCCACAACTGAACTGCCCCGGTGCGGGTCTAGCTGACACTGACAGGGATCGACCGGAACGAAGGGGAAGGCCTGACCATGGGGCACATACGCAGAGGTGGCGCTCGCAGAGGTGACGTACGCGGAGATGACGTACGCCGAGGTGACGTACGCCGACGGGCAGCCGTCGTGCTGGGGATCACCGGGCTGATGGCGCCGCTGGCCGTCGCACTGGGCGTGACGCCCGCGCACGCGGCGAGTTGCACCACGACGAGCGGCCCGTATCAGAAGCAGGTGGAGAAGTTCCTCGGCCGGCCCGTCGACGGCAAGCAGTCCGCCGCCGACTGCAAGGCGACCAAGGCCTTCCAGACCAAGCACGGCATCACCCCGAACATCGGCTACGCGGGCCCCGTCACCTGGGGCGTGATGGACCTGATGAACAAGCAGAAAGCCGTAGGGAAGAATCCCAACAAAGACGGCAAATGCCCGGTCAACAAGGGGCGCATCGCCTGCGTCGACCTGACACTCCAGCTCAGCTGGATCCAGGACGGCAAGACCCTCGTGTACGGACCGGTCCCGGTGCGTACGGGCCGCAACGGATACGAGACCCGCACCGGCCTGACGAAGGTCTACTGGCGCAACATCGACCACGTCTCGACCATCTACGACGTGCCCATGCCCTACAGCCAGTTCTTCGACGGCGGCCAGGCCTTCCACTCGGTCGGCGTGAGCATGTGGAACCCGCCCGGCTCGCACGGCTGCGTCAACATGACGAAGACGGACGCCAAGAAGTACTGGTCGCTGCTGAAGAAGAACGACGACGTCTACGTGTACGGCCGCAAGCCGGGCACCTGACGGGAGGCGGTGAGGATCACAGCGATAACTCACATGGTCTTCACGCAGAGCCCCGTATGATTCACGGTATGTCCACCACTCACCGTCGTGCGCCGGGAGCCACGCAGCGATCAGCCGCCGAGGTCAACGAAGAGATCCGGGCCCTGTGGCTCCGGGCCGGCGGGACGCTGAGCGGCGAGCAGCGGCGGGAGTACCAGCGGCTCGTCCTGGAGTGGGCGTCAGCGACCCCCCGGCCGCACTGGCACGCGGACTCGTCGAAGGCGGCCTGACCGTACGGTCGCCCGACCGTACGGTCCGCCTACGAGTCCTCCGGCGGTGCGGTGTTCCGGCCCCGAATCCCGGGTCGGCCCTTCAGTTCTTCAGCCCTTCATCGCCCCCTGGAGCAGTCCCGCGATGAAGCTGCGCTGGAAGACGACGAAGAGGATCAGGATCGGCAGCATCACGATGATCGTCCCCGCCGCCAGCGTGGGGATGTCCGTGCTGTTCTGACCGACGAAGAAGCCCAGACCCGCGGGCGCCGTGTGCTTGGTGGTGTCCTGGATGAGGACCAGCACCAGCAGGAACTGGTTCCACGACCACATGAAGACGAGCAGTCCGAGTGTCATCAGGGACGGCCGGGCCAGCGGGAGCAGAATCCGTACCAGGATGGTGGCCGACGAGGCGCCGTCGATCCGGGCCGCCTCCACCAGCGATGTGGGCGTCGACTGGAAGTGGGTGCGCATCCAGAACACGCTGAACGGCATGAACAGCGCGATCTCCACCAGGATCACGCCCAGGTACGAATTGGTCAGGCCCAGGCTCCGCAGGTCGAAGTAGAGGGGCACCACGATCAGCTCCACCGGGATCGTGAGGCCCGCGATGAAGAACGCCGCCACCGCGTTGCCGCCGGGAAGGTTCATCGTGCCCAGCGCGTAGCCCGCCAGCGCGGAGAGGACCAGGCAGGCGGGGACCACGCCGACCGCGATGACGAGGCTGTGCCGGATGAGGTCGGAGAAGCCGGCGACCGACCACGCCGTCTCGTAGTTGTCCCAGCTCCACCGCTCCGGCCAGGTCAGGCCCACCACCGGGGTGCCCGCCGGCTGGAGCGAGGCGAGGAAGACGCTGAGGAACGGGATCACGACGACGATCGCCATGACGGTGAGGAGCGCGTAGCCGGACCAGCGTTCCGAGCGCGCGACGGTGTTCATGTCCGATCCCTCGACAGTCGGTTGATGAGGTAGACGATCGCGAGTATCAGGATGCTCAGGACGACGGCCAGGGCCGCGGCGAGCCCCACCTTGCCCTCGGAGAACGCCAGTCGGTACACGAGGAGGCCGGGGACCGTCGTCTGCTCGCCCGGGCCGCCGTTCGTCGTCACGTACACGATGTCGAAGCTGGCCAGCGCGGCCACCGTCGTGACGGTCATGGCGACGGCGAGTTCACCGCGCAGCTGCGGCAGGGTCACGGAGACGAACTCGCGGACGGGGCCCGCGCCGTCGATCCGGGCCGCCTCGTACAGGCTGGGGTCCACCTTCTGTACGCCGCTGAGGAAGAGCATCATGCACAGGCCGCTCAGCACCCAGGTGCCGACGAGTCCCACGGCGATCAGCGCGGCACCGAAGTCGCCCAGCCACGCACGGGTCACCCCGTCGAGACCGACCGCGCGGAACACCTGGTTGACCACCCCGTCGTCCCCGTACAGCCAGCGCCAGGTCACACCGACCGCGACGAGCGGAACGACCTGCGGCAGCATGAACAGGAAGCGGTACGCCCCCATGCCGGGCCGCCGGTAACGGGCGAGGAGGCCGGTGGACACCAGCCCGATCACGATGGGCACGAAGGAGAAGAACACCACCAGGACCAGGGCGTTGAACACCGACCGGCGCAGGATCGGGTCCTGGAAGATCTCCGCGTAGTTGCCGAGGCCGACCCAGTCGCCGAGGGTGACGCCGTCCCACTCGAACAGTGACAGATATGCCGTGTGCAGGGCGGGCAGCACAGCGAACGCGAAGTAGACGGCGAACGCGGGCAGGACGTACACGTACCCGCGCCACCGGCTTCGGCCGCGGGCCTGCCGGCTACGGGCCTCCCGGCCACGGACCGGTGGCCTACTCCCCATGATGGTCCTCCCACTCGTCCTGAAGAGAGTCGAGGTACTCGGCCGGCGCGACGCGGTCCGCGATGAGCTTCTGGACGCCGGAGCGCAGCCTGTCGAGCATCGCGGGCGCGGCGAAGTCGGGGAACGTGGTGATCCCGTCGTCGGCCACGGCCCGCCGGTGGCCCTCCGCGATGTCCGCGAGCACGCCCGCCGGCTTCTTCACGGCCTCGGGGTTGGGCGGCAGGAAACCGTTGTCGCTGATGATCTGGCCCGCCTCGGGCGAGGTCAGGAAGTCGAGGAACGCGCCTGCCGCCTGGGGGTGTTCGGTCTTGGACGACACGGCGTAGGACACGCTGAACCCCGAGGCCACCGTGGGGGAGCCGGCCTTCTCGCCGGGCATCGGGAAGAAGCCGACGTTGTCCCCCATGACGGTGGCCAACTGTCCGGCCGCCCAGTTGCCGTTGATCAGGAAGACACTGTCGCCCTTGGCGAACTGGGCGGTGGAGTCGACCTGCGCGGTGCCGTTCGCGGACTCGTTGTAGTAGCCCTTGCGGCCCCACTCGACCATGAGTTCACTGGCCTCGACCGCAGCCGGGTTCTCCATGGTGGCGCCCTTCTTGCCGTTCACCCAGTCCCAGTACTCGTCCGTGGGCATCAGCTGGTTGAGCAGCGCGGCCCACAGGTGCAGGCCGCCGGAGTCGAGTGCGCCGACGCCGAGCGGAGTCAGGTCCGCGTTCTTGGCCGCGGCGAGCTGCTTCTCGAACTCCGCGAGTGTCGTGGGCGGAGCGCCGATGCCGGCCTTCTCGGCGAGTTCCTTGTTGTAGTAGATGCCCGTCATGGACAGCCCGGCCGGGACCCCGAACAGGGCCCGCCCTCCGGTGGCCTCACTGGTCCGGCCCGCGGTGAGCTGGTCGAGACTGACCGGGGGAATGGCGTCGTCCCAGCCGTACGCCTCCCGGTAGGGCGCCAGGTCGAGGATGTGGCCGTCCGCCGCGAGGTCGGTCATCCCGACCGCGTACTGCGCGATGTCGGGCGCCGTGTCGGAGGTCATGGTCAGCTTGAGGTTCTGGACGTAGTCCGAGAACGTCTTGTACTGCGGCTCGACGCCGATGTGCGGGTGCTCTTTCTCGAACGCGGCGATCAGCGCGTCGACCATCAACGGGGCGTCGGCGAACTGCAGTCGCAGCGTGACGTCCCCGTCCGGCACGGCGGTCGAGGACGGCACGCTGGTGGGACCCGGCACCGCCGTCGCGCTGCCCGGGGTGAGCGCCTCGCACGCGGTGAGCGGGAGCACCAGGGCGACGGCGCAGACCGTCGCGGCGATGCGGCGGCGCACCCGCTGTGTGCTGTCCATCCTCGGCCTCCTTGCGTGGTCTCGTCGTTCGGAGATCGGTACGCCGGCCCCTCGGGCAGACGGCTCTGTCAGCCTCTCGGGCAGCGGTCCTTGACCCGTTCCAGCAGCTCGCCGTTGCGGCGCTCGGCGTCGGCGTCGGTGTTCTGGCTGACGATCAACGGCGGTTCCTGCCCGTGGTGTTCGGCGATCAACTGGGCCGCCCGGCAGGTCAGGGCGTTGACGAGGGCCGCCCCCAGCACCGTCGACAGGGCTCCCACGGCCAGGTCGCCCAGCGGCACCACCGTGTCACCGGGCGGGCCGTGGGTGTCGATGACGATGTCGGCGACGTCGAGCAGGCGCTGCCCGCCCGTGTGCCGTGACGCGGCGGCCAGGGAGTGCGCCCGGCTGGTGACGGCGACGACGGTCGCCCCCAACTCCCGGGCGCCGAGGGCGAATTCGACGGGCACGGCGTTGATCCCGGAGTTCGAGACGACGACCACCACCTCGCCCGCCCTGATGTCCGCCGTACGGAGGATCGCCGCGGCGTAGCCGCTGACGCGTTCGGCCGCGCCGGCGTGCCGCGGGGCGACCGGGGAGAGCGCCGGGTCCGCGATGACGTTGACCGGTGCGAGACCGCCGGCGCGCTGCAGCGGTTCGAGGGCGACGAGTTGCGAGTGGCCACTGCCGAAGTAGTGGACGACGCCCCCGGCGGCGACGCTGTCCGCGACGGCGCGGGCGGCACGCTCGATCGCGGGCCGCTCGGCGGTCGCCAACGCGGTGAGGTTCTCCTGGAGCGCGGCAAAATAAGCGAGATCGGCATAAGCGAGATCGGCGTTCATCGTGTCGAGGCCACCCGAGGTGTCGAACGGAGCCGCTGGCGTGGCTGTGGACCGTACCAGAGGGGTATGGCGCTGCCCAGCCCCACGACCGATCGGCCTTCTTTCTGGTCGACTTCCTTGACCGCTCCGAGTGTCGCGTCTAGCGTCGAGAGTTCCGTGGTACGTACCACAGTGGTCGAGGCAGGAGTGGTCCGGCGATGACACCTCCCGAGGAACCGGGCACGGGAACACCGGCCGCCCGGCACCTGCTGCGCCGCCTGCTGGGGGACCGGGCCGCGGAGTTCACCGCCGACGTGGTGCCCGCAGGCCACGGGGCCCCCGCGCCCGACTGGTACGAGGTCGACGCCGGGCCGGGTGGCGTGGTCCTGCGCGGCTCCAGCGGTGTCGCGGTCGCCTCGGCGCTGCGCTGGTACCTGCGGACCGCCTGCGGCACGCAGATCACGTGGGACGCGCCCGTGCCCCGGCTGCCGGACCGGCTGCCGCGCACCGGCACGGCCGCCCGGACGACCTCCCCGTACCTCCACCGCTACCACTTCAACGTGTGCACCTTCGGCTACACCACGGCGTTCTGGGACTGGGCGCGCTGGGAGCGCCACATCGACTGGATGGCCCTGCACGGGGTGAGTACGCCGCTGGCGATGACCGGCCTGGAAGCGGCCTGGCAACGGGCCCTGCTGAGCGCCGGCCTCGACGACGAGACCGCCCGGAGCTTCCTCGGCGGGCCCGCCTACCTGCCGTGGAACTGGCTCGCCTCGCTGGACGGCTGGGCCGGTCCCCTGCCGCAGAGCTGGATCGACGGACATGCCGACCTCGGCCGGCGCATCCTCGACCGGGAACGCGCCCTGGGCATGCGGCCGGTCCTCCAGGGCTTCTCCGGGCACGCCCCGCGAGAGCTGATCGCGGACCGGGGCGCCCGGTCGACGACCCTTCCCTGGTGGGACTTCGAGGTCGCCATGCTGGACCCGCGCGACCCGCTCTTCGAGGAGTTCGGCACCACTCTCCTCACCGAGCAGACCCGGCTGTTCGGCACCGACCACCTCTACGCCGCCGATCCGTTCATCGAGACGACCCCGCCGGTGAGCGATCCCGCCGACCTCGCCCGGGTCGCGCAGGCGGTGCACGGCGTCATGACCGCCGTGGACGACCGGGCCACCTGGGTCCTCCAGGCCTGGCCCTTCTCCTACCGCTCCCGCTACTGGACACCGGAACGGACCCGTGCCTTCCTCGACGCCATCCCGGACGACGGAATGCTGGTCCTGGATCTGTGGGCCGAGCACCGGCCGGTCTGGCAGCGCACCGACGGCTACCGGGGAAAGCCATGGGTGTGGTGCATGCTCCACAGCCTCGGCGGGCGGCCCGGGCTCTACGGAAAACTGGACGAGGTCGCCACCGGCGCCGCCCGGGCACGCGCCGACGTACGCGGTGGGTCGCTGTCCGGAGTCGGCGCGAGCATGGAGGCGTTCGGCGGTGATCCGGTCCTGTACGAGCTGCTCGCGGACGTCGCCTGGCAGGGCGCCGTCGACGACGTACGGGCCTGGCTGGACACCTGGACCAGGGCCCGGTACGGCCGTGCGACGCCCGGGCTGCTGCGCGCCTGGGAACTGCTGCACGACAGCGTGTACGCGGCCGAAGGACCCGGGCCGTCGGGTTCGGTGATCGTCGGCCGGCCCACGCTGGAGGGCGATCTGCGGCACGAACTCCCGGTGCACCTGGCCGACCCTCCGTCCCCCGACGTGCCACCGGGCCTGGCCGAGGCCTGGACGCTCCTGGCCGGCGAAACGACATCGGAGGACAGCGCGGGACCGCTCGGCCGGGACCTGTGCGACGTCACCGCGCAGGTGCTCACCCACGTCGCGTGCGCGCGGCAGTGGCGGGCGGCGGACGCGGCCCTGGCCCGGGACGCCGACGGCTTCCACCGGGCCGCCGGCGAACTGCTCGACACCATCGAGGACTTGGACGAACTGCTGGCCACCCGGCCCGAATACCGGCTGGACGCCTGGCTGGCCGACGCCCGCGGCCGGGCCACCACCCCGGCCGAGGCCGACCTGTACGAGGGCAACGCCCGGCGCCTGCTCACCCTCTGGGGCCACACCCGCAGCAAACTGCACGACTACTCGGGCCGCCACTGGGCCGGCCTGGTCGGTACGTTCTACCTGCCCCGCTGGCGAAGCTGGTACGAGCACATCGCCCGGGCGCTGGAGACCGGATCCCCTTACGGGGCCGAGGAGTTCGAGGCGGCCCTGCTCGCCCAGGAGGAGCGGTGGGCGGCCGGCCGGAGCGGGGCGACGGCACCGGGAACGGACACCGCCGGAGCGACCCTGGACGTGGTGCGTACGCTGATGCCCCGCTACCGCGTCCGGCAGGGATAGCGGACAGGTGCGAACCGCGGAGTGAATGTGACGGTCGAGGACAGGCGCTCGGACGCCGACAGGACGGACTCCTACAAGCACGAGGCGTTGCGGCGACGACTCCAGGCCGACATCGCCCGGATGCGCCCCGACGAGGCGCTGCCCACCGAACGGCGGCTCGCCGAGCGGTACGACGTCAGCAGGGCGACCGCCCGGCGCGCGCTCCAGGCGCTCCGCGAGGACGGCCTCATCCGCAGTGTGCGGGGCGTGGGCACGTTCGTCTCGCACCCCCACGTCACCAAGACGTCGACGCTCACCTCGTTCTCGGAGGACCTGCGCTCGCGGGGCTACCGGCCCAGCGCCGAACTGCTCGCCGCGGAACTCGTCGAGGCCGACCTGCACCACGCCACAGCCCTGGGTGTCGACCCCGGCACCACCCTCCACCGCATCGAACGGCTGCGTCTCGGCGACGGCTTTCCCATCTGCTTGGAGATCGTCCACCTCTCCGTCGAGCGTTTCCCGGACCTGGACGAGTCACTGCTCAAGGGCTCGTTGTCGGAAGCCCTGCAGAGCACCCAGGGCGTCCGGGTCGTGCGGGCCACCCAACAGATCCGCGCGGTAAACGTGACCGGCCGCCAGGCCGGGCTGCTCCGTGTCAAGGAGGGCTCCGCCGCCCTGCTGGTCCGACGCACGGCGTTCGACGAGACGGGCCACGTCGTGGAGTACGGCGAATCGCTGTGCCGGGGCGACCTGTACGAGTTCTCGCTGGTGGTGACCAAGTAACGGCGCACGCTCTGCCGTCGGCGAATCTGCTGAGGGCCGAGATTCCTTCCGCGTCGCAGCCGGCGCACCGAGGGTGGAGACACCGCGGCACATCGGGCCGCGCCACCGCCAGGAGGAGCGATGGCACTCAGCAGCACCGGCTTCGGCCCAGGGCCCCGGGCCGAGGAGGGGGACACCCCTCCGTTACGGTTCGACGACCACCTCGCCGCCCAACTCCTCAACCAGCGCATCATCTTCCTCGGCACCCAGGTCGACGAAACCTCCGCGAACCGCGTCTGCGCGCAACTGCTCCTGCTCTCCGCGGAGGACCCGCGCACCGACATCGGCCTCTACATCAACAGTCCGGGCGGTTCCGTCCACGCGGGCCTCGCGATCTACGACACGATGCGGCTCATCCCGAACGACGTGTCGACCCTGGCCATGGGATTCGCCGCGAGCATGGGGCAGTTCCTGCTCACCGTCGGCACCCCCGGCAAGCGCTACTCGCTCCCGAACGCGCGCGTCATGATGCACCAGCCCTCGGCCGGCATCGGCGGCACCACCGCCGACATCGCCATCCAGGCCGAGAACCTCCAGTTCACCAAGGAGACCATCGAGCGCATCACCGCCGAACACACCGGCCAGAGCGAGGAGACGATCTCCCGCGACGGCGACCGCGACCGCTGGTTCACGGCCGAACAGGCCAAGGAGTACGGCATGGTCGACCGGGTCGTCGAATCCCTCGGCGACGTCCGCCCGGCCTCCTCGAAGCGACGGATGGGACTCTGACATGGGCCAGTACACGATCCCGAACGTCGTCGAGCGCACCCCGCAGGGCGAGCGCGCGTACGACATCTACAGCAAGCTGCTCTCCGAGCGGATCATCTTCCTCGGCACCGACATCGACGACGGCGTGGCCAACGTCGTCATCGCCCAGCTGCTCCACCTGGAGTCCTCGGCGCCCGAGCGGGAGATCGCGATCTACCTCAACTCGCCCGGCGGCTCGTTCACTTCGCTCATGGCGATCTACGACACGATGAGCTTCGTCAGCGCGCCCATCTCGACGTTCTGCGTCGGACAGGCCGCCTCGACCGCGGCGGTGCTCCTGGCGGGGGGAGCCCCCGGCCGGCGCTTCATCCTGGAACACGCGCGCGTGCTGCTCGGCCAGCCCGCGAGCGGCGGTGCGCAGGGCACCGTCTCCGACCTGAGCCTCCAGGCCAAGGAGATGGTCCGGATCCGTGCCCAGGTCGAGGAGGTCCTGTCCCTGCACACCCACCACCGGGTCGAGACCCTGCGCGCCGACATGGACCGCGACAAGGTCTTCACCGCGCAGGAGGCGGTGGCGTACGGGCTCGCCGACGAGGTGCTCAGCCGGCGCCTTGCGGTCGCCGCCTGAGGAGTCCGCCCGAGGAGTCCGCCTCAGGCGGCGAGGCGGATGTCGCCCGTCCGGGAGCGTGCCTCCGTGCGCCGCGGCGCGGTGCGGGACCCGAGGGGCCGGGGCCGGACCTGACGCATGAGACGGCGGTGCGACAGGGCGAGCAGATCGGCGAGGCCGAGCCCGAGCGCGTGCGCGGCGGCCGCGAGGACCTCGGACGAGGCCTCCTTGCGACCGCGCTCCAGCTCGGAGAGGTACGGCATGGAGATACGCGCCGCGTCGGCGACATCCTTGAGCGTCCGTTCCTGCGCGAGCCGTTCGCGCCGCAGGACGTCACCCACGACGTCCCGCCACAAGGGCTCCCTCGGCGCCGGTTCCACCGGTTCCGCCAGCTCCGGCGGTGCGGCCGGAGCGGATGGTTCGGCGGCGGCCGGAACGGGTCGCAGAGGGATGACGCGGGCTCGGTCGGACGCGTGGCTGCTCACCCCTCCACCCTAAGAAGCGCGGCCCGTTTCAGGGAGACCGCCGCGTTCTGCCCTCGGCGAATCACGGGTCCTGGCCGTGCCGTTCACTCAGTGGGTGTGCGGCTCGTCCCGGTGCACAGGACCGTGCGCGGCGTCGCAGTGCGAGCCGTCGGCGGCGGCGCCGGTGCGGACCTCCAGGACGTCCGCGCGAGCGTGGTCGACCTGCAGAGTGGTGTGACTGACCTCGTAGTCGCACTGCAGCATCTTCTCCAGGTCCCGGCGGACCGTGTGGCAGTCCGCGACGGGTTCGACCAGGACGTGCGCGGACAGTGCGGGCTGTCCCGACGTGATGGCCCACACATGGAGGTCGTGCACTTCGGCGACCGAGGAGTGCGCGGCCAGCCGGTCCCCGATGACGTCCGGGTCGAGGTGCGCGGGCGCCGCCTCAAGGAAGATCCGCCCCGACTCCCGTACGAGCCCGTAGCCGGCCTTGAACATGAGGGCCACCACGACCAGCGTGGCGATGGCGTCGGCGCGCGCGAACCCGGTCAGGAGCACCACGAGACCGGCGATCGCGGTGCCGATGAACGCGAACAGGTCGTTGAGTATGTGCTGGTAGGCGCCCTCGATGTTGAGCGAGGTGCGGTTGGCCTTCGAGATGCACCAGGCCGCCGCCACGTTCACCACGATGCCCGCCAGGGCCGTGTAGAACATCAGCCCGCCCGCCACCTCGGGCGGATCGAACAGCCGCCGCACCGCCTCGTACGCAAGCCAGGCACCGAGCAGCAACAGGGTCAGTCCGTTCGCCTGGGCGGAGAGGATCTCGGCCCGCTTCAGGCCGTACGTGAAGCCGCCGCGGGCCGGCCGCTCGGCCAGCCGCATCGCGATGAGCGCCAGCACGATGGACACGGCGTCGGTGAGCATGTGCGCGGCGTCGGAGATCAGGGCGAGCGACCGGGCGACGACGCCGATGACGACCTCGGCCGCCATGAACGAGGTGATCAGCGTCAGCGCGATCGCGAGCCATCGGCGGTCCGCGTCCGCGGTGACACCGTGCGAGTGCCCCGCGTGCCCGCCCGACCCGTGCTCGTGGCCGTGGTGCGCGCTGGTCATGAGTCTCCCCCCTCGCTACGGTGTCCGTCCTCCGCAGTGAAGCGCACCTGACGGAGATCGGCAAAGGCTGCATCGGTGACCGTTGTCATCATCGTTAGCCGCCCTCTGACCTGCGGCGACGTGACGCGGTGCCGGATTGCGGCGAGGCAGAGTCAGGCGCCGAAGAGCTGGGTCCAGTACGTGCCCGCCGAGCCGCCGCCCGCGAAGCCGACGCCTATGTGGGTGAAGGCGGGCTTGAGGATGTTGGCGCGATGGCCGGGGCTGTCCATCCAGCCCCGTACGACCTCGGCGGGGGAGCGCTGGCCGCAGGCGATGTTCTCGCCGATGGTGCGGCGGGCGCTGCCCGCGGCGGCGGCCCGGTGCCAGGGCTCGCTGCCGTCGGGGGAGGTGTGGGAGTAGAACGCGCGAGCCACCATGTCCACGCTGTGCGCCTGCGCCGCCCTGATGAGCAGGGGGTCCTCGGTCAGCGGCGGCAGGCCGGCCGCGGCCCGCTCGGCGTTGGTGAGCGCGACGACCTCGGCGGTGGTCCGCGCCAGCCCGTCGGAGGTCAGGGGCCGCGCCCACAGCGCCGTCCAGTAGAGCGTGCCGGTCCGGCTGTCGGGCACGCAGGCGACACCGGCCTCGGTGAACGCCGGGTCCTGGACCGTCCGCCGGGACTGCTCGCCCGAGAGGCAGTACTCCACGAACCCGGCCGGATCGAGCGGGCCCGACACGAGGTGCTCGCCGATCGTGAGATACGCGTAGCCGCCCGCGGTGACGCGCTGATGCACGGAGAGTCCGTCCGCTCCCTCGGAGCCCAGCCGGCCTCGCGCCGCCATGCCCGCGGCATGCGCCCGCGCGGCGGCGGTCAGACGGGCGTCGAGGGCGACAGGAGGAACACCGACGGAGGCACGGGCGGAATTCACGAGCCCCAGAAAGCCGTCGGCGACGGGTCCAGCGGGTGCGGCGGGTGCGGCGAGTCCGGAGCCGACCGGCCCGGAGCCGACCCGTCCGGACCCGGCGGGTGTGCCACGGGTGCCTGAAACCGCTGCCGTACCGGAGCCGCGCCCCGGCGCGCGACCGGCGTCCCTGAGCCGCCCGAGCGCGGCACGCGCGGCGCCCCGGGCCGTGGTGAGACCGGTGGACCCGGAACCGGCGGACCCGGCACCTGGGACGACGGGCCCCCGGGCAGCGGCGCCCGCTCCCGCTC
>NZ_LIPP01000392.1 GCF_001418335.1 Streptomyces aurantiacus | reverse complement strand
AGATGTGTATACGCGACAGCCCGTACCCCCGTGCTCCTGCACCCTCCGTATCCCCGTGCCCCCGTGAACTCCCCCGAACGGGAACCCGTTCGACCCGCGCTCTGCTCAGCGGCAGTCGTACCTCGCGCCGGTCACGTCGCTGTATCGCGCCCACTTCATCTTGGTGCGGTCGGTAATCGGGTCGATTACTCCGCGAGGGCCGAACAGGAGGTCGTGTCCACCCACTGGTGCGCGCTGATCGAGTTGTTGACGGTCCCGAAGAGCTTCAATCCCTCCCAGTAGTCGTCGCTGAGGTTCGACGCGAAGCCCTCTGCGCGCGTCAGGCAGATGTGAGGGTTCAGGTCGTCACCATGGGGGCGGGTGTAATTGTAGAATTTCACCTGCGAGTATTCCCCCTTGTTGATGATCGAGGTGGCCTTGTTGTCGTCGCTTCCCTGGAAGCCGCCAAGGCTGTTTCCCCAGTTGTTGTCATCGAGCTGGGCGCCGCCGAGATAGCCCTCACAGTTGGCTTTGTCGTAGGCGTACATCCAGCCGGCCGTAGCCCCGTCGTAGTTGTCACGGCACGTGGCGGCCGCAGCGGCAGCCGAAGCGCTGGGGACGGGACCGATGACCACGAGGCCGGCCAGCGTCGCCATGGTCGCGAGCGAGGACAGTTTGCGCACGGCAAGAACTCCTTTGTCTATGCGGAAGTACTGTTTCAGGAAAGGATCTGCTTGGCTTCCGCCAAGGCGTGCAGCCGCATCTTTCGGTAGTCGACGTGTTCCTTGCCGTACCGCTTCAGCGCCTTCGCCCGGTACTTGGTTTCGAGAGAGTGGGTGATCTCGGCCAGGGACGTCTCCTTGGCGCAGGTCGCGTCGATGACGGCCAGTTCCGTGTCGAACTCGTGGGCCTCCGCGGACGGCATCCCCTCGGTACGCAGAGTGCGCTGCTCACGGAGTTTGTCCGGGTTGACAAAGGGGCGGCCGGCGTCTGTCATACAGCTCGACCACTTCTTGAGGGACACCGTGAAGCTCTTGTCCTTCATGACCTCGGGCACGTAGAGCGGCATCAGGCCCGTGACGGTCCTGCGTGCGACGAACCAGGTCTCGGGGTCGCCGTAGAGTTTCTTCCGTGCCTCGTTGGCGCACCCTCCACGAGGAGTCTCGACGGTGCCCACGTCACCGGGAAGCTCGACCTTCATCGCGTCACGCCAGTCGCCGTCCAGCGCCCTCGAATAGGCGGCCCGCTTCTCCTTGGGCAGCTTGTTCTGGTAGGTGACGGTCGGGTGGGTCAGACGTATCTTCTCCGCCTTCTCCTGGAAGACACGGCCGTACCCGTACTTCTTGGCCCACCGCACATCGTCCATCACATAGAGGCCCGCTCTGCGCTCATCGACGACGGGCACCGGAATCTCCCAGTAGGGGAATCCCTTTTCCGCCATGCACGCCTTGAGTAGCTTCTGTTCGGCACGCTCCACTTCGATCTCTTCCTCGACGGTGAGATCCCGGAGTTCCGCGGCCGCGACCATTGCCGCCCGCTCCTGATTCCGCTCCTGCTCCGGTTCGCCGGAACTCGAACCGCCGGACAATGACGATCCGGCGCCACAACCGGCCGTGAAGCAAGCGGTCGCCACAGCCGCAACAGCAACGACAGCGGCAAAGGCCCTTTGCCTCATCCGAAGTCAGCCCTTCCCCCGTATTCGGTACAAAGCCCGAAGTCGATTTCCTCGAACTCGGCTTCCTGACCCGGACAGTAGCCCGGACCGGTCGCTGAGTGTGACGGTCGTTCGCCCCACAAGGAACGGCCGCCACCCGCACCGGGCTTCTCCGGAAGCACATCGGCGCTCGGCCTGCATCGCAGGTCGACCGCAGAGGTCGACCGCAGAGGTCGACCGCAGGTCAACTACCCTGTTCCCCAAGCGACATGGGGGTCTCCAGGTGACGGACACGAACGCGAGGCCGGCTGGAGAAGACCGGCGGCCTCCAGGAGTTGACCCGGCATGAGTAGCAGCAACGCACCAGTCAGCGTGGTCGTCGTCGACGACCATCCAGCCATCCTCTCGGGCATACAGGCGTGGTACGCCGCGTCACAGCGCCCCATCACCGTGGTCGCGGCCGGCACCTCCGCGGAACTGGCCTGGACCACGCCGGGCAGCACGGCCGATGTCGTCCTCCTGGATCTGCAACTCGGCGAGGGCGGCCCCGCCTTCGGCAGCCTGCGAAGACTCGTCGACGCCGGACGGCAGGTGGTCGTCTACTCGATGCGGGACGACGAGAAGACGGCGCTCAACTGCCTGGACCTGGGAGCCGCGACCTTCCTGACCAAGAGCGAGGGCCAGCAGCACCTGGTCGAGGCGACACTGGCGGCAGCCGATGAGCGGCCCTACATGGCGCCCGCGCTGGCCGGCGCCCTTGGCACGAACGCCCGGGCCGACCGCCCCCAGCTCTCCGCGCGCGAGGAGGACGTGCTCATCGAGTGGTTCCAGTCGGAGTCGAAGGAACTGGTCGCCCAGCGTCTCAACATCTCCGTGCGGACGGTCAACTCCTATCTGGACCGGGTGCGGATCAAGTACGCGAACGTCGGCCGCCCCGCACGGACCAAGGCGAGCCTGGTGGCCCGCGCCGTCCAGGACGGACTGGTCGACGTGGCCGACCTCTGAACGGAGCCCCCGGGGGCGGGCGGGGAAGAGGGCGGTACGTCACCGGGTGGTCCCGCCCTCAAGACAGTCGGGCAACAAGCCTCGCCTCCCCTGCGCCGCGGTGCGAGCATCGGGTGACTTCACGCATCCACCAGGGGGTTCGCCATGGCACTGTTCGGAAACGCCCATACCGTCGACCCGGGGAAAGCCCAGTACGACTACGCGCGACTGCTCGGGCAGAACGAGCAGGTCCACGCCGCCTTCCAGTTGATCCGTGACACCATCCTCTTCACCGACCGCCGCCTCATCCTGGTCGACAAGCAGGGCATCACCGGCAAGAAGACGGAGTACCACTCCGTCCCGTACCGCAGCATCACGCACTTCGCCGTCGAGACCGCCGGCACCTTCGACCTCGACGCCGAGCTGAAGATCTGGATCTCCGGCACGTCCGTGCCCATCACGAAGACCTTCACCAAGGGCGTCGACATCTACGAGGTCCAGGCCATACTCACCCAGTTCGTGGCGCGATAGCCGTACGGGGCCCGGGCCCCAGCCCCCGTGCCAGCGTCAGCGTGACCGCGATCGACGCGGCCGCCGTCACCGTCATCGCCGTCGCCGGTGACGTCAGTTGGGCCGCCGAACCGGCCAGCGCCGCGCCGCCGCCCTGCATCGCCAGCATCCCGGACGAATGCAACCCCAGGGCGTGGCCCGACAGTTCGGGCGGCGTGACGGCCATGAGCCGTTCCTGCTGGAGAAGGCTCGCACCGAAGCCGACGGAGGCCAGGGCGACGAGGACCGCGGCCAGGGACAGGCTCGGGCGCAGGGCGAAGAGGAGATACGGGGCCGCCAGCAACAGGAGCAGGGGTACGCCCAGCCGTGGGCGCAGGACTGGCCCGACGAAGCGGGCCACGGCCACGTCCCCCGCCAGCATGCCCAGCGCCGCGCACGCGAAGAGCAGACCCGCGTGCTCGGGAGCGTACGAGACGTAGAGGGACTCGCAGCCGACGATCAGGCCGTTGGGGAGCCAGAGCGCGAGGTAGAGGTGGCGGCGGGAGCCCGCGGAGAACAGGGTTCGGTTCGTGCGCCAGGTCTCGCCCACCGACGGACGGCCCGTGGCTCTCGGCGGGCGGGGGGTCAGGGCGCAGCGGGCGACCGCCGCGGCCGTCGCGTACAGGGCCGCCGCCGTGAGCAGGGTGCCGCGCGGGGACAGGAACGCGATCAGGACGCCTCCCGTGGCGTAGCCCGTGATCTGCGTGACCCCGTTCGCCATGTTGAAGACCGAACGGCCGGTGATGTAGCCGTCGGAACCGTCCTTGGACAGGATCTCGTTCAGCAGGCCCCAGCGGACGCCTCCGCTCAGGGAGGCCACCAGACCGAGCGTGAGGACCAGGCCGAAGAGCGTCCAGAGGGGGGCGGGGAGCGCCAGGAGCGCCGTACCCGCCGCGAACGCCAGCGCGGTGCCCGTCATCGTGGCGCGCGGCGGCAGTCGGTCGGCCGCCGACAGGAGCGTGGTCGCGCCCACGACCTGGGCGAGCGACGGGCCGAACATGCTGAGGGCCGACAGGAGGGGCGAGTCCGTGGCCCGGTAGACCAGTGTGCCGAGCGCGAGACCGCTCATCGTCTGGGCCGCCACCTGCGCCGAGGAGGCCAGGAAGAGGGGCGTGAACTCCGGGGTGCGGAAGAGGGACCGGTACGTCGTACGCATGCCCGGAGTCTCGGACCCGCGCCGGAGCGAGCGTTACTGTTTCGCGTCCGCGCGAAACAATGTGCCTCGGAAGCCGGAGGCGGAGGCGGAGGGGAAGGGGAAGGGGGCGGAGATGGGCTGGTGGCAGGTCAGTGCCGACACCCTGGCCGGGAGTCGCTTCGTGCTCTCTCCGCTCGCCGAGACCTTCGCCTGTCTGAAGGCGCTGCACGCCGGCACGGCCGCGCACCCCGGCGAACGGGCCTGGCTGAAGACCCATCTGGTCGGTTACGAGCGGCGGCTGGCCGCCGATCCGGTCACCGCCGCCCTCGTCCGGGCAGGGCTCGGCCCCGAGTGGATCGCCGACTTCCTCACGCCCACCCCGCGGGGCGAGGAGGACTTCGCCGCGGAGGTCGCCCGGGTGCGCGAGGTCCCGCCCGAAGCCGCCCGCGCCCACCTCGCCGTCGCCCTGCGCGGTCCGCTGCCCGCCGTCCTCCGGGACCGCGACGACCTCCCCGAACGCGCCGCCGACCTGCTCACCCACGTCTGGACCGAGGCCGTACGACCCGACTGGCCCCGCCGCCGACGCGTGCTCGAAGCGGATGTCGTGGCCCGCACCGCCCGGCTCAGCCAGGAGGGCTGGGCGGCAGCGCTCGGCGCGATGCGGCCCGGCATGCGCTGGCTCGGCGAGAACCGGCTGCAGGTCAACCTCCATGAGTACCCGCCCCGCGAGATATCGGGCGCGGAACTCGTCCTCGTACCGGTGACCGTGCAGCGGCACGGGTGGGTGTCGTGGGAGGAACCCCACCGGTACGCGGTCGTGTACCCGTGCTCGGGCGTACTGGCACACACCGGACCGCGGGCCCCGTCCTCCCCGACCGCGTCCGTCGCCCCCGAGAGTCTCGCCCGGCTGCTCGGCAGCGCACGCGCCGGCGTCCTCGCCCTGCTGGACTCCCCCATGAGTACGAGCCAGTTGGTCGCCGTCACCGGGCAGGGGCTCGGCTCGGTCGGCCGCCATCTGAAGGTCCTGCTCGACGCACGGCTGGTGCGGCGGCGGCGCTCGGGGCGGTCCGTCCTCTACTACCGGACGGCCGCCGGTGAGGTCCTCGTCGAGGCGCAGGGCGCCGCCCCTGCGGCAGTGCGCCGGAGTTAGCATCCGTTCATGACTACTGACAACGCGGGTATCTCCGGCACCTCCGCTCTCGACGTCGACATCGATGCGCTGCAGGGCGGTTCCGCCGACCTCGGCCAGTACAAGGGCCAGGCCGTCCTCATCGTCAACGTGGCGTCCAAGTGCGGGCTCACCCCCCAGTACGCGGGCCTGGAGCGGCTGCACGAGCGGTACGCGGCGCAGGGCTTCACCGTGCTCGGGGTGCCCTGCAACCAGTTCATGGGCCAGGAGCCCGGTACGTCCGAGGAGATCGCGGAGTTCTGCTCGGCGACGTACGGCGTGACCTTCCCGATGACCGAGAAGGTCGACGTCAACGGGGACGGACGCCACACCCTGTACGAGCGGCTCACCGGCTTCGCCGACGGCGAGGGGCACACCGGTGACATCCGCTGGAACTTCGAGAAGTTCCTGATCGGCCGGGACGGCGCGGTGGTCGCGCGCTTCGCACCGCAGACCGAGCCGGAGTCGGCCGAGGTCGTGTCGGCGGTCGAAACCCACCTCGGCTGAGGCGAGGCGAGGCGCGCGCCGCCGGGTGCCCTACCCCTCGCTTCCGCGGACCTCCGCGCGCAACTCCTCCGGGCAGCCGGTGCCCCGAGGGAACTGGTAGGGCGCCGCCAGGCGGTACGTGCCGGCGCGTGGGGCCAGCAGCTCCGTCCACTGGTCCCCCATGGCGTCCTCCTCCGTCTCCATCAGGCAGCCGTTGACGTTGTCGTACGTCTTCGGCACGCCGTCCTCCCGCTGCTTGGACTCCTCGGTCTCCTGCGGCGGCTTCAGGCTCTTGCCCTCCGCGTCGACGAGCCCGAGCCACGGCGAGTACGGGATCCGGATGAGCACCCGCCCCGCCCGCTTGACCTCCAGCGTCAGCTCGCCCTGCTCGGCGCGGTCGACGACGGCGGGCGGGTCGGCCATCGGCGTGGGGTCGGTGACCTCGAAGAGCTGCCAGTTGGCGTCGCCCCAGACCTGCTTCAGGTACGTCATCCCGCGCTGGACCAGCTCGCGCTCGCGCTCACCGCCGTCGCCGTCGGGCTCGCCCTTGGGGACGACGACGTAGTGGACGGCCCAGCGCTGGAGCCACTCGTGGTAGTTCGCGGAATTGAGCGTGTCGTCGTAGAAGAGGGGGTTGCGCTCCATGTCCGCCTGCCGGTTCCAGCCGCGGGCGAGGTTGACGTACGGGGCGAGCGCGGACGCCTCGCGGTGGGAGCGGGCCGGTACGACCTCGACGCGGCCCTTGTCCGCGCCGGCCTCCTGGAGCTGGTTGACGAGCGGGGCCAGTTCGCGGGCCCAGGACGCCGCGGGCGTCGTGTGCACGATGTCGTCCACGGCCTTGAAGCCGATCCAGGTGTTCAGGCCCACGAAGGCCACGATGATCACGTACCACTTGCGCGAGCGCGGCACCGTGAAGGGCAGCGCGGCGATCAGCGCGACGCCCCCGAGCAGCATCGGGAGGCGGCTGATGTTGGAGCCGATCTGCGAGCTGATCAGCCAGACGAGCAGGACGGCGAGCCCGTACACCGCGGCCGTGATCCGGACCGTCTTCCACTCCTTGGGGACGAGGAAGAAGACGAACACCGAGTACGTGAAAGGCAGCAGGACCGACGCGAACAGCATCGGCTGCGTACCCGAGAAGGGGAACATCCAGGCCGAGACGCCCACGACGGCGGCGGGCGCGAGGCCCAGCGCCCAGGCGCCCGGACGGCGCTTCTGCAGGAACAGCGCCACCGCGACGAAGCCCACGAAGAGCCCGGCCACGGGGGACGCGGCGGTCGCGAGCGCGGCGAGGGGGGCCGCGCACAGGGCCTTGGCCCAGCGCTTGTAGCGCCAGCGGTACGGCCAGCAGAAGACGACGGCGGTCGCGCCGAGCGCGAAGACCATGCCGAGGCCGAAGGTCACCCGACCCGAGACCGCGTTGCACAGGAGCGCGAACACTCCGGCCAGGGCCGGCCACTTGGGATCGCGTACGGCCCTGCTGCGCATCAGCACCAGCGTGAGCAGCCCGGCGGAGATCGTCCCCGCGATCATCAGCGTCGTCCGCACGCCGAGCACGGCCATCAGATACGGGGACACCACGCTGTACGACACGGGGTGCATGCCGCCGTACCAGGCCAGGTTGTACGCGGACCCGGGGTTGCGCCCGACGAACTCGGCCCACGCGTCCTGCGCCGCGAGGTCGCCCCCGCTGTTCGCGAACGTGAAGAACCAGATGATGTGGAGGACACCCGCGAGCGCCGTGGCGAGGACCGCGGGATGCCGCACGAAGCGCCGGAAACGGGTGTCGACGCCCGTACTGGTACCAGCGTCAGCGTCAGCGTGAGTGTCGGTGCCGGTGTCGCCTGTGCCCTCGGCAGCTGGGCCCTCGGGGACTTCCGGGTGCTCGGCGGCGTCTACCGGGTCCTCGGATGCCGCGGAACCGGAATCCTCGCCGGGCCCGGTCGGGCCTTCGCCGGGATCACGTGATGCGGAGGTGTCGGGTGGCACGGCCTTTTCGAGTGGCTCGGCGGTACGGGGGCTCTCGGCGCCCTCGACGTACCGGGTACGCACTCCTATTCGCGGGCCGGCCCCTCGGCTCGGCTCGGCGTCGTCGGCATGCGTCGGCTCCGCTGTCGCCACGTGCTGGCACTCCTGTGTCCCGTTGTTCCACTCTCGGCCGGGCCCCGCGGCGGGCCGCCTTGCCCCATCCTGGCGACGCTAGCACGCACCCCGCCGGAGAGCCCCTGGGTGGGGCTCCGTCGGCGGAGTGCGGTCGGCCCTGCGCGGTTCAGCGCTGTACGGCCCGGTTCAGCGCTTCGGGGGGCGTGTTCCCGTCAGGCAGTCGGTCAAGCCACCCTGGTCAGGCCACCCTGGTCAGTTTGGCGCCGAATCCCGGTTCGGCGAGATCCGACTGGAGCGCGACCGGAACCTCCACCGCGTCGCCCGTCGTACCGTCACCGACGCTCAGGGAGCCGACCTTGGTTCCCGCCTTCGCCTCGTGCGGAAGGGACGTGCCGTCCTCGCTCAGCTTCAGCTTGACGGTCTGTCCGGCCCAGCCCACCGCGGAGACGTCCTTGGTGGCGACGACCGGTGCCTGGCCCCCGAGCCCGTCATCCACATACCCGACGACGTCACCCTTCTTCAGGATCTTCTGCGAGGTCAGCGCCTCCTGGGCGGCGATCATCGCCGTCTTGCTGACCGCGTTGACCGTGTCGATGATCGGCGGCGTGTGCTGGCCGAGGATCGCGCCGACGACGATGACGTTCTCACCGCCGACCTCCTGCGTGGCGGCGAAGAGCAGGTTGCCGCCGGCCTTGGTGGTGGAGCCGGTCTTGATGCCGATGGCGTTGTTGTACGGCACGAGGCGGTTGTAGTTGTCCCACTTCCTGCCGGACGGGTCCACCCAGGTCGGCAGCTTGGTGATGTCGACCAGCGCCTGGATCTTCACCAGCTCGTTGCCGAGCTTCACCTGGTCCTCGGCGGTGGAGACCGTGGTCTCCTTCAGCCCCGAGGCGTCGGTGTACGTGGTGTTGGTCATCCCGAGATCCTTGGCGGCGGCGTTCATCTTGTCGATGAACTTCGCCTCGGAACCGTTCGCGTCCCAACGGGCCAGCAGGCGCGCGATGTTGTTCGCGGAGGGGATCATGATGGCCGCGATGGCGTCCTTCTCGGTGAGGGTGTCGCCCTCCTTGACGGTGTTGAGCGTCGACTCGCCCTTCGCGTCGTAGCCGCCCTCCTCCTCCGCCTTCGCGTCGACGGGGATCTTCGCGCCGTCCGCGCCGGCCTTCAGCGGGTGCTCCTTGAGGATCACGTACGCCGTCATGGCCTTGGCGACCGAGCCGATCGCGACGGGTTTCTGCTCCCCGAACGAGTCGACCGTGCCGACGCCGTTGACATCCATCCAGCCCTGCCCCTCCTCGGGCCACGGCAGGGAGACCTTGTTCCCCTCGAAGGCGTACGACTCGTCGGCGGTCAGCACGAGGCTGGGGGACGGCAACGGACGTACGACCTGTGCGACCGCAAACACTACGGCCAGCAGGAGCACCAGCGGCGTCCAGATCTTGACCCGGCGCACGATCGTCCGCACCGGGGTCTGCCGGGGCGCCGGCGTGTTCGTCAGCTCCGCCAGCAGGTCCAGCGGGGGCTTCGGCGGGAGGGGCTGCTGGGTCGTGCGCTCCGGACCGACCTGCGGGGTGACGCCGGCCTCGGCGGCCTTCGGGAACGGCGCCGGACCGGGCGGCCTCGCCGTCGGGGCGGCAGGCCCCGCCTTCGGCGGCGCGGGCTCGTCGAGCGGCTTGAGGGCCACGAACTTGCTGGTCCGCTCGACTTCCCGCTCGGGCTCGGGAGCCGTAGGGCTCTCGGGGACCTTGGGTGCCTTGGGTGCCTTGGGTGCCTTGGGGGCTTCGGGTTCGGCTGCCGGTTCGGCACCGCCCAGCTTGAGCATGGCCGTGGGCTGGTCCACGGAGGGCGGCCGCTTGAAGGTGGCGGTGGCCCGGTCGACGGGGGGCTTGGGCTTGTCCTCGTCGGCGGCGGGGCTCGACTTCTGCTCCGGCTCCGGCTCCGACTTCGACTCCGGCTCCGGCTCCGGCTTCGCTACGGGGTCGGCGTCGGCGGCACCAGCAGCAGCGGCCGGGCTTCCGCCCTTGCTCGGGGCGTCGGCATCGACGTCGACGTCGGCGGCCTTGGCCGGGGGGTCGCCGTGCGGAGCGGGACGTTCCGGCTCGGCGGACGCCGGCTCGCCCTTCGGCTCGCCCGCAGTCTCATCCGCAGCCTCGGCCGAGGTCCCGGCTCCGGCTCCGGCGTCGGCATCGGCATCGGCATCGACGTCAGGCTCCGCGGCGATGGCGGTCTCGCCGTCCTCGGCCGATGCGTCCACCGAAGCGGCGCCCTCCGGCTCGGAGCCCGGGGCCGCGCCCACACCCGTATCGGCGTCCGGGTCCTCGTCCGAGTCCGAGCCGTCCGCGGCGGGAGCACCCGAGTCCGCGTCCGAGCCGTCGGAGCCGGAACCGGAGCCGGAGTCGGCCCCCGCCCCGGAGCCGCCGCCGAGGTCACTCCCCTCGTCCGCGTCCACAGAAGCGCCCTCAGGCGCCTCGTCGTCCGCCGTGGCGGCCCAGGCCGCCACGACGTTCCGCAGTCGCGCGTCGCCGCCCCCGGTGCCCTTCCCAGCACCCGCGGCGGCGCTCTCCGGCTCCGCAGAACCGTCACTGCCCTGGGAACTCCCGGCAGCCGGCCCCGCTGCCTCCTCCGCACCCGCCTCCTCCGCACCCGCGGAGCGCTTCGTCGAGAACACCGCGGTCGCCGTGTCCACGCGGGCAGCCGCCGTCACGGCCTCCCGCGCGACCGCCAACCGCGGATCCGGAACCGGAGCCTTACTCCCCGACGTCGCTCCTGCCGACGACTCGTGCTGCTTCGACCTGTCGGGGGACTCGCCCGCCACCGATGCCTCCTCCGTGCGCCACACACCGTGCGCCCAACCGAACCATGAACCCATAAAACAGTGCACACCCGGCCCGGACACGCGTGTCCGAACCA